>CAZBTQ010000001.1:0-11410 GCA_964494405.1 uncultured Iamiaceae bacterium
TTCTATATATGTTCTATATATGTTCTATATCAGGGACCACAACAAACACTATCGGTCACCAAGTCTTTTCCTACTAGCAGCCCTCTTTAATGTTCTACCTTCCATAAACATATCCCTACCAGGGAGTTTGTATATGCTAGAGGTTTCTCACCGGGGGTTTTGTTATAGCCTTAGGGGGTTTGTTTGTCTCTTCTACTTCTATCTTACTGCCCCTCTATAAGGGCCTTGGTGGAGGGTTTATTTGTTTTATAGGTGGCAGCATTTGTATTAGAATGATTGGTTTTTGGGGGCAACCCAGATAGAAGGAGAACAGGCCCTGAGAAGTTAGAAAGCTGGTATTAGGGGGTGTGGGATGAAACGGTTTTATACTTAAGGTACAGGTATTGCACTTATGCTGATGATGTAACACTTGTGCTTAGTTGTAAACGTTCAGGTGGTTGTTACTAGAGTATTTATGAGACCTGAATACAACCGAAGATGGGTGCCTAATACCGTTGATCTCTTCTTTGAATGTTTGTTCTGCGGGAAGAAACATCTATGGAAAGAGAGTCGAGCTCGGAAGTACTGTAATGATAGTTGCCGCCTAAAGGCCCATAGGGCTAAGACTAAATCTCTGTCTGAGACAGCCAAGGATACATGTGAGGAGAGGGATGGGGGAGAATCCACACACATAGCCTTGACTGCCCCAGAGAAAGATTCAATCTGAGGTCTTCTTCTTATCTATGAGTCTATTTGCGGTCCTTCTATATGTTGCCGCTAAGGTGATCAGATACTTTGGTACTTCAGTATTATTCTTCTCTTCGGCCCATATCCAACTCAAATTCTTTCTCCTCTCCCCCCCCTAGCCCCCCCAAGGGGGGACGCCGCCTTCGGCGGCTAAGGCGATGACATAAATAAAGAAACCCGGAATCACCCACTTCATCTCCACGCTGAGACAAAGCAGATGACCCCGGGCTCTTTACCTGGAGGTAACACACATGTTAGAGAAAGAGAGAGCACTTGGCCCTCTCCCTCTATCTGGGAAACCAATCTAGCGGCGGACCTCCTTGAAGGTGTGGAGGGGTCGCAGCCCCGACTGGCAGGAGACGTAGCTCTGCCCGTCGATGACGATGATGGCCTTGTTGCACCGCTCGGGGTGCATGGGGTAGCACGCCGCCAGCCCGAGGGTGACGGCGATGATGGCGATGAGGGACGCGATCTTGTTCTTCACGCCTTGGCCCCGATGAAGTAGTCCTGGAGGTTCACCCGTCCGAGGTCCATCTTCGCGACGTCCTCGTTGGCGGTCTTGTACAGGGGCGTGTTCGGGGCGATCGCCTGGGCGATCATGGAGAACAGGTACGCCACGACCACGAAGAGCGCCGTGTACACGACGAGCACGCTGAGGAGCAGCGGTCCGAAGAGCCAGAGGGTGGTGAATCCCAGCAGGAACCACCCGATGAAGGTGACCGCGAAGGAGTAGATCCAGCGGGCCTGGTCCGTCCCGAGGGCCCGGAGGTTGCGGCGCATCGCCCGGGGCAGGCGACGCATGAACAAGAGGAAGCGCGTCTTGAACGCCTTCCCCTTGCTCGCGATGTCGTTGATCTTCATGGCTGTGGTGTTCCTCTCATGAGGTGGCTGATGAGATCTCCTAGGATTGCTCCCAGGGGCTCTCGCTTGATGCGGATGTCGGTGATGATGAACGCTTCGTGTCCGAGGATGTCTCGGATGGCCTCGGGGGCCTGGTCCTTGCTATCCAGGAGACAATCGACAGTCTCGGTGTTGCCGATCTCGCCGTCCCAGTAGGTGATCGATGCCGGAGTGGGCATCAGATGACCTTCCAGGGTAGGAGCCGCTTCTTGGAGGCCTTCTTGGCCTCGTAGTCGTGGGTCTGGATCTTGAGCCTGGCGATCTCCAGCTGGAGGAACATGAGCCAGAGGGACTTCTCCATGCTGTTCTCGGGGTCCTCCTCCCAGGCCTCCAGGAGTCCCTCCATAGCCCAGAGGCGGTGCTGGGGGGTGACCTGGATCCCGTTCTCGATGAGCATTTGGTTGATCTGCTCGTTGATGGTCTCGGTCTTGTTCACGAGGTCTCCTCCTCGTTGATGGTGTAGATCTGGTAGGTGAGCTCGATGCCGTACTTGCCGGGCTTGGCGATCAGCCCGGAAGCGATGGCGGAGGTGAGGGCCTGGGCGTAGGCCCGCTCCTCACCCTCCCCGGTGATCGGGAGGGTGGGCATGACGTTGAAGTCCACGACGTAGACCTCCACACCCCGGATGTTCTGGATGCTCATGAAGCCTCCTTGAGGCTGTTCTTGGTGTTGTCGATGGATCGCTTGACCCAATCGGCAGCGCGGAACGGGGCGGTGATGACCTTCACGAGGAAGACGATCACTCGCCAGATCTGGGCCCCCCAGTAGAGAGCCTGCTGAACTCCGGTCTCCGAAGAGGCCTTGAAGCGGGGCCAGTCCCACCCCTGGGCGTTCAGGACCCTCTTGGCCCAGAAGTACCCAGCGGAGGTGGCAGTGCCGACAGCACCACCGAGCATGATGACGACACCGTTGGCGCCGAACACCATGCCCATCAGGGCCGCCAGGAGGAAGGAACCGATGAAGTTCCAGACCTCGCCGGGGACCCCGAGGGCGCCGTTGGTGTAGGCCTTGTCCACGAACTTGATGGAGGAGACCAGTTTGATCTCCGCCAGGGTCGAGGACAGACCGATGATGACGCCCATGGTCAGGAGCATGTCTTCTCCTTGAAGGTGTGCCAGGCATCCAGGATGTGGCCGAAGTGCTCGTGGATGGTCGAGGTGTCCACGTAGGTGGTCCAGGTGTAGGCCCGCCATGTCCACAACACCTCCATGAACTCGAAGCAGAGGTCCCTCAACCGGGGGTTGGTGGTGGTCTGCGTGAGGCTGCGCAGCTTGTCCCGGGCGTGGGTGATGTGGCTCCCGGCGGTCTCGAGCCCGAAGGTGCTGTTCTCCTGGATGGCCTTCTCGGCCAACTCCATGCTGATCTCGATCCACTCCAGGTAGTGGAGGTCGGACTTCTTGGTGAAGACCCGGGCCTTCATCAGGTCGAGCTTGTCCATGATGAGCATGATCAGGCTTCTTCGACGATCTCGATGTGGTCGTCGGGGATGGGGATGAGGACCTTGGCGCGCTCGGGGTCGATGGGCCCCAGGCCGTTGGCGGCGCGGATGTCGTTGACCGCGATCAGGTGGGCGTCGCAGACGGGCAGGTACCCCTCCGAGGTGAACTCCGGCCCCTCGGGGCTGTGGGCCAGGAGGGCGGCCGGGGCGCACCCGTCCGAGCACTCCATCACGAGGTTCATCATCTTCTTGGTGAAGTACATCTCCCGGTTCTCCCGGTAGGTGTCCTGGACCTTCTCCCCGGCGTTGCGGACGGCCTTGCGGACGGGGTTGGTGGCGGCCCCGATCGTGAACAGGGTCGCGTTGACGTTGCTGCGGAACTTGGTGGTCTTCATGGTGATGACACTCCAGTATCAGTGTTGGGGTTGATGTTGATTTCGGTGCCATCCAACTCGTGGATGACGGGGTGGTAGTTGTCGCCAGCCTGGGGCTTTCCCGGCTTGACGACAGCCGCTGTGACCGACAGGGCCAGCCACAGAACGATCAAGATGATGCTCCACATGCTGAAGCGAAACACCATCTTGATGGACTTCTTGGTGAACTCCAATTTAGTCTCCTTGGAGTAGGGAGTGGCACTACATGTCGGATTTGAACCGATGATCGTCCCCCAAGAGCGGGACCATGTAGTGGGTGATCTAGAGAGCACGCACCCTCAAGTCACCAGGTGGTCAGAGCGAGGTCCCGGACGTGGACCTGCTTCGGCTCCTTTCCACCGGTCTTCAGGGAGATGATGTCCCCCTGGATCCCGACGGCCCGGAACTTCTTCCCGGACCAGATGAGGCGGACCTCGTCGTCACCGGAGATCGCCTTGCGAGCGGCCTCCTTGATGACACCGTGACGGGTTCGGGGCGCCCAGCGGGGGTCCGCCGAGCAGTCTGCCACCTCGCCGAGGGTCTGGTGGTATCCCTTGCAGGATCCGCAGACGACCTTGGTCGCGGGGGCGTCCCGGTTGAGGCCGCGGCTGGGGGTGCTGGCCTTGATGGCCTTCCCCTGGAGTGAGGCGCACGCCTTCACACCTTCCACGGTGACGGGGACCGCCTCGGCTCCCTCCACCTCAGTGGCCACCTGCTCGCCGTTGAGCATGTAGTGGCTGTCACCCTTGCAGTAGAAGCACTGCATGGGCATCTCCTTCCTGTTGATGAATGAACCTTCATCCTTTATCCCCCTGGAAGTGGGGGACAAGGATGAAAGCAGCAATCACTCGCTGTAGGCCTCGGACAGGGCGATGAGCCTGACCGCTTCCATGGCCTCCTTCTCCGAGTCTGCTTCAGCCCAGATGGCGAACATCTGGTTCAGCATGGACTGGTCCGGGGTCCCCAGCATGAGCATGAACTCACTCTGGGAAGCGTCGGAGGGCAGTCCCTCGGAGACATCCAGCCGATCGAAGGTTTGGGTGTGGAACCCGAACCGGAGCAACTGGACATCGTTGGCCACACCGTAGTGGACCAGGGCTTCCAGCATGAGATCCAGCATGCCGGTTCGGTTGGACGGGGGCGGGCTGAACAGGAGGTTGTCCGGCTGGCCGTACGGCATGTTCTGGGTGGGCCGCAAGCACTCCGCGTAGATGGCCAGCATCTGGGAGTAGAGCCGATCCCGATCGACACCGTAGTCGGTGGCGAACGTCTTGAGGATCTTGGTGGCCAACGAACCCGAGGCCTTGCGGTACGGGCTCTCTCCCTCGTGGACGATGCCGAGATCGTTCTCGCGAGCGATCTTGGCCATGGCCTTGCCGAACCACGCGATGGCCTGCTTGGCCACCTTCTGCTCGGTGTCGGAGAACTCCACGTGGGAGATGATCTCCAACGCGTTGGCGTTCCTCAACTGGAGGCCGAGTGCCCGGGTGGTGATCTTGAAGTCGTTGATGGACTTCAAGGCGTGGGAGTACCCCTGGAACAGGTGTCCGTTCCGCAACTCGAAGGCCCCCTTGTAGTTCTCGGGGACCTTGGTCGCCCAGAGCAACTTGTCCAGACGGCCGCCCTCCACGGCCATGGTCTTCCACATCTTCCGGACCTGATCTTGGTGGAACGGCCTGACGACACCGTTCTCGTCGGTGGTCTGGAAGAACTCCCGGTAGGGGGTGGCCTGGCAGATGTCGACCACCTGCTCGGGGGTGGCGTGGGCGTTCACGCTGATCCCCAGGTCGTTGGCGACCATGAGGGCGTTCATGTAGCCCCCGACACCACCGGAGGAGAGGTTGAGGAACGCGACCTCGATGCTCTCACGGGCATCGGCGATGCGGTACTCACTCCCCCACTTCCACTGGGGCTCCGGGAGGGTGGGCTCGGAGTAGTTCTCCAGGCCTGTGCCACCGGGGATCGTGACCTGCTTCTGGGGCGGCTGGAACCCCAGATCGAGGCTGGGGATGTCACCCAGGGTGTTCTTCCACCCGAAGCTGTAGGGATCGAAATCCCGGACCATCGACCACTCGCCCAGGGTGTTGGGCTGGCGCCATAGCACCAGGACCAGGCAGTTCCACTCGGGGTGGTACCGGAGCGCCAGGGGGAAGCGGTCATCCTGGTCGAAACCACCGTGGTTCTCGTAGTTCGCCTTGTACCAGGCATCCGGGACGACCAGGCTCTCGGTCTTGGGATCGAAGAAGATGGTTTCCGATCCGTAGTCGAAGGACAGACCTCCGAGGTCCTCCAGGACGCTACGGCTCACGACGTAGCCGTAGGTGGCCCAGGGAGCCGGGCTCCACGGCTGGGTGTCCGGGTGGGGATCCGGGTACGGGTCCTCCCGGGTGATCCGGGGCGGCTTGACCCTGGACTCCACGTGGTTGATCACACCACGGGCCATCAGGGAGATGACCGTGGCGGAGGACCGGATGTCCACGCCGGAGGCCCCGATGCGGAGCCAGTTCCGGGCGAGAACCTCGTTGGCGTGGGGGTCACGCTCCTCACCCCAGGGGTCCGTACGGGGACGGGACCGCAGGTAGGGGTCCGGGTTGAACAGCGCCCACTCGGGGATCTCCCCGTTGGCCATCGCCACGGTGACCTCATCGAGGAGGCCGGTCTGTAGAGCCTTCTGCTCCGCGGGCCGATCGAGGAAGTTCTTCATCCAGCTCTTGGTCTGGAAATCGTGGCTGACCTCACCCGTGGCCTTGAGCGGCTCCCAGGTCGTGAAGTAGCGCTCGGTGTTGAAACGCAACTCGGTCTTGATGTTCGTCTCGTGCAAGACGAGGTCGAACTCCTCACCCCAGTGGGCGTCGAGGATCTCGTCATCGACGATGATGGCGTGACCCTTGATGAGGCCGAACTCGGTGAGGCAGCGGAAGGTCTCCGCCCGACCGATCTCACCGTTCCGCAGACGGTGCATCAAGATGATGCGGTCGTGGAAGTCCAGCACGTTGGCCACGGACTCCACGGCCCAGGACCGCCTCATGATGATCGCCCCATCGTAGAGGGCCTCATCAGCGAAGCGGTCGTCATCGACGTCGGAGACGCACAGCATGCGGGGCTCGGTCTCCGTCCAGATGCGGGAGGGGCGGGTGAGTTCATTCAACCGCTTGAATCCCTTGTTCCCGGGCCGGAACTCCAGACCGAGGACGTCGAAGAGGCTACCCCATCCCTGCTTCTCGCCATCGACGGTCACGGTGGCGTTGACCAACCGGCGGGAGCCCATCGAGACCCAGGAGGCGGCACCGTACCGGTCCTCCTCCCAGCCCTGGAAGTTGTCCGAGAGGCCCTCGGTGTCCAGGCGCTGGAAGAGGAACTCCAGGACCAAGCTCTGACCGGTCTCGGCCTCGAACCGCTCACGGGCGGCCATCAGGAAGTGCGGGCGGAAGGACCCGGCGTCCTGCTCCACGGCCGTCTGAGGGACCATAGAGCGGGCTCCCGTGCCGACAATCATGTACCGACCCCGGCTCTCCGGGCAAACGAACACAGTGAACTCATTCTTCAACATCAGCAAACTAACCCTTCTGTAGCGTGACCCCAGTCAAAGAATCTCTCCAACTGAGTACAGATCCCAGTTCTATCACCAGAACAGAACTGGAAGTGAACCACACCCTCAACCACAACCCGTAGGTTTTCGGTTAAGGGACGTAACACCCTTAAATATCGGAGCCTACGAACGCAAGTGCGGAGGCCGTGGGTTTAGAAGCCCCCAATCACTTGCGCTCGTAGACTAAGACAATAAGGTATTCCTACCGCCTTCTTTGTATGCCTAGCTGTCCTCCTTGCTCAGGTCGTGGTCGATGTCGGCCAACTTCTGGACGAAGGCCCAGAGGTCGGCATCGGGGGCCGTCGCATCCAGGATGCAGCGGCTGTGGGCCACCCCCTGGGCACCGCTCAGACGGTACCTGGTGGGGATGACCTTGCCCTGGAACGGGGTGATGTCGAACAGCCTCACCTCTCCAGCCTCTCCCAGCCGATGGGGCGGCACTGGTTGACCGCTCCCCACTTGCTGTTGCGGGTGACGATGATGTCTCCCACGCTGAGGGACCGGGGGATCGGGCTCGCCATCGGGTTGCCCTCCCCGTACATCACCTGGTAGGTGTTGGTGATCAAGTTGATGGCCTCGGGGTCGAATCCGTACTTGACCGCGATCCCCCAAGCCTCCTGCTCATCCTCGTCGAAGTCGTGCCGTTCGAAGTTCAGCACGGTGAACAGGTCCTCCAGCCAGTTCTGGTGGAGGTACTTGTGGTTGAAGCTCACCTTCACGGGGAAGATGGCCGGGTCCAGCCAGTTCTGGGTGAACTTGGGCTCCAGGTAGGCCCAGGTGATCTTGTCCTGGGCGAGGTAGTAGATCGTCGTGTTGAAGTAGGTCATGATTCTCCTTAGGGTCAGATGCAGACCGACACGATGTCGGCCCAGACGAAGGTACGGAAGTCCAATCCGGCGTCGGGGGCCTTCCGGATGCAGGCCTTCCAGGTGTTGATGATGTCCTCCTCCGGATGGATGCGGATGCTGTACAGCTGGTAGGCGCTCTCCGGGGGACGCACCCGGACCACGCGGTCGAGCGAGTCCATCCCGTAGGCGTAGGAGTAGTCGATCACCCTGACCCACTTCCGGTTGTTCTCCCGGATCCAGCGGGCCTGGGAGGTGGTCAGCCTCTTGGCGACCTTGTCCGCGGGGAGGTAGTCCCCGATGTACCTGACCCTGAGCAGGCTGACCAAGGCCGGGTCGTCGTAGTCCAAGGTGACGCTCCCGGCGGCGGTCCACTCGACACCCAAGACGGAGGGGTCACCTCCGACCTGGGCCATCACGGAGTGGTCGTTGAACTTCTCCACGGTGATCTTCGCGTTCCCCGACAGGAAGGCCCTGTCGCGGAGGATCGCGATGATCTTGTTGCCGTAGACTCCGGCGTAGCCCAAGATCTCGAGCCGCAGGTCCTCCTCCAGGACGCTGATGACCTCACCCTTGAGCGCGGAGAGGTCGGCGTCGGGGAAGGGGAAGGCCCAGAGGGCGGGAAGGACGGTGATCTCGTTGCCCTTGATCTCGATGACGGGACGCAGGTTGATGATGGTCATTTCAGTGTACCTCCAGGTACGGTTGTTGTTGGAACGTGAAAAACGGACAGTTTAACGACATGTCCAGGTCGTATTGCTCTCTGTTGTGGTGGGGGAACTAGCTCTGATTGATGGGGCAGCTCATGGCCCCTGTGGTTAGCGCCTCCCTGTAGAAGGCGGCACCCGCGGGGGTGTGGTGGATGAAGTCCGTGAACAAGGAAGCCCTGTTCGGATGGACCTTGACCCAGGCCGACCAATCGACCAGTCGGTAAATCGACGAAGACGCAGCCAACTGACGGACGTGAGCATTGGCCTTGGCAGCCTGTGCCACGTACGACGAGGGGGCGTCGGGGGCCGGGGCCACCGTCACCAACACGATGCAGCCGATCACTCCCGGAGCACGCCTGGCATCCCAGATCATGTGCTGCAGATTGGTCACATCCTGGGATGTCCAACCATCACCTCCGTAGAGGTTGTTGGCATTGTTGGCCCCCATTGCGATGACCAGGACATCCGGCACCGGGGTCAGGGTCTCCAGCCACGGATCCTCATCGTTGTACGAGGCTCCCGACTTGGACCAGATAGCCAGAGGCCCGCTGGTTGCCAACTGCGAGGTGGGCCAGTTAGGATCGTAGGCCACCAGGCTGTCACCCACGATGGCCGTCTTGGTCCCCGGGGCGTTGGGGTCGTTCAACCACCCCGAAGAGGTGGGCGGGTTGGGGTCACAGGCCGTGAAGCCCATGACGGCGACGCTGGCCAGGAAGACCAGCAGGAACTTACGCATTTCAGATACCTCCTAGTATCTCTATTCGTAGTACAGTCGATTGACCATACTGGGAACCCCACCACCCGAAGGTGATGAGGAACTCAGGAACCTCCAATCAGGTCAGAAGGGGAACTGCTGACTAGAAAGGCTCCTCGTCACCCCACTCAGCGTCGTGGTAGCCGTACACCTGGCCGTACTCTCGCTGGGAGTCATTGGCCCGCATGAACTTGATGACGTTGATGCCCTTCGCACGGGTACCGAAGTCCAGGTCCTGCCACAGCTTGATGTGGCTGGGGGTGTGCGCAGCGAACCACGCGAGGTAGGTGGTGAGGTGCTCGCCCTCGGGGTAGGCGTTGTTGGCCTCCTCCGTGAGGGTGTAGCTGTCCCACTCGTAGTCGGCCTCGGTGTAGAGGGCTCCGACGTACAGGCTGACGATGTTCTCGATGGTGAGCACGGTGTTCTCCTTGTGTTGGTGTTGGTAAGCCGGGATTGGCAATACCGGGAAGCCCACCCCCGTAGGGATGAGCAACCCAGGAACCTCCAATCAGCTGAAGAACGCGGGGTCCCTCAGGGAGTACCAGTCGTCCGAGGACTCGTCATCCCAGCCCCCACCGAACTCCTCGTCGTAGGCCTTGGCCTCACAGGGACCGCAGCCGTAGACGTCGGTGAAGTAGCGGTGGGTACCCCGATCCTGATCGCCGTAGCTGAGGAAGAGCCACTTCTGGCAGGGGCTGTACCCACACTGGACGTAGCGGCCATCCAACCCCAGGTCCAGGGCGTGGGTGTTGAGGAGACGGGCGTAGTTGGAGTGCTCGGCCTCGATGGTGTGGGGGCGGAACTCGCTGTACCCGGGGGTGGTACCCAGGCAGCGGTACCCATCATCGGAGGTGTTGTCCTCCACCCACTGGAGGGTGTTGGACTTCACGCACAGGGCGAGGAGGTAGATCTCCTCAATGATGGAAAGGAAAAGGAACTGCATGATGTACTCCTGTCGTGTAGCAATAATCGGGATTGACCATTGCTGGGAACCCCACAAACCCAAAAAGCTTGTGGAGAACCCAGAGGGGTCAACCTCTCAGGTCAGATCAGACCTCCTTGTCCTGGTCGTAGGGCCGGTAAGGGTAGTGGGCACACGAGCCCATGACGTAGTCCCGGTACTCCTGGCTGGAGTACCGTCCGTAGCAGCGCTCGACCAGGGCCATGAAGCCCCAGACGAACACCCAGATGGCCGCAAAGACCATCAGGAAAATCAACAGATCAGCAAGCATGTATTGTACCTCCAAAAGATACAGTTAGTGTATTAAACGGGATTGTCTAATACACAGTACCCACTACAGGAATCGAACCTGTACCAAGCCCTACCAAGGGGTGGGTGATTGACCTACTTGACCAGCGTGATGCTGTCCAGGTGGATCGTGTCGGGGACGCTGATGTACAGCGTGTGACCCGCCTGGGTCTTCACGTTGTACCCGGTGCGCATCCCGTTCTCCACCTCCAAGGAGATCGGGATGAACGAGAGGGTCTTGATGACCTTCTCGACGTCCACGTGGATGCGGACCTTCTCACCGTTGAGCATGGCCGATGCCATCTGGGTGATGGTGGTGTCGGAGATCACCAGCCGAGTGGCGTTGATGTGGCTGGCAGTGTTGTTGCTCATGATGTGTACCTCCATAGGTACGTACTGTATGTGGGTATCTCCCACATTACAGAGTGCCCCTAGCAGGAATCGAACCTGCTCTAGTACCATAAGGGGCGACCCTCCTACTTGAGGAAGGCCGGGATGGCGATCCCGCTGACCTTGTCGGCCTTGGGATCGAACTTCTCATCGCTCACCACGGGAGGGGCGACGACGGTCGAGGTGACCATCGTCTCCTTTCCCATCACATCCATGCTGATTCGAACCACCTGGTTGGTGCGGCCCGACCGACGCATGAAGGTCTTGATGGTGCTCATGATGTGTACCTCCAGGTACATAAGGCCCCCATGGGGTAGGGGGCGACTTTGAGTCTATGCAGGATTACATATACTCATTCTATTACCAAAAACAACATCTTCCCATCCCTCATCCTAA
>CAZBTQ010000001.1:11510-210765 GCA_964494405.1 uncultured Iamiaceae bacterium
ATAAAGCAAAAACCCCCCTCTAAAAGAGGGGGGAAGGTGATTACTACTTATTACAATCGCCTTTTATATTTTTGTCCCAGGAAATGGTACTTTGTTACAACGTAGGAAAGTTTTCACTACTTCACATGCTGATAACTCAGTTTTGAAAGAATCAAGAAATCTCGCAGAACAACTAGAAGAACTCTCGCAAGAATCAGAAAATATGATCTCACTGATAGAAGCTAGTCTAAGTCGCCTTCAGGGGTTATCTCAATCATGACTTGATAGAGGGATTTATTCTCTGACTTGGCCAAAGCTACAATCATTTTCATCTGCTCAGCACTGAATTCCTTGGTGGTGAGGTTCACCCCATCAAATATTTGAACTACTACTCCCGGAACCTCCTCAGGAACCGGGCAATAATCTAATTCATCCAATGCTGAAAGACGAAACTTCTTCTTCCATTTCACATACGAAATCAAAGAAATCCCAAATATTACCAATACGAACAAAATCATCACCCAGATCTTCATTATATGGCCTCGAATATAAGACAAGGGGTAAATCTTCCCTAATAGATCTAATCTTAACTAGATTATCATAGCTGTCATCTAAGTAGAGATCCAATCCCTCTAGATGCTCTGTTTTGTTGGTAGTAACGATTATTTCATCATGGGGGACTTTGTGGGTGTGGAACCATTTTTCTGTAGCGGCAGTGGCCCGGGCCAATCTATCAGATAGAACATCAGGATCTGGATCAGAAAGGACACGGTTGGTTATGAAGACCAACTTGTGTCCTCTTCTTTGTAGTTCGGCCAAAAGATCGACCTTGTAGCTTTTAGGTCCCCCCGCTGCCGCAAACAAAAATTCCGGAAAACCATTGTAAAGTTCTTCATACTGCCCCCAATTTAACCCCCATTCCAAAGTCATGAAATCCCAAACTCCCGGATTAGGATAATCAGCTTCAGTTTTTCCCGGCTGTATATCCAAAGACACCAGAAGGGATCGTAATGCCTGGGGGAGATTGTAAAAGCAGCCGTCTATGTCCAATCCTAAGCAGTAGTGTCGCTTATTCATGTCGTTGACCTCTTTCCTGTCACTGACAGTTTTTGTTTTTACGTCTAGTCCTTGTAGCCTTGTATTACTTTGTTTTGGTCCCACCAAGGATCAGTCGTGAACATATCTCTTCTGACTTCGGCATATCTTCGTGCTCTTAGATGGAGATTTTTTATCTTACTCATTGGAGTAGATGGTAATGATACTGGTACGTCTATGATGTCGAAGACTTTTAGTTCATTGTTTTGTACGGCCAATTCATAACCATGTGGGTGGAAGAACAATCTGTTGGCTTCTTGTAGTATACCGACGTCTTCTAATTCGTTTTGTGATACTTCTTTTTTCATTGGGCTGTTTGTCTCCAATTGGCAGGGATCTCTAGATTCATTAGTTCCGCTGTCTCTAGGGCTCTTTGATCACGACAGTTGTTTTCGTATTCGTTGTTACCTCTATAGACCCAGATGTCTATTAGTTGGGGGTCTTGTTTGAAGGGGTCAGGTGTGAATACCTGGAAGGCGTAACCCCTTAGGTGGAAATAGAACTGTGTTCCTTGTGGGAATTTCGCCCTTACTGAGGCTTCTCTTAGTTTCATGTTATTTTGTTTCTTTCTGCGAAAAGATTTTTAGTCTTGGGGGCTTCATCTTCTGCTGACTGCAGTAGTTTGATCTCCCCTTTCATAACGTTGAGCATCTTCTCTATGGCTTCTATGTCGACAAGCAATTGTTGTAGATGCCTAGTCTGTAGACTCATGGTCTTTTTGATCCTTGGGTTTCTTGTATCCGATGTCTGTTATGAGTTCCCCATTGAGGTGGGCGATCTCATGTTGGACTATCCTTGCTTCATAGCCCTCTAATTTGCGTTCTAAGGGCTTCCCCGCCAGGTTGTGGTAGCGTAGGACCACGGAGTCATATCTTGGCACATATAGCCACTGATCGGGGACAGACAGGCAGCCTTCGATGCCGTCTGTCTTTGTCTGATCTTCATCGGGGTTGACAAAGGTTGGATTCACACAGACGTGATTTGTGGTTCCGTCTTTGTATACGAACAATGAGGGTGTGAAACCCATCTGGTTTGCCGCTAGACCCACCCCTTCACATTGATGCATGATGAATAGCATTCTTTGTGCCATGTTCTTTAGTTTGTGGTCGAAGACGGTAACTTGTTCTGTGGGGGCCCTGAGTGCTTTATGAGGGGCTTTTTTGATCTTCTTTTCTAGAATGTCACTGAGCATCTATCGTATCTTTCAAAACCTGTAGTGTTTCGGGGTCTTCGGTCAGCTTGTCAATGCAGCCTTGTCGGCCTTGGGCATATGTTGTGTCCTGGTAGTAGAACCAGGCACCCTTTTTGGTTATCAACCCTTTGACCACAGCCATATCGAATATGCAGCCTACTTTATCTATTCCATGTCCATAGAGGATGTTATAGTTTGCCACTTTGAAAGGTGGAGCCACCTTGTTCTTGACGACCTTGGCCTTCACCTTGATGCCGAGGATCTCTCCATCATCTTTGATAAATTCCTCTTTTCTGACGTCTATTCTGACTGATGCGGCAAACTTTAAGGCCCGCCCCCCGGGCTGAATTTCATTTGAGCCGTATATGACCCCGACCTTTTCTCTTATCTGGTTGATGAAGATCAGCGTCACATTGTTCTCCCTGACCTTGGAGATCAGCTTTCTCATGGCCTTGGACATGATTCTCGGAAGAAGGCCTACGTGTTGTTGTTCAAACTCTCCATCCAGTTCAGCCTTTGGGGTCAATGCTGCAACAGAATCGACCACAATGACATCGACCACACCGGTTCCGACCAGGTCTTCAACGATATTGAGGGCTTGTTCACCGTAATCCGGCTGAGAGAGCAAGAGACTATCAAGATCTACACCAATGGCTTTCATGTAGACGGGATCCAAGGCGCTTTCTACATCAATGTATGCAGCAACTTTTCCAACCTTTTGAGCTTCGGCAACTACAGATAGGGCTACCGATGACTTACCAGATGACTCAGCACCGTATATCTCAATGATGCGTCCAACAGGAAGTCCCCCGATACCCAAAGCAGCATCTAATGTAATGGCTCCTGTTGAAATGGAGGGCCAAGCTACTTTGTCTTCATTCCCTATTTGGATGATGGAGTTATCGCCATACTGCTTATTGATAGCAGCCATGGCTAGCTGTAGTTTTTGTTCTGTTTCCGGGTCAAGCTCAATCATACACCAAGCTCCTGCATGAACATTATAGCCTTGGCTTTTTCAATCTCTCTGTTGGTGCATTCCAGCACCCAAATAAGCTCTTTACGGAATTCGGGGTCCTCTTCGCCGAGGATGTGTTTGCTTCTCAAACGTTCAGCAAAAGCTTGCATATGGCGCAATCTCAACTTAGGGTTATCGACATAGATGTCTTTCAATGTATATCCTTCATTGTGGTAAATGTGCTATAATATAGTCTATCATCTGATGTATTTTCAATACATATGATTAACGATTTTCTAGGGGTTTTATGAATGATCAAATAGATCTAGACCACAATTTTATTCGCGGCCTAGAAGTATTAGAAACAAGATGTGACGATATCTCGTGGCTTATTCGTCTTTGGATGCACATAGACTTCCTTGGAGATGGCCAACCCTATGTAGAAGATATCGGAGGGCTATGGTATCAAGGATTGGAGTCCCATGTCAAGAGAACGCAATAGAAACTTTGTTAAATCTCATAGAGCTAAAGCTGGTAAGACACCCTTCAAGGTCAACCCGGTAACAGTCACCAAGACTGACCCCAAGACGGGGGAAGTACTGTCCAAGGAAGTCGTCCAGGACCCTCTTTCTTACGATAAGAGCAAGAGATTTAAATATTTTCAAGATAATTTGTCTGTTTAGGGCCAAACACTTGATTTTGAGCTCAAAAATATGATAACCTAAAGACACGTTGTTCAGCCCGGGCGGGCTACTGCAGATCGCTCCTCCGGGATCTTCTTCGAAGAAAAGATCCACTATCACAGCGTAGAGGTGGTCCCCGCAACGTAACACAGTGCCTTGGGGATACTATACCTTAAAGCAGGTTGGCCTTCATGACCGCCTGCTTTTTGTAATTATAGGCATATGATATAATGAAAGCATATGAAATACACTACTAAGATGGTGTAAAAGCTTTTATAGTCATAATGTCTAGGAGATAGTATCAATGCTATGAAGATACATGAGATCTTTTATCCAGAAGTAGATGCATACGTAAAGTTCAAAGTGCTATCACTCGATAACATTGAATCATTCATGTACGGTGCCGCTGATATGCATAGACAAGAATTCATGCATCATGTTGTTAGTAATTTTGTTTTTAATCTCAAGAGCGAGATCCACCCTAAATTAAGGTTGATGGATCCATCTGATGCACAAAACACCTTGATGTCGTTATTCCATGGCAGCATTATGCTTAATCCTAGGTTAGATGTAGATGAATGGATACGAATCTCCTATACAGGAATCCAACATCCTGTAACATTTACTGCCAACGAAGACATAAACGAAGATTTTGAAGAGGTCTTGACTGAAGAGTCTCCTTCAGCTGTAAAAAAGATCCCCAAGAACAAACTTTCCTCCATCAAGACAGCCTTACAGCAAACAATCATTGGTCAAGATGCTGCAATAGACACCATTCATGACTATTTAAAACGTTCAATCGTTGGTTTAGAGGATAAGGACACCCCTTTAGGTGTTTTTTTAGCTTGTGGGTCTTCAGGTGTAGGTAAAACACTACTTGCCAAGGCTGTTCACAACCATTTATATGGCACTAAGCATCAGATAGTAAGAATCGATTGTGGTCAATATCAACAAAAGCATCAATCTTCCAGTCTTGGAGGTTCATCTGCTGGCTACATTGGCTATGATGATGGTGGTTTGCTGACAAACAAGGTGATAGAGAACCCTAATACAGTAGTTTTGTTAGATGAAGTGGAAAAAGCACACCCCGACTTCTGGAACGTCTTCCTAAATGTATTTGATGAAGGCTATTTGCTAGACAACAAGGGAAACAAAGCTGATTTCACTAATGCGATCATCATAATGACCACAAATCTTGGTAATGAACAGCTTTTAGCCACCTTACAAGCTAAATCTGTGGGCTTTGGAAACAATGCCGCAACAAAAATGGCTAAAGATAGAGTAGATGCCGTTGTTTTAGAAAAGGTACGTAAATACTTCAAACCAGAACTCGTCAACCGCATAGACAAGGTTATAGTTTTCAATCACCTCAATGAAGACAACCTGAAAGAAATAGCCAACATTGAGATGGACAAAGTCGCCAAGAAACTATCCTCCAAAGGAATCCTCTTCAAATGGGATGATGCCATCATCAACCACATGGTCTCTCAAGCAGATAGCGTTTTTGAAGGCGCTAGAGGGATGGCTGTCATCCGAAGAGATCTTGTTGAGTCGATGCTGACAGATACCATTTTAGATGAGAAGGTCGGCAGAGGCTCCATTTTAGAGTTGGTTGCTGATGAGGATATATTCAAAATCAATGTTACTAAGCCTGTAAAGAAAACAAAAACCCATCAGGAGTGAATAATGCCTCAATCAATTCCTCACCCACCCCAATATGGGGTCAATGTAGCGGAGGGGGCTGAAGCTACACGTTTGCAGGCTAAGTATAATATAGGGCTTCCGCCAGACAGACAGGTGAAGCAACGATGAGCATTTTAAAGACCTTAGGCCGCGGTCGAAAGACTGCAAAATCAGTGGCCGAAGCGACCGCTAGATTAGGTATAGGCACTCCGCCTCCGAGAGGCGCTATGAAGCCCATCATAGGTCCGCCCCCACGCCGCCCCATAAAACCGAAGATAGGACCTCCGCCTTCGAGAGGCGCTACTAAGCCCATTATAGGGCCCGCACCCGCTAGAACAGGATATAATCCTAGAACTCCCGCAATGGGTGGCCCAGTAGCTAGAGGTAAATCCGCAGCCGCTGCACAAGCAAGGTACGGTATGGGAGCGCCCCCACCGCGGGCTCCTCGTACCCCAAAGAAACCTCCTATTCAAAAGGTAGATGGCCTCTTCGATAGGATAGCCTCCCGAGGCCCATCGTGGCTTAAAGGTCAACACTTAAAAGGGGCTGCGATCGGCGGTGTTGCGGCTACTGGCATTGTCGCTAGTCAAAACCGTTCAGGCCGAGGAGTCGACAAGGGCTCAAGTTCTATGTATTCTTACACCCCGCCCCGCGGACCAATTATGTAAATGAAAGTTGTATTATGTCTTCAAAGAAAATTCATTGGCGTAACTTCGTCGATGAACAGAACGATTTCCAATTAAGCACTTATGTATATTTGTTGATAAACGGAATAATGAAAAACACCCTAGATCTAGGGACTTTGTTATCCGATGACCCCAAGAAGCTCAGAGCGTTCAAGGAACAGATCAAACAAAGCCATAAAGAAGCTTGGTCAGATATAGCTGAGTCATTTGTCGCTTATGGCATCATAGACCGCTGTATCTGTAAGAAGGACCAATACTGTGAAATCTGTAAAGGGTCCAGATACGTCCCTTCAGATGCTGTAAATGCCGACGTCGTTATCAGTCGTACCACATTTATGGCAGACAACCAAGATCAAGCGGACCTCCAACGCAAGCTATTTGAGTCTTAGAAGGTTGGCCAATATGTTGTGTCAACGATGCAATGCCAGTATGGAGCCGATCTTCGCTTACAAATACCCTGACGATCCTCATCATATTCATTTGTATATCTGCACCAATTGTATGTGCTTTCTACAGGAGTATTCCACAGAGGGAGACAGAACGTTCTCTATGTGGGGGGAGTTTTAATTCCTAATGTCCAGAGATAATCTACCTGAACCCAAAGATAAAGCTGAATTCATGGATGTAGTGGAATCGCTACGTCCTGATTTGCTTTACCCCGATGATTGGTCAGATCAACAACAAAAAGCCCTGGATTCAATAGGTGGGAGCAAATTAAGAACTAAAAAGGCCATGTTTGCGGGCATTCCAATGATTTGCAGCCCTAATTGCCCTGTTAGGGAGTCTTGTCCTCTTTACAAGGAAAAACGGGCTCCGTATACGAAAAAATGCCCCTTGGAACTAAAGTACATCATGGATCTAGCCCAAAGCTTGATTGAAGAGTTGGCTGTTGATCCTGATGATCTGTTGGAGCTATCTCAAATCAGGGCCTTGGTCAATCAAGAGATCCAGTACATGCGGGCCACAGCAATCATCGCACAAGAAGGCTTTACTCAGGAAAACCCTGTCGGTGTAGACGATCAGGGTCGTCCGATCATGAAAACCGAGCTGAACCTGGCAGTTGAGATGGAAGACAGGATCCTTAAGCGCAAAAAAGATCTACAGAACCAACTTCTTGCCTCAAGAGAAGCCAAGATGAAAGCCGGTCAAGTACAAAGAGATCAAGTCTTGGCCATTTCCGATCTCCTGTCAGATTTGAAGGCCCAAGATAAGACAAGAGATGATATGGTTCGCAAAAAACTTGGCATAATAGACGTAGAACCTGAAGAGGAAGATGATGATTGATGGGGATCTCTATAATCAAATCAACCCCTCTGATTTTATGCAGTCTCTGCGTGACTGGGAAGAAAAAGTTCTAGGCCTCTATAAAGGTAATATTAGAGACGAACACTTTATCGAGGTGACGAGCAAGTCCATCAATATGGGCTCAATCCTCAATAAGTTACCTGCAGATATGCGTAGAGCCCTCATGAGCGAATATATGGGCCTTATCAAGCTACCCCACATTCAGAGGGCTTATGAGGCATCCCTAAAAGGGGCAGGTAGCTCCATCTCAGATGCTTCTGGAGGGCTGATTGGACAAGTCTTGAAGAAAAACGATGAAGGATTCTCTCCGATCAGGCTTGCCATTGACCCAGATGACGCTAGATATAACCCACTTGCATTCATCCTCAATCAGATAACTCCACAATTAGACATTGCAACAGGGGAACTCAAAACGGGCGCAAATGTCCTTAGGGCTGATTATATTGAAGAGATGATGTCTTCAATGGGTAAGCCCATTTCCCCGGGGGCAAGAATGATGGTCTTCGATACCGAAACTGCTGGGCTTTTGAATACCTCAGGCGTACATCAGCTTTCGTGGATGTCAAAAGACGTCGGGGCCGCCGGGGCTCCCAATATCAAAGATCTTCGGTTTAGAACCTCTCAGATGCAGAGAGGTTGGATAGCAGGCAAAGGCGGGGTTGCCACCAAATCAATGCAAGACGTGATTGAAGACGGGTTATCTGCTACAGGTAGAGCCTTCGCAAATGCTGAACCTGGATCTGGTGCGGACTTTGTCCGTTCATTAAGGCCATTTTTGGATGAGATGAAACAAGCTGACTATATCGTTGGCCACAACGTCCAATTCGACCTAGATCAAATACTCCAAGGGTTGCGTAGGACCGGAGCGTACCTGGACGACACAGACGGATTCAGGGCCATATTAGACGAAGTTACTGACGCCACCTTGAATCAAGGCAAGATAAGAGATACCCTTTTGATGGCACGCACAGCTCTACCTGGTTTAGAGCTTTCTCCCGAATTCAAGAAACTAGGCAAGGCAAGTGTGTTCTCAATTGAGAACCTAATGCTTAACAGTAACCTTTTTGATTTAGTCAGACAAGATCTTGGTTCTGATCAAGCTGTAATGGACATGTTCGGTTTTGGCCAAGGTTCCGGTTCCCTTCACAGCGCTGACGTAGACACGTACGTAACTTCTGTTTTGTTCGATAGCCTCAACCAGAAGACCTTGAAACAAGCAGCATTAGGAACAGATCGGTTAAGTGAGATGATGCGTTCATCAGTCAAACGATCTTATGGTTTGACCCCCATTAGCAAGATCGCAAATGTGGAGCACATAGATCGTCGTGTTTTTGCGAAACTTATGGAAGCTGAAGGAGGTATTGAGTTCGCTGACGACGCTGTAGATCTTACCTCATTAAAGGCTCAAGCTGGACCAACCTCAGATGAGATCTATGATTACATGATAAAACATGGTGTTGGGGCCAAATTTGACGTGACACCCTTAGAGCAGGAGATCCTGCTCACCCAGGGCAACAGAAAAATCGCGGATGAAATGCTAGGTGATTGGCATTCTTATTTTCAATTCGGTAAGTTCCGTAGGTTTGCTGGACAAGAAGATGTTGGTGGAGGTTTCTTGAATAGAGGGATGACCCTATTCAAAAGAGGTATTTTCCCGAATATCGATCAGTTTGAAGGATTACAGGATAGTTTGGCCAAATCCGGGATGCCATTTGCAAATATCTCCCTTCAAGAACGCTGGTTCACACATGCTGTGGCAACTGCTCCAACCTTTAGTCCAAAATACGACAACTTGATCAAGGGTCTTGGTGATGTTGAGAGCAGGTTGGTAAGCACAACAGACGATCTAGGGATTTCGCGCTTTAGAGCTTACGAATCCCCCTTCATAGCCCGAGGCGGACGCAACATCAACATGGCTCCACGGTTGATTGAAATGGCCGAAGAAGCTGGAGCCATTACATCAAGGCTCACAGACCCAGATAAGCTGACGATGTTTGATTACAGTATCTTCGAAAAACCTGATGGAGATAAGATCTTTAACTTGGCTCACAAGATGGACGAAACCGATGCTGCCAACTTTGTGGATTGGATGAGAGAGAGAATTGATTTAGGGGACAACGCAGAATTCGATGAGATCTTTAAGAATAGAAGCAGGGTTCAAGATCTGCTGGACAATTTCCAAGAAATAGCGACCACCAGAGGTGTTGGTATAGCAAGGTTGGAGGGGGCAGCCGGGGAAGCCGCCTATGAGGCTATTGACAGTTTTAATATAGGGACATCGACCGATGCAGCAAAGATACCTTTAAGAGCCGGCTTTATGGGTTTCGATTCTGATTCCGGGGTTCTGCGTACTGGTGCTTGGGTCTTAGATCGTTTTGGGGATGATGCATTCAGACAAGAATACAAGGAAAACCTTGATCTAGCTGGCGAACGTCTAGAAGATTTAATCGATGTAGGCAGAAGAAAACCCTGGGTACTGAGCACGATGAAGAACATTGATTCAACGAAGACTTCAGGGGGGGTAGAGAAGCTTTTGAGGGGCTACGATAATGTAGCCAAGCACGCAAAGAAGGGATTAATCGGTGCAGCTGTCTTAGGGGCCGGTTACTATCTGACTAAGAAACATATAGATAAACAAGAATTTGCTCCCACAATGGAGCAGATGCCCTATGAAAATCAGCAGTACGCCCCACTCTCTCCTGAAAGCGCCATGCAATTGGCAAATATGACTCGGGGAGTGGACCCACTGATGACAACGGGTGTTGTCAGTAACGAATACGCAATGAGATCAAGACACACACAGATGGGCAATAACAGACACGCGAGTTTGTATAATGGAGCATATTAAATGGCCCTTTTAAATAGCATAGGTAAAAGACTAGGTTCACCAAAGGGTGTAGCAGCCCTGGCTGGTGTCGGATTAGGTGTGGCGGCTAGCCGATCAAACCTTATTGAAGGTGACGAAGATACTTACGGCATGAAGCAGGCCATTTTCGAGGGGGTCTTGGGAAACCCTTACGCTGATGTCGATGTCATTGGTAGCCCTCTAAATCCCCTAAGAGACATCCTCCTACCACCTCTGATCCCTGGGGATGCATCTAGATATAGGGCTATGGGTCACATCAACCGCTCTTTGAGCTGGAAGAACTTACAGTCTGACAGACGAGCTGATAAATATCGATTCAACCATACATGGGAAGAAGACCCTAATCATTTCACCTACTACGAGGCGGGGAGTAGATTCTCTGATGTTGTGTCTGGAGCTATAGAAAATGACGGTTATGATTGGAACCCGATGTACGGTGGAGCCAGATCCCAACGACGTATGACTAGTAATGGTGGCGGCGACATGGGACAAATTGTATTCGGCGCGTATAACATGAGGAATGGTGGATAATGGTAGCGATTCAAGATCTTAACTTTAACCCAGGAGATTCGGCTTTAGCTGGAGTAGGTCAGTCCTTGATGTACCCTCAAGGCACTGAAGAGATGCCCCCTTTGGGCTATAGGATGCTAGACCATCTACCTTCTGGTCAACAGGTCATGGGCTGGAATGCGTGGCGGGCTTCTAACACGATAATGGGAGCAACCGGTAATGGAGTGGGTGGTCGCCTTAGAAACCATATGCCAGGCCGACTTTCAAAACTCTCTTCTTATAAAAACATCACTGGAGCAGATGGCGCGTATAGTCCATTTAACTTTCTAAGCGAAATGGGTAATAGAGTTGTCGAGGGGAAGGCGGCCAAAGCAGCAAAAGTAGATCCAAATTCTCGTTGGGCCAAGTTGGCTCCTGGGGAAGGTGAGACCCATTTCTCCGCTGGGACCTACAGCAGGATATCAACAGCTTCTAGACTTAATGCTGGAGCTGACGCTACAGCCTTAAAGGGTGCCGGAGAGTTCATTAGAGACACCAACCCAGAACTAAGACGCTTAATTGGAAATAGAGCTGTTTCGGGTAATGAGGCGGCGAGCTATATTTCGGCATCGGGCAGGGGGACGATATCTAATGCGGTAAGCGGCTATGTCCAGGGGGCTAGTCGAGCTGGTTTTCACGCAGAAGCCCATCAGACGATTGCAGGGAGCAAGAGCCCAGCCGCAAAAGCAGCTTCCAAGGCGGCGATGAAGGCTGAGAGCCACCTAGCTTTAGGTGGAGTAAAGGCTGGAGAAAAAATAACCGCTGCTTCATTCAAAGTGGCCGCTAAGGGTGGGGCTAAGGCTGGCGCGAAATTTGCTGCTGGAGCAGCAGCAAGAGCAGCCAGTTGGGCTATCCCAGGTGTGAATATTGCCATGGCCGCTTGGACCGCCGTAGATATTGCGAAAATGGGTCTTGAATGGGCTAGAGCAGTTCCTGGTCTTACCAGAGATGCGCTTAATTCGTTCAAGGGCGGTATTCAAAAGCCGGTATTTGGAAACCGATACGTTGACAATGAAGTAGCTGCAACATCTAGGCAACGAGGTGTAATGGCGATTCAGAATTCTCAGCTCAACATGAGAAACGTTTTGGGCTCAGAGGCATCCGGGATGCATAGCTATTTCAGTTAATGTAAACAACGGGAACCAAATGAAGTATAATGTAACTTGGGTACCATAAATGAATGTGATATACGATTCTACTGACAAGTTCAGAGAAAATCTAAAAAACAAGACCCCTGATGAACTCAGAGAGATCATTGCGCTTCAAAACCCGGACTTCATTGAAGATATCGATAGAATTGAAAACGTCTTCTCCACTAAACTCATTCACTTAAAGTGGCCAAATGGCGATCCCGTCACTGAACGTAAGGTTACCAAAGATGAACTTATTCTGTTAGTAGATGAACCCTTCACACACTCCCCAGAATTGAATAAACGTGGAGTGACCCTGGCTGAACAGAAACAACTGCACATGGCT
Organism: uncultured Iamiaceae bacterium; assembly: GCA_964494405.1. Taxonomy (GTDB): domain Bacteria; phylum Actinomycetota; class Acidimicrobiia; order Acidimicrobiales; family SKKL01; genus Actinomarinicola. The sequence continues at coordinate 23,980 of CAZBTQ010000001.1, forward strand.
AAAGATCCAGTGTTGTTTGCTCGCCATTTTCTTGGCATGGAACCAAGAGCCTATCAAGCCCTAATCCTAAGAGACCCTCATGAGAAAAAGATCCTTCGGACAGGTCGTCGTCTAGGTAAAGCTCTTGACGAGGACGAACTGATCCCAACTCCTGCTGGATTCACTAGGATGGGAGACCTTAAGGTTGGTGATCAGGTTCTAGACGAAAATGGTAAGCCCTGTAACGTAACCTTCGTGACCCCCACCCAATTAGACCGTCAGTGCTATGAAGTTAAGTTTTCTGATGGCTCAACCGTTATAGCCGATGAAGATCATCAGTTTACAGTCTATTCTCATCATGTCCGCAATAACATTAATCGTGGGATGCATTCCACCAACACCCCTGAGACGCTAACGGTCAAGCAAATCCTGGAGACATTCGATAAGAATTACGGGATTCCGGTAACAAAGCCCATCCAATACGAGGCGAAAGAGTATCCTCTCCATCCTTACCTATTGGGTTATTGGCTTGGGAACAAATTCAGCAAAGAAGACAAGATAACCACATCTGACCCAGAGGTTATTGACTATATCAAAAGCTTGGGATTCAAGGTCATTAGACACCCAGATAATAAATACTATTGGGTAAAAGGTCTTTGGCAGGAGCTGAACAAACTCAATGTGTTGGATAATAAGCATATCCCACATGAGTATCTGATTGGTTCCGAGGATCAAAGACGAGAACTTCTAGCCGGGCTTGTTGATGCCAGCGCTGTTGTTGAAGGTAAATCTAGGATAGTTTTCACCAACCAAATCAAGGCATTAGCTGATGACGTACATACGCTAGCCGCTAGCCTTGGTTATATTGTCAGAGATTCAATCGAAGATATCGTCAAGGGCGAATCTTTTTTCAATGTTGTTGGATTCACGGTTAGCGAACTAGTTTTCCGTACGAAAGACCTGAACGACAGATTAGATTTTAATAAGAACGCCAATTTCCTAGATTTTCGCTACTTCAGCTCCATAACCCCAGTCGAAAGCCGCCCCGTTCGCTGTATTACGGTGGACTCTGAGAATAGTCTTTATCTCGCCACAAAGAATTTCATTCCGACACACAACACGTACACTCTCATCGTCGAGATGTTGCATAAGTGTTTCATGAACAAAAACTACAAGGTGGTCGTTCTTGCTCCGAGAAAAGTTCAAGTCGAACAGATCTTTGTTGATGCAATCGAGCACCTAGAGGCTTCCCCTTTACTGGCAAAGAACTTCATCTCAAAAAAGACCCAAAACCCCCATCACCAGATCAAGTTTGCCAATGGGTCCACCATCAAGTTATTCACCACTGGAGCTAAGTCGGCATCCAAAGCAGACGTTGTTCGTGGGCAGGAAGCTGACATGGTGGTTCTTGACGAAATGGACTATCTCCATCCAGATGACTTCATTGCCATCATGGCCCTACTCCAGCAGACCGACAAATACAAGGAAAAGAAGCGCCTGATAGGGGCCTCCACCCCAACTGGACGAAGAGAAATCTATTATGAGTGGTGCATTAACCCCCCAAAGGGATTCACTTCATTTTGGTTTCCCTCTTATGTTTCCCCTTTCTGGACTACAGAAATGGAAGAGGAACAGCGATCCTACTATCGCTCTAAGTTCATGGGCTATAGTCATGAAATTGAAGCTGACTTTGGGGAGAACGCTGAAGGTGTCTATCCTCGTCGCTTTGTCGACCCATGCTTCGTTGAAGAGCCACAATGGGATTATATGCCGCATATGAACTATCACGATGCCACTTACGTTATCGGAGTTGACTGGAACAAGTTCTCTGCTGGGACGATGATTGTGGTTTTAGAGATCTTTCCTAGGAAGTTCGGAGCTGAACCCAATTTCCAGAACAAAGTCAGACTCTGCTATCGTGAGGAGATCACCTCAGAGGAATACTCTCTTCTGTCTGCTGTAGACCGCATTATCGAACTGAACAAGCTATTTTTGCCTAAGCACATTTACGTAGATCAGGGTTATGGTGAAACCCAGTATGAACTATTGACGAAGTATGGTGTAGACAATCCGAGCTCAGGCCTCCATAAGAAGGTCAAGGCAATCAACTCTTTGGTCAAAAGTGAGATACGGGATCCAAGAACAGGCGAAATGAGCAGAAGACCATATAAATCAATGATGGTCAACAACCTTCGTGATATGATAGAAGAGGAAAGAATTCTTTTCCCGGCCCACGACCAAGATCTATACGATGAGCTTAGCGCCTATATTGTGGAAAGATGGTCTGCCAATGGCGAGCCTATCTTCGCTGCAGGCGGCTCTGCTTCAGATCACGTACACGATGCTTTAGCTCTAGCTGCCCTATCTATTGCAGAGAATTTCTCTCAATTTGCTAAAAAGCGCCAGTTCAAAGCACCAATATCCATTGATATTAATTCATTTGAGGTGGGAATCAACAAATCCAAAGAAATAGACGAAACAAGTGAAGATGTGGTAATTGTAGATCAAGGCAAAATGATTAGAAAGTCTGATAGAGGCAAGAGAAAATCCATGAGCGGCCACATCATAAGAAACAGAAAGATGTCAGGTGGCTCCAACAGAGCCAACCGCAATGTGAAGCGAAAGATGTTCTAGATGAATGAGTTCAGTTATAGTGGGATACCCCCCGAATACAAGCCCACCATAGGTGATTATTCCCCTCGCCCTATAGCAGGGCGATCTGCTATGGATCTGGGTTATCATGACATTAATAAGCTGAAGGCGCTCTTGGAGGCTATCCTTACAGCTACCGAAGAAGCAATGTCAACAGCTGCCGATAGTCTCAAGGATTATAACCTTGCTATCAGTAGAGAGACTAGGTTGCACGAAGCTCAAAATCAAATTTCTACATCAACACCCCCTAATCATGTGTCGTTCTTAGAGTATCAAACCGTTGGAAATTTGAAGCACCGTGCAGCGAGCTATGTAAGAAGTGAATATGAAAAAAGTATCCGTAATCCTGGTGGAACTAACGCCATGGATGTCTACAATATAGCTTCCATCATCAATGAGGAAGCAAAAAACATATCTACATTTTTAAACATCTATATAGGAGATATTAATGACACATCGGAATACAGGACGATCGAACTCTTTCAAGACTGGGCAGAAGAAGCGCTTAAGCATACGGGGGCACTCGGGTACTTCCTCGCGCAAAGAGACAAAAAGCGCAACCAGCTCGGAAAATATGAAGTGGATCAACTCAATTCCGAAACAGCAAAACAGTACCAGGCTGTTTTTCAAGCTAAATTAAACGTCATCAACCAACAGTTTGATATAGCTTACACTGGGTTTAAAAAAGATTTCAGTTTCTTGTCCAATGTGTTTTACACTAAAGTGCTGGGTCCAGCATTACAGTTCAGAACAAAAATAATGAAGGACGTGGAACCAAAGAACGCTTCGGATATTTCCAAGACGACTTTGGGACAAGAGATTTTGTCTGCGACAGCATCACTCAACGCAAACATGGCTGGGGCGTTGGGTGATGTGCTTCGTCGTAATCAGAACTACCAAGAGAGAGCTGATAAGCTATTCGGTTTAATGCAGGCCCGTTCGGCCTATATCAATTACATCGAACAGCTGGGTGGGCCTGGTCAGACTGTATCTTCCAACTTCTTGGCTTCCAATGTGGTGGCTTCTGTATCAGAAGAAGATTTTAGTTCTCCAATTGACAACACCCTACCCTATCGGTCTTCACATGCCCTACTGGATGGGGTCGAAGAACCTGACGCTCACTCTCAATATATTCTAAGGGATGGCGGCAGTGTTTTAAGTGACCTGTATGTTGAGGACGGAGTGAAGATTGACGGGATGTCAATTTCAAAACACTCCCACAAAGGGATTGATATTGACGGTTCGGAGCAAATATCTGGAGCAGATATAGAACCAGGGTCAATTTATTCAGAGCTGATGTCCTCTGTTAATACTAGTCCGGAGCCATCGGAGCTAGCCATCGCAGATCAAAGAACCAGAATACGCCAAGGTGTAGTTGCCGTAGATACCACTTTCAATTGGGATCAAAGTCCGAATGAACGGTTCGAACTACAAATCGTTCCATATAGCCCTGGAACAGGAATAGAGCCCTACGCCTTTGATTATATTGAACACAACTACGCCATCTATCACCTATCTACTGAAGACTCCAACTTTATGAGCTTTAGGGATGTTGGTTCAGGTAACGTAACCGTACTTGATGCAAGTGGCTCCATTCGCGTCCATGAGATCAGTGAAGAAAGGGTTTTCGAATCAGCGACACCTTCAGATAACGAGAACCTACTGCCCTTTAGTGAGGACGGGTTAGTTCTATATCCTGGGGCAATCGAGGTTGGCAATGAGTTGTTTTACATCAATCCTTTGAACGGAATCTATGTCGCCCCGCTGCTTGAGAACAGGTCCGAACTGATCCACCAGAATCAACTATTCATTTCAGGTGACCTACGACAATACAGACAATCATTGGCGCTTACATACAATCCGTTGGATAAGCACCTTTATTGGTTTGATGTGCTCTATTCATTTGATGATGATTCAGATCAGTTCATAAACTCATACTCGTTACAGTTGATGTGTTACGACACTCAGTTGAGGAAAGCTAAATTAATTAGGACTGTGACGGGTATAGACAAGGGTTTGGTGAACGAAGATTTCATTTTCTTGCCGATTTACGGGTCGTACATTCTGAATAACCATATGTATCTCTGTGTTCGTAATGGTACTGTAAATAGGGAGATCAATGGTGTGTCTTTTGAGGACCTCAACACATCTATGCTGCGGGTGGACATCGGTAGTGGTTCAATTGTCGAGTTAGAAGGTTTTTCCTCTGTTGAAAACAACCTCCTCTACTCCATGTTCAAAGTGGATGATGATCTTTATGCTCAAGCTAAGGATGTTTTGATGTTGGACTATGTTGATGACCAATCCATAAACCCCTCCGACGCAAATAGAGCTGTCGTTAAGTTTGTTCTTGATGGAGATTCAGTCTCCTTTGAACCCCGATACCTCTCTAATATTGGGTCAGGGGACTCACTGGTTGCAGTGACCGCTGATGATTATGGTAATATATACCATAATGTTCGGCGAGAAAACTCGTTTTTGATTCAAAGGGCAACTGTCAATGGCATCTAGATGGTGGAACCATAATTACTCCTTTAGAAGAAAACTGACGTTTACCAACGTGGATCAAACGCTCCCGGCTGGTCACGTGATGTCGTTTAATGTCCCCCAATCGCTGATTGAACAGGGGAAGTTCGTTCCTGAGGACAGAAATCTGGCTGTTGTGTTCTTCCACAAGTCGATAGCTAAAGTAATTAATGCTCGAATCACTCAAGATCTAGATGGCAATTATATGGTTTTTTTTCCTACTTTTGTCACGATTCAACCAAATACTGTCAGTGAAGATTATTATCTTTATTACGGGGCAGATCACGATCACTTAGTGGTGGAAAATGACTGGGTAGTTCCAGGCAACCCACCTGTCTATAGGGTGGTCTTAAAGGAGCTAGATTCCGGAGAAAGCATTTCATACACCAACCCATCAGAAGATTGGCGTTTCGTACAGATGTCTTCGACAGAAACTTATGCAGCAAGTGTTGTTCCAGGAGCCAAGCTAGCACTTAACTTTTACGCCGAAGAGATAAAATTCGATTTCATCAGTTACTGGAACACTGGCATCTTGGAAGCTCAGGTAGATGAAAGTGACTGGATTGAAATAGATACCGTATCAGAAGATGGGTCCTTGCAGAAAAAGTCTGTTATTTTCACAGACCTGGACGATTCATTACACACATTAAGAATCGTGAACAAAGGAGAGTATAGACCCAACTATCTTATTGGGGAATTAGCCACTCCAGATCAAGCTACTCCAATAACCGCTACCCCGGATACCGCCACACCAGATACGGCAACTCCATCGACCAATTCTATGTTAGATGAATTCCTGGAGGAGCACTACCGACGGGGCGCTATTGTGATTCAGAGCATCGAGTACGACCGGTATCATCGAGCCGTTGTTCAAGTCGAAGAGGCTGACGAGTCCTTGCCCTGGAACTCTAAGATTGGTGGCGTGATCAATGTCGGATAAATCAAGAGTCTCGACTACCCATACGGGGCTTACTCCAGATACAAAATATATAGCTAGAGTTCGTAGCTTTGACAAGTTAGGGAACCCAACAGAATGGGCAGATGCGGTTGTCTTTACAACCCCCTCTATTGATGAAAATATTTATATCCCTGACGATAATTCAGCCCCCGCAACTCCAGCCAACGTAGTCATCAAAACGGCCTTTAAGGCTGTTAGAGTTTCTTGGGATCCCAATACCGAAATCGATATGGTGAACGGTTACGGGAAGTATATTGTTCAACTTGATTTTACAGGTCACTTCCTATTCCCAAGAGAATATGAAACTACAGACCCTCATTTGGTTGACGTCAACTCCGAATTCACTCCGGGGTTACCTCTCTTTACAAGAGTTAGAGCAGAAGACGCCCATGGAAATCAAAGCGATTGGTCTTCCGTTGTTATGGACACCCTTCTCTGGAACGATACTGAAGACCTGGTTTCTGATTTGGTATTAGAACCAGGTCAGTCCATTAGCTCAGCTAACTGGGATGGTATGGGTCAGATTGATTTGGATGACCCGAATAGTATTGGGACTCAGGGGTTTCGCTTTCAAGCTGATGGAGTAGGGGTGCTTACCGACGCCTTGATTCGTGGAGTGGTAGAAGCAGACACTTTCAGAACCAGACCAGATTTCACAACTGGTGGTGGTATCGAAATTAATACAACCGATGTTGGGGCGAATGTAATTCTCTTCCGTAGGCCAGGAACACTTGAGGCCACCCCCGCTCACTTGTTGTCCGATGTCGATAGTGCTACTCCGGCTTATAACTCGCTGGAGATGAAGGGTCCAGGATCCGACACAACGTCTCCTTACCTTTGGCTTGGTCACCATATAGCCTCTCAAACACCATATATCAGTATGGCATCTAAGAATTCAAGTAATGGTTCTGGAGATATCAAAATTGAGGCGGGACCAACATCTGGTGTGGTTCGTCTTTTGGCTCAAGACGTAACCTTAAACCACGTTTCAATAATGCGTCCGCCACTTTTCATCGGGTCTGGGTCAAGCGACCTCAACCCCCCGGAAGGCCATTATTCCACAATTTCCAGCGGAGATTCTTGGAGTAAATTAAATCACACAGTTGTCTTCGTCCAGAATGGATATAAAGTTACTGGTGGTGGTTTGCCTAGATTTGGAATCCCGTCTACAGGAGCGGCATTAAATTACAACGCAGGCACTCAGCGATATACGCCAGGGGTTGCTGGAGTGTGGTCGATAACCGCGTCCTATTGGTGGTTCCCCACCGGTGGTGGTGGATTCGTAGCCCATATGGGTTTCGATTACATTTCAATCAACACGGGGCTTGTAACTGATTATGAAGCTGGTGGCCTTATTGGAACCAAGAGCCAATGTTCAATAATGCTTCCATTTAACGGAACAACAGATTACGTTTCTCCAGTAGTCCAACAATTTTCTGGCACGAACCAGAAGTGCCTCCTGTTCCGTCTTACATTTAAGTGGGAGAGCGCACTTCCCTGATGAGTGGGGAAAATCTTTTTAGTATCTACTAAAGAATTAGGTAAATATGAATATAAAACCATTCTTTCCATCAAGAACCAGGGAGCTTTCACCGCCGAACCATGGGGTAGAAACCAATGAGGTCTCTTTGCCTACCCTAAAAAAGAAGACTAACTTAGGTAGATTGTTCAAGGTGGCCTCCAAAGCGTTGAGTGTCAACAACTCTGGTTTCAATCTTTCTGTTCGAACCAATATTTTTGAAGAACCCGAATATGATTTTGAGCAGATCATGCAAGCCATTGATACCGACTCTTACTGCCAGCAAGCCTTTAACAAGTATCAAGAGTTGATGTGGAAATCCGGCTGGGAAATCGTTGGAGAAAACGAAGAAGCCGTCACCTACTTGAAGAAGCGGATTGCGCTTATTGAAGCGACGATGAATAGGCCTTTCACGTCTTTCCTGAAAGATGTGACTGACCATTTTGTAAAGTTTCATAACGCTTTTATAGTGAAGCACCGGGCAGATATACAGCAATATCTGACTCACCCTATTGATACCTATTCTCAGACCAATCCAATCATTGGCTATTACCTTATTCCACCCCAGACCGTTTCAGTACAGCGCAATAACAAAAATATCCCTCTGGCCTATAAACAAAGACTAGATAGCAACATTGGTTTCGGCAGAGGGGCGACTGAAGATCCAAAATGGAAGGCAGACGATGTCATCCACATCCACTCCAACAGGAAAACTGGACATATCTATGGAACACCATTCGTTGTTGCTGTTTTGGATGATATTATCTCACTGCGTTCCATGGAACAGGACATCTTAAACCTCTCTCACCGAGAGCTTTTCCCCATTCTAAAATACATGCTGACAGATGTAGATCAAGACGATCCGGCCGCTGAGGTCATTGATCAGATCATCGATCAGCTTGAAAACATGAGAACAGAGGGAAGCCTTCTTCTGCCTCCGGGACATGATGTTGGTGTTGTCGGGTCTGAAGGGGAAGCCCTAGATGTCTCTGACTACCTAAACCACTTCAAAGAAAGGGTGGCAGCTGGTCTCGGTGTGTTCCCTCACCACCTCGGCATGGTTTCTTTTGCGGGTGGAAACCGAGACATGACCGACCGTCTAGATCAAGCTTTGTATGACCGGATCAAGTCGTACCAAAGAGAGATAGAGAGATCGATTACTTTTTATTTCTTCAACGAACTATTACTTGATGGTGGGTTCGATCCATATAGTAATCTCACTGGTGCTGCGTCGGATTCATGCCGGTTCCGATTCAAAGAAATTGATACGGACGCCAAGGTCAAAGAGCAGTCGCATATCCTTTCTCTGTTCACGGGAGGACTTTATTCAAGAGCTGAGACTCGTGTAAAGCTTGGTGAGCTACCCGAAATAGATGAAGAGGATACCATACAGGTCATCAATGCGAAGATAGCTCTTCGCTACACGCCTACCCCATCAGTGGATCCGTTAACCAATAAGCAAACACCTTCAACAGGTGGTAGTCGTAATCCTAAAAACCTAGGTAAGGGGACGGGTAACCAAGTCCGACCCCAAAACCAAAATGGTAGAAACACATCACCCAACATAAGACAGAGCGATAAGGCTTTACCCATCAAAGAATTAGACCCGGAAGAGGTAAGTCTGATAGAATGGTACCTAGAAGACATTAAGGATGACGACAGTGAATAAAAGACCACTTATAAACAACAGACAGTCCCGCAAGCGCCCCTATGAGCTAAACCCTGATACGGCAGCTGGCTTTGAGTTTGCAGTAGAGACAAATCAGACAATGATGGCTCTTCAGTATGCCCAGATAATCATCAAGGATCTCTTGGAAAGAGTTGCTGTCTTGGAATCAGAGAAGCCTGAATCAGCTGCAGCAGCTAAGTCACCTACTCGCCGTCAGCCCAAGAAGGTAGAAAACGAATCTGATTCGGAATAATTCTAATGAGGTTTCTAATCTCTTTACCTCTTTACAAGAGAGAATGGATCCTACCGGAATGGCTACGATGCATTGAGGACCAAACGGTTCCATTGAAAGACATCGGTTTTTTGTTTCTTATGGCCAATGAGTCCGATGATCCAGGGTCGTACAAAGTCTTGTTTGAATGGCAGGCTCAAAGACCTGATTTGGGCTACTTTGACGTGATCACCGATCCGACTAGTGAGCACAAAAGTCACGTACGAGGGTCTCGTTCTTGGCGTATGGGTGATTTCTCCAGGATGGCTGGTTTTAGAAATACTTTGATGGATAGAGCCAGGGAGCTTCAACCAGAAAACTACTTCTCCCTGGATTCAGATATTCTATTAACAAACCCAAGGAGTCTGGAGATTCTCTCTCGAGAACTAGTTAACTTCAATGCTGTGAATCCATTGATTTTCATGTCTCCGTCTTCAACTGAGCACCCCAGTGTTTTGTCCTGGAGTCATAAGACTAGACCTGGGTGTGAGACGAAAAGGTACCTGAACAAATATCAGATGGGCAAAGTGTTTCAGGCTGACGTTATCATGGGCGCAGTCATGATGGATCCGGAAGCTTATGTCAAATCGAGATACATAACACACGTTGCGGGTGAAGATGTCGGCTGGGCTTCTTCAATGCAAAAAAATGGACTTACGATGGGTTGTGTTTCTTATTTGTACTGCCCGCATGTAATGCATGAAGAGCTCCCAGAGAACGCCTCGGCTTTGGTCAATCCAGCTTATGCCCCCGGGGTATATAGTTATTATCAACAATTTGGTGATGATAGAGGGCTAAAATGTCTTTCTTAGGACAAAAGGCTACTATATTGTATAGTTTGCTATGAAAATCTAATCTAGGGGACGACTTATAAACAATGGCTATTCAAATAAACGAAACAGTACAATTCACAGCGCTGAACATCAAGGATATTGTCCGAGAGTTCAATGAAAGTACAACCAAAGAGAAAAAGCGCAATGGTCTAGTAATAGAAATTGCAGCTATTCAGGTTGGAACGACCCGTAACATGAACTACTACAGTGAGGCGGAACTAGAGGCTGGCGTAGTTTCTTGGACTGCACCATTCCAAAAGCCGATCATCATCAACCACGATTTGACCACCGATCCGCTTGGTAGAGTTATCGGAGCTACAGTGGAAAGCAACGAAGGGGTCCCCGCCTTCATTAAGCTACAAGCCGCTATCACTGATCCGGTTGCGATAGAGCGCGTCTTGGATAAGAGGTACTTAACTGGCTCAATCGGAGCGATGGCTGAAAATGTGATCTGTTCTATTTGTGGAGTTGATTGGGGAGCAGAACAAACCCGACCGGGTCTACCATGTAAGCATAAGTTCGGTACGGAATATGACGGCCAGAAGGCCTACAAGATCCTGAAGAACTTGACCTTCTACGAATACTCTTTTGTTAATGCCCCCTCGGATCAGAATTCAAAGATTCTGGACGTAAAACAAGCCAATGAGAATGTCGCAGTAGACATTTTTGAATTCGAACCTAAGGTTTATCAGATTGGCCTAGATAGTCATGAAATCCAAGAGTTTAACAACGAAACGTTGGATAAAAGAATCGTTGAGGCGGAAGAGTCTACTTTCTTGCGTCTGAAGAGTGCTTTCTTGTCTGCAGGTCAGCTGAACTCTGGTAAAAACTATGACTTTCTATCACAACCTACTACTAATAGTACAGAATTAGTAAATATTGGAGAAAGCAATATGCCTAAAGAAACCGACGATGTTGAAGCTTCAGAACTCCTAGGAGAACAAGAAGAAGACATTCTCGATGTCATCAACGCTTCTGAAGAAGAAGATGTTGTTGGTGACGATGAGGTTTCGGTAGAAGAAGATTCTGAAACTGAGGAATCTGAAGAGGAACAGTCTGAGGAGACAGAAGACTCCCAGAGCGGTGAAGATACGTCTGAGACCACTGTTGAATCCGAAGAGAACTCAGAAGCAGAGTCCGATGATACCGAACCGTCAGAGGAATCTGAGGAAGAGGCTCCTGAAGTCGAAGAGGACGAGACTGTAGCTGAAGAAGACACAGAAGAATCCGAAACGACCGAAGAGGTTGAAGCTGAAGATGAAACTGATGAGGTTGAATCCGAGTCCGAGTCGCAAGAACTCGCAGACGAAACATCTGACGAGCCAGACGTTGCTGCTATGGAAGCCGAGATTCAACGACTCACAAGCAGAAGCAATCAGCTTGCTGCTGCTCTACATCGCTCATTGGTCGAGCGAATTGTCGATGCTAAGATTTACAGAGGTCTCGTTGAAGTGGAAAAGAGAGCTGAAGCGGTTGAGTCACATTCAGATCGTAAGGCCTCTTCTCTCATTGACACCCTCAAAGATCTATCGGCAATACCTTTGAAGCAAGATATTGAAGTTCTACGTGAAAGTTTCGAACCCACAGTTGCTGCAGTTTCAGAAGCTAACACAGAGCTAGTCAATGAAGATTCAGAAGAAGTAGAGCCCACCCTTTCGGTTGACGAAAAGCTTGAGAGCAAATTTGTTGACCTTCTAATGGGTAGAACCGTATTACACTAAATTCAAGGAGAATTTTTAAAAATGAGCAAGGCTCCGTATCGTAAAATCAAAGCAAAGCAAGGTTCTGGTCGGTTTAACGTATCAGAAGGTGTTGCCCCCGCTGAGTGGCTACACCCTCACCCTGGTCTGCCCACCCTTTGGCTAGACCCTGAAGACGACCGTTTTGAAATTGTTGTTGCTAAGGGCACCATTCTAACTGTTGTTGAAGACGGCGGGGAAACTTATGTTGCCCCGGCTAATGGTTCCAGTTCCGGTGTGAACTGGGATGACAACAACGATAATGGTCAAGCTACCCCCGGTGGTGGCGACGCCTTTACCGTCCCTGCGCGGTCAGCCCCCATTGGCTGTGCTAACCTACACTTCTATCGTATGTTTGATAGAAACACCAGCCAAGGCGCTGGTTTCGTCTCGAAGGCTTATGTCGAATGGCCGATGGTCGAAGGTCTCAATGATACACTAGTTGCTGGTGATCTCGTTGGTCCTGACAGTATCGGTCGACCGGTTGAACTTTCTCAGGCCGATGCCGCCGATTTCCCCTGGCTAATTGTTGGTAAGGTCCTTAAGGTCGAGAAGTTTGCTACAAACTATGACTTTGGCTTACTCAACTATATGCAACTCCCGAATGACCCTGCGGGTCTAGAGAGTGTATATTCCATCACGGCCCCAGGACCCCATCAAGGTCTCTTCGGTGTTCGCGCCAATCTTGATGTTCCCGCAGCTGTTGGAGCTTTCAGAGTTAATGTCACCCTTTAATTCTGTAGACTTTTGCATCTACGCATTACTAGTTAAAATCAATAAGGAGGATTATTCCTAAAATGAGCGCAAAAGCTAATGAGCAACTTCTCACCAAAGTTGACGAATGGGAACGAGCATTTAATGAAGATGGTCAGGTCACTGAGGATCAGAAGGTCACGATTAACGAGGCCTTTACTTCCCCGGACGCCCCCATCCTTTTCCCCAAGGTTGTTTCCAAGACCCTAAGAGAGGCCGCAGAACCGGAGCTAGTTATTACTCCCCTGTTCTCACCTGTTCGTCTTGGTAAGGCCCGTTCGTTCGAATTCCCTGCAGTCAACGCTATCCAGGCTGACGAAATTGCCGAAACTCAAGAGTACCCCGAGCAAGCGCTTGCCTTCATCAATCAAGTTGAAGGTAAGGTCACGAAGAAGGGCGTCAAGGTTGCTTTCTCTGAGGAAGTTATCGCTGACTCACTTTGGGATATCGTAGGTCTACACGTACGTGCTGCCGGTCGAGCCATGGCTCGGTTGAAGGAGCAAATTGCTATTCAACGCTTGAAGGACGCCGCTGCGGGCAACGTTGTCTTTGACAACGATGACCCTGGCGTCGCTGACACCACTGGTGTTGGTGCTGATGGTACCTCCAATGGTTCTTACACCTGGGAAGACCTCATCGATCAAGCCGCGCTTCTTATGCAACACGATAAGGTTCCGACCGACCTAATCGTCCATCCTCTTGCTTGGTCCATGTTCCTTAAGGGAACGTTCCTAGAGTTCAATGGTGTTCCCGCCGTTGGGTCTCTACGACTTGGTTCTAGAGAAGCCGCCTTCCGTGCGACCGCCCCTCTAGGTATCAACACGATTGTCACACCTTTCGTAGATTTCACTCCTGGCACTCCAGCCAAGACAGATATCTTCCTTATTGATCGCGCTGATCTTGGTGCTTTGATGATTCGTGAGGATCTTTCCACAGACGATTGGAATGACCAGACCCGTGATATCCGCCTCCTTAAGCTTAAGGAACGCTACGATGTCGTTGTTTACGGTCAGGCCGAGGGTGTTTCACTGGCTCAGAATGTTTCAGTGGCTCGCAGTCATCAGATCCAGCTTACTCAAGCTGTTTCTCCCTGATCCTAAATCTAATTAACAGTTAGTGTGAGATGGCCCTGCTATTAATAGCGGGGCCATTTTGCTATAGACAAACAGCAACCCCTTGTTACTACTACCTCTGACATGCTTGTTCATCAGATATACGTCTATCCTTCTTATATCCAGGTAAAGTTTGAGTCTCTGGTCGAAATTGATTCCATCCAAGATGCTTCGTTCACCCTTTTATTGAATGAGGTTGAAGTCGATGGTTTCTTGCCCATAGATATAGCTAGAGATTATAACTCTATCAGTCGATCTCTTTATTTGCGGTTCAATATGAATATAGTGGGGGGCACTGTCTACACTCTTCATATTGAAGGTTTGACAGATATATTTGATAACGTCTACGATCCTGAAGATCAAGAGTTCAGAACAAAAAACGCGACTTCCCCCACAGAAGAAGTCACCCCTTTAAAACCAACCTTTTACATCGAAGATCATACTGTTGCCCCCTCTCTTGATTGGGATAGCGGCGGCTTCGAACAAGCTACCCCCTCCAGTGTCCCGACTCTAGAGGTTGTCGATCATGCTCCGGCAGAGACGATTTTTGTCACCCACGAAGAGGTTGATGGGACTGACGTTTTTCCCATAAGGATAAACTTTAATTACGAGCCAAACCTAGGCCAGCTCACAGACATCATTCTAATTCAGAAAAAGAAACTTGGGTTCATATATTCTGGTTGGGAAGATGTCCAGACTATAGATGGCATCGAAGCTTCTACTGGTTATGGTGTTGAGTTTTCTATTCCGGCCGAAGACTCCAATTACAAATACAGAATAGTCATACCTAAGGCTCTGGTTTCTGTAGAAGACATTGACATAAAGCTATTTCAAGATTTCGAATTTGAATTCACCACTCGACTATCACCATTCTATTCTAATCCGGATGAGATAATGTTCCTTTATGGATCCACGATTAGCGAGGTAGAAGTAGCACAGATCATTCAACGATACTCCCTTGAGGCTCAATCCATTTTGAAGCTTCCAAACGACGCTGACCCAACATTTTTGGCTGTCGAGTACGTTACCGCATCCGTGCTATGTTATTTTGCAAAGAAGTATGATAGCTACCTTAGTATGGGGAGCAATGCTAATGAAATCACGTTGGGTGATTTCCAAGTAAGCAAGAAAACAGGAAGTTTTGCTTATCCTGGGAAGATAACCAGAGATAACGCCAGTAATTGGTGTGAATTAGCTCAAGCCCTCAAAAGGGAGCTTAATATTGGAAATCGCGTACCAAGAAACTTCGTAAAGGCTGGAAGACATAAAAACCCAATCCCTAGCCGTTACTTTAAAGATATCCACACCTATAAGACGATGAAGAACCCAACTGATTCAGGGCTCCTTAATGATTAATCTTAGGCAAGAGTTTTTAAATTTACTGAAAGAGGACGGATGGAACGTCTATCTTCAACGGCGATCAAGTGACGATGAGTGGGGCTTCTCTAATATATTGGAGAAGCATCTGATAAGAAATCGTTTCGCCTCTTCAGCTTCAGCTACAAGGCGAGCTCAAGAACAAGATGAAGGAGTGTCTGTTTCAGCTGATAATGTTTTTTATTTCAGGTGGGATGTCAACCCCGGCGAAGGTGATCGTATCTATGAACAATTCCCAAATCAGGCAACAGGTCAAGTAGTTTGGTTGATAGATTACTCTCAGCCATTTAGGGGCACTGGAGGGGCCATCATTTATTGGGTGGCTGGATGCACAAGAGAAGATACCAGTAAGAACTCCACTGTGAGACCAGAAATTGTGAGACCAGACATACCCAGACGCATCTGGGATGGCGGGAATGTAGATGAACCGTATGACGACGCAGTAGATGGAGGAACTCCTTAAAAATGGCTATGAGAATCCAACTTAGAAGGGGGACCTCTGTTCAGTGGGCCAATATCAACCCTATTCTTGCTATAGGTGAAGTTGGTATTGAAATTGATACAAATAGACTGAAAATAGGTAACGGAGCTGCTCAATGGAATGATTTGCCCTATTTTATAGGGGGCGAAGAGTCCGTAGTCAGACCAGAGGATTTAGCTGGGGTGGCTTTTTCTGGTCTTTCCGAAGACGTAGCTTGGGAGGGGCCTGAGGGGTCAGATATAACGAACGTTAAACAAGGCCTAGATGCTTTGTTCATGAATATAGAGTCCCTCCTTAGCGACTTAGATATCGCTGGGGTTTCCCCTGTGGACGGAGAGATTAGCAAGTCAGCTTTAGTAAACGCCTTGAAGGGGGCTACTTCTTCGGATCTTGCCATTGGGGACCATAACCACGCCTTGTCTCAGCTATCAGATGTGGATGTAGACGAACTAGAACACGGTTTCGCTCTGGGTTGGGATGACGTTGAAGGAAAATGGGTACCCATTGATCTTTCTAGTTTTGGAGCTGTTCAAACGGTTGGTGGGGTTGCGCCAATAGACGGTGACGTTTCAGCAGAGGGGCTTGCGGCAGCCCTGGAGGGGTTCCTCGGTGGTGGAGGTGGCCCGCTTACCACCGAGAGTATCGAGCTTGATACACAGGCCATTATTAACCCCACAACTGACATCATCTTGATCAACAACTCGGAGGGAGTTGAATATTGGGAGGCCGAGACAGCCTACGACACATTCCCTGTCGGCGGGCGCGCCTACAGCGATTCCAATTACCAGATATGGCAAGCACATGCCGCCGCTGGAACCTCCGGGGAAAGTGAACCGGACTGGGAGGCTGTGGCCAATTCCCCATGGGCGACCTCAGACGGCGAGTTGCGCTGGAATCCCTCTAGGCTTGCCAACGACACTGGAGCATGGACGGCTGGGTCCTCTCCTGGTAGCGATGCGCTCATTGCTGATGGGTCTGTGTGGTTGGCGTTCTCCTGGTGGGAGACGACTGGTGACACAGAACCCGATTGGTCGAGCGCCCCTGATTATGGCGACACCCTGGTTGACGGCACCTACGAGTGGATGCGGGTAGCCCCCTACACCGGAGCATGGCAGGCCGACACCGAGTACCGGGTGCGCGTCTTCTTCGACTACTGGGGTATGACCCTCGGTGACGCTGTGGACGTTGACGCCGGGTGGTGGGGTGAAGGCCCCGGCATTGCACTCGTGTGGGGATCTAGCCGGGCTTCCGCAGTCTCCGGTGACAGTGAACCCTCGTTCCCGGGCCTCCATGACGATCAGGACCACGCGTGGGTTTCAGATGACGGCATCTGGTGGGAGGGCCGCTTTGACTGGAACGACGACGGCGATTACATGGGCGACGCCTGGCTTGGTCTCGGGGACGGGGACATCGGGCAGCGGGTTGTTGTTTTCGGCTGGCAGTCCCGGTTCCGGGTGTTCGATGTGTCCGACCCCAATGATGTCTCTCCTGATGAGAGCATCTTTGTCGATGCCAACACCGGGGACATGTCTGAGGTTGGGGCTGGGGTTGCGTTCGTTCGAGTTGACACCAGTACTGAAGATGATGAGGGCCCGGAGATCAAATGGGTGCCGGTCACACTCCACCATGATTCTTGGCCATTTGAGCGTGACGGCAATAGCGCTGTTGCGACCACCAGTCTGACCCTCGATGATCATTTACTCTACTACCGGTACGAGGGCGACAAGAACCATAGTCTCGGCTGGGGCTACTACCGCCATAATGTTGACGGCCCAGTCCTCAACGGGTACGAGGGTGGCGGGTTTGCTTCTGGTGATGCCAACGATGAAGAAGACGTTCTGGTTGGCGCCTGGGATTCCGAGGGTCTGAAGTCCCTCCACGAGGGGAACCTGGAGCGGGTCCTCGTCGAGGGTTCTCCCGCTTCGCAGGTGTCGATCGAAGAAGGAGATCTGCCGTACTTGGAGTCATGGGCAGGCCCGATCACCGACGTGCGAGCAGCCTTGATCGCGGCCGACACCGATCTGAGCGTCATTCCCTTCCTCTCCGCCACTTTGGGTGAGACAGGCTTTGAAGCGTCGGTGGCGTCGGCCCCGGACGTCGACGCGATGGTTACTCACGTCCACCTCGACACCAACCTCGATGTCGACGGGTTCATGGTGACCGCGACTCAGCCGACCCGCAGACTGTGGGTTGTCCACGAGCACGGAGGAGGCCACACACTCACCTGGCCGCCCGGGACGACTCAGCATGGAGACACCACTCACGACACGACCGACGAGGCGATCACGGTATTCGAGGCATGGATGGATCATGCCGGTGACTGGAATGTGCTTCGCCTGTTTCCAGTCGACGCCGATCCCGCTGGCTCCGCCTCAGCGGTTGCCGGCGCCCTGACCTCTCACGAGGAGGAGACCACCACCGCACACGGCGGGCTCGTCGCATCGAACGACGAGCGGCTCACAGATGCCCGCACCCCCACTGCGCACTCGCACCCGGTGTCCGACATCACCGCCACCGGCACCCCGTCTTCAGCAACGGCCCTTTACGGTGATGGGACCTGGAAGACGCCGCCTGGCGGTGATGGTGCTGACCTTTCCGACGATAACCCGGAAGCACTGGGAGATGCTGCGCCGGGAGAAGCCGAAACGGCCTCAAGGGCAGATCATGTCCATCCAATGCCTTCCGCTGAAGATGTTGAGGCTGATCCTGTCGGAACTGCTTTGGCTCTAGTCGAATCGGCTGACCGCTCTGGATCGACTGGTCTGCGTCCTGACGGCCTTGATCAGTGGTTCACCGCCTATGAGGGGGCCTCCACCGGATCTCCGGTCGACATCGTGCTCATCAGCGATTCGATCATGGACAACGGAACGATCGCCAACCCTCCGGCTCCAGGGTTGCTCCTTCGCACACTCAACCAGCTCGTCGGTGTTCATAACGCTGATCCGGTTGATCCCGTCGCAGTGTCGCCGCTACCCATCCCGGTGCACGCCCAGAACGGCGGGGCATCACCCGCTGCGACCTCCACTCAAGGAACATTGTCGACCACCGCCCTGGCCCGGCAGGGGTCGTCGCTGTCGGACGGACAAGTCCTCACCCACGTTGCGAACGTCACCGGTTTCGCCATTGCGTATCGGACTGATCCAGCATTCGGAACTTTGACGATCCGCGACGGTCCCGGTGGATCGGTGCTCGGGACCGTCAACTGCGCTGCCACGGCGAAGTCTGGAAACGTGTGGGTCTCTGGAGCTCTCTCGGCTGGCGATCATACGCTCCACATCACCTCAACCGGGAACACTCGGGTGGAGATCATCCACCCGTTGCGTGAAAATAAGGTGCGCTTGTGGCCGTGCGGGCAGACCGGCCAGACCTCCGCCGACTACACCGCGGACGCGTTCCGGGCGCTCGACCTGATCGACACGCTCGACGCCGCTGGCACCCTCGGCCTGGTCCTGATCGCCACCGGGGCCAACGATCAGGACGGGCCGTACTCGACGTCGATGCCCGCCCTCGTCGCCGAGGTTCGTAATCGCACTGACGCCGACGTCGCCGTCTGGTTCCCGTATCAAAGCAACGCAATAAATAGTACTGAGTTCAGTAATGCTCGGGCCGCATTCCTTAATCTCGATGCTGCTCTCATTGATGGGTCACTGGTAGCCGATCGGGTCCAGACCACAGATAACACTCACCCCTCCGCTCTTGGTCGTGACGTTCTCGCTTTTCATCTTTCTGCCGTCCTCTCCGGTGACCCCGTCGGCGCCGCGATCCGGGCCGCGATCCGTCCGACCGTCGGCCGTGGAGCGTCAAACCTCACTCTCAGTGACAGCGGAATGACCATCGCTGGGGACACGTCGATTCTTCGAGTTGGTACGGGCAGGGTCTCATTCGCCACCTCCGCCCTTGGAGCGGTTCTCGGCGCCGGTGAGGCGCAGGCCGAGTTCCGACGGTGGTTGGCCTACGAGGACCCGTCCGACCCGGCCGCACCCGGAGCGAACCAGGGTGTCGTGTACCTGGCTGACGACGGGGCAGGGAACACCGAGCTGCGGGTGCGGTTCGCCACCGGCGATGCCCGGGTGATCGCCTCTCAGGCCGCGGACCTTCTGGGCGGGAAGATCCCCGCCTCCCTGGTCGATGCCAAGGGTGACCTGATCGTCGCCACCGCGGCCGACACGGTGGCCCGCAAGGTCGTGGGAGCGGACAACACGGTGCTTCACGCTTCCGCCGCCGACGCGACCGGGGTGGCCTGGCGCACCCCGGACCTGTACCCCGGCTTCGTCGTCCCGTCAGGCGCCTACTGGCTCCCCGCCGCTGGGGCCAACACCGGAACGATGTCCCTCAACCGCGCCTACTCGATGGTGGCGTGGCTGCCCGCAGGATCGATCGACGGTCTGGGGGTCCAGGTCACGGGCTTCGCCGCGTCATCGACGGTGCGCCTGGGGCTCTACTCGCTCGACTCCTACTACCGAGCCGGTGACCTGATCATCGACGCAGGGACCATCGACGCGTCGACCAACGGGTCGAAGACTGTGACCTTCACCCCGATCGCCATCACGGCTGGCCTCTACGCGCTGGTCGGCGTCGCTCAGGGTGGTGACTCGGGCCCGACCGTCCGTACCCGGGTTGTCGGGCCGGTCGGCCAGTTCCTCCCTGGCGGGATCCTCGGAGACCTCGACTTCAGCAACGGCATGCCCGCCATGTACTCGGTCAACGACATGACCGGAGCGCTGCCCGCGACGTGGAGCACGAAGAACAACGCCAGCCCTAGCGGCCAGCAGTCGGGCGGCCCCGCCATCGGAGTGAGGTACGCATGACCGAGCACACCATTTCCCGCCCTGACGGCACCGTCATCGAGCGCGTCACCGACAACGGCGACGGCACCGGTACCCGCACGACCTACGACGCCGAGGGCAACGTGACCAGCACCGAGCCGGTCACTGGCCTCCCGCTCCCCGCGCCCCCGACGATCGAGGACGCCCTCGCGACCGTCGCCACCATGGTCGCCTCCGAGAAGGTCCTCGACCCCGACGTCGTCCTCGACGACACCACCCTCGCCACCCTCGCTGCCCTGTTCCCCCCGTGGGCACCCGGCCAGACCGTCGCCGTCGGTGACCTCCGCTCCCACCAAGGGACGATCGTCGAGTGCGTCCAAGCGCACACCACCCAACCGGACTGGGAGCCCGACGCCACCCCGGCGCTGTGGAAGGTCCACCGGGCCACCGAGACGCCTCAGCCGTGGGTGCAACCCGTCGGGCAACATGACTCTTACCAGACTGGCGACCGAGTCACACACGCCGGGCAGACCTGGGCCTCCATTGTCGATAATAATGTTTGGGAACCAAATATCTACGGATGGGAACCGATATGATATGCCCCCGTCCAGTAATAAAGAGCTAGTCTAGCTATGATAAGATGTAGTTATGTCCTATATTGATAACATTGATCAAAATATAGATGATCTGGATGAGCCTGTTGGGGCTATCATCCGTACGTTGGATAAACGGCGTAAAATAGTTTATGGTGAGACGATTATCTTTAGGGCTGAATTCCGTGATGAATTAGGCGATCTCTACGATCCTGTAGAAGTCGGTTTTGATCTTTATCGCAGCGCTCTCCGTCCGATGACCAAACAGTTCTCATTTCTAGCGGAAGAAATAACAAGAACTAGTCAGGGAATCTTTCAAATATCGATAAGCATACCTGAGTATCTCGTACCCAGCATGTATACAGCTAGATGGCAGACAGAACATAACGGAGATACGGTCTATGGTCTAGAGCAGTTCTTTGTAGTAGATCCCCCAGTTGATAACCAAGATCGCTTGGATCCCCCTCGTATATCTGGAGTTATAAGAGAATCTTTGAATTACGATAATATGGGGGAAGGAACAACAGATACCATTTGTCTAATTGGGCATGTGGATGGTTTGTCTGTCAATGATCCATATCAAGTGGCCGATCTACAAGAAGCAGTAGACCTTCTACAAGCTAACGCAGAGTCGCCCCTATTGAGAGCTTTATTAGAGGCTTATGGATCTGGTTGTAGGGATATTTGGCTTGTTGCGGCCGCACCCATGAGGGAATATGTCGCCTTGCATTCTGATCGTTTTGAGGAACGTGATGAATGGGGTGGGCGTAATTTTTATGAACGTTATGCTCAGAGACTGTCTGAAACATATAAAATAGTTCGCCAATACGATACATTTGATGTAATAATCTCGTTAGAGGCTCCATTTCATGACGCAGGCGGGGTAGATTTCTTCACTCCGTTAGTGCATCTCTGCTATAACATTTTCATATTAACAGGAAGTCCGCCAATTGGTGTAATAGGGACACGTTATGACTCCATCACCCAAGAAGATATAGACGCATTGGCTTCCGATGCCCGCATAACCTCACTACATGAAGATCCGATCTATTCATCTGCAGCGAAGATGGTGTTGGTAGCTTTCGGAGAAGCTTTCATAAGAAGTCCGTTCATTGATAGAATGCATCCGGGATCAGTGGATGTAGCAGCAGCTAGCTACTTATGCGCCAACGCGCTGGTGAGAGGTCTGAGCTACACTCCCCTACAGAACGTTTTGACCATCAAGGGTCTAGATCTTGAAAAAGATCAGATTAAACAACTATCCAACGCCAGATTAAACCCAGTTGTTCGAACAAGTGAAGGGAAACGAGGTGTTCCTTTTCAGGTTGTTCTAGCTACAGATAATACTATGGCTCCAGAAGGGTCTGATTACTGGTCGGTCGTTCAGATGAGGCTTGTTTCCAGAGTCATCAAGGACATTAAACAGTTGGGTGGAAGCTATATAGGGACCATCCAATACCCCCAGTTTGTAAACGCTTTGAAGGTGTATTTCAAGCATTTGCAGGATATGGATTATCTAAGAGACTATACCTTCAGTGTAGAAAGGGACCAAAACGATCGAGGACGGGTGATCGTTGATGTTGTTCTTTATCCCAGGTTTGGCATCAATGATATTAGATTTAACGTGGAAGTTGGTCCAGAGACCCCAGTGAGCATGACCACAGCCTACGAATTGATCGATGTCGCAGACCCAGTAACAACAGGGCTTGATGTAGATTTGCCAGATAATATTGTGATCATAGGATGATAAAATGAGAAGAGCCATTAATGCCCCCACTGCAAGAGCCGACGGTAACCTTTCCTATTCTGAATTCGTATATGTCGTCAAGCAACTATGGAACAAGTATCACCCTGACATCCCTATGGTTCCTGAGCAAGGCCGCAATAGGGCTAAATACCCATCTATCTACTATAGACTAGAATCTAGACGTCCTGTTGAGAACGAGGCTAAACCCAGGGTTAGGCCATTTGTTGATGGACACGATGACATCATCATAACCGCTCAAAGATTTTTAAACATTGTTGGTTTCACTGCCGTAACTCAGACAGAACCAGAAGAAGCCGAAGCAATTATTGATGAATTTGAAAACTTTATGTTGGATATGGTCCCCGTGTTAAAGCGAATGGGTGTTCAAGAAATCTTCTATAATCGACGGTTCCCTGAAAATGACGAAAACAGGGAGGGTCAAGACATTTGTAAGCGATCAGTCGCTTATAATGTTACTACTGAGAAGGTAAGGACTGTAAAAGTAAGTCGACTTGACAACTTCTTGATCGATGCCCGGATTTATGCGGACACTTTTGCCCAGGCAACGCCATCTGAGTTGGCAACACCCACTAGTATTATTGTGGATACTTTCCATAATGCAACCCCAAGTCATTAGGTTTTACTAAACTATGCCCCGACACCAATTCCCATCGTATGCACAAAAAATAATCTTCAATTTAAAGCCAAAGCCAGACGCCATGTTTGGCTCAGCGTACGGGAGAACTCTCTCTATATACTTGGATGAAGAGCTAACTGAACTAGCAGACATCCAGGATCTTGATGGTAATCCAATCCAAGACTCCAGAATTGCAATAGGTAAAGACAGTTTGATCCCCTACTTTCTTGGTCCGGATGGGGCACAAGAGCTTTATGCGTCCCCTTTGGGGTCCCTAGATGCAACAAAGTTGGTACCAACTAATTTCGCGGTCGAAGGTGGTGGTGGTGTCGCATCTGTTAACAATAAGTCGGGCTCTTCTATTATTTTAGACGCACAAGACGTTGGCGCTATTAAAGAAGATGTTCTTAATGACCCTCGTCGCTTTGGGGCTGCTGGCGATGACACTGCTGATGATGTCGAAGAACTACAAGCTGCAATAAATGCAGCATGTGCTAATGGTGCTCCATTATGGATTACAAAAACTTATAGGACTAATGGGACCCTGACCTGGGACTCAAGTCAGGGCAGATTACACATTATTATGCAAGGTGAAGGGCGTATTAATTATGTTGGATCAGACGTTGCTTTTAGATTCACTATGCCCCTGCTCGCGGCGGGTCAGCCAAGTGTAAAAATTGAAGGCGGTCGAGTTACCGGGACGGCCGAGGCTCGTGCAGCCTTTGAGAACATAGATGCTCGTAGCCTTGATATAAGGAATTGTGAAGTAGAAGGCTTTACTAACGGGGCTTTCCTCATCCAAAAAAACCGTCATGCCTGGTGCGAACGTTTGCGAATGTTCAATAACAGCAGTCGCAATAATAGACATTTTGTTAAGTATGAGACAGAGAAGCGCACCATTACAAACAAGTCGCTCACCTCAAACGTAGCGACCATTACTTTCTCGGGCGACGCGGGGAACTGGCAGACTGGCTCATCCGTCGAGATCATTGGAGTTGACGAAACTTTCAACGGTTCCTATACTTTAACTGGGGCTACATCAACAACAATCTCTTACGCTAGAACAGCCTCTAATGTTACCTCTACAGCAGCTAGCGGGACGATTCGGGCTCGTACCTCCTTTAAAGCTCAGCAAATTTTATGTTCACAGCTACAAGGTGGTTCGGCTGGCTACGGCCTCATCGACGTGGACGACGGGTGTAACGTCTATGACTCCTATCTCTACGGGTTTTTCGGTAATATAGCCACAGACTCTTCCATCTTTCGAGCCCAGGGCAATTCGTCGTTTGGGCCCGGGACTCGGTTTGGCGGCTCAGGCATCGAGGCGATGGGCGAAGGAACTTGCTACATCTTCAACTTCGAGCCTGGTTGGTCAGGCCTACTTCTAGATCTGACGGATTACCCTCGTCTCGGGGCTCAGATCGGGCTGCATCAAAACTCTGTATCGGGGCAGCAGTTCCGTACGAAGATTATTCCGGGAGGTATTGACACCTCAGGACAGCACGCCACCGTGACTGGTGGCCTCCTTATGCTTCAGAAGGCTGGAGCGATTGCCAACACGGACTTTCAAACTAATCCGACTATCGGCTCTATTGTTGGACAGGATACAAGCGCCAATGCCTTAATGGCTCGTACCGCCAATGGTTATCAGTGGCTACCATCATGGAGCTCCAAGCGTACGGTCCCTGGCACAGCCGCTCCATCAACGGGGGCTTGGACTGTTGGTGAGCGAGTCATAAACACAGCTCCAACAGCTGGATCACCAGAGGGCTGGATATGTCTAACCAACGGCTCTCCAGGAACATGGGCGGCTTACGGGTTCGTTAGTACCGTCTCTTCGTCTTTGCTTGGATCTGGTACCGCAGACGAGACCACATATTTAGCTGGAGACCGCACCTGGAAAGAAATGCCCACTCCAGAGGGCGGTGGTGGTGCCTTGGTAGATGGTGAAGGAACAACCGTAACAGAGGCTGGTGGGATAGTCCAGATCGATATCACTCGGGGCACTGAAGCTAACCAAACCCGTCACGGTAACGATGCGGCCTATTCAGACGCCCGAACGCCAACAGCTCACGCATCTTCTCATGGATCTGGTCAAAGCGACGCGCTAACACTTGCTATCTCGCAGATCACCGGACTCCAGTCCGCACTCGACGCTAAGGAGTCGGCCTTCAACGTCGCAATCGGGTTCGGCCTCGCCAAGCTGGCAGAGATCAACACGCAGACGGGAACCTCGTACACGCTTGTCCTTGCCGATGCCAGCAAGACCGTAGAGATGGACAACGGAGGAGCGATGACAGTGACAGTCCCGACTAACGCCTCCGTTGCTTACCCCGTCGGCACCCTTATCGAGATCGTGCGTCTTGGAGCAGGCACCGTGACCATCAACCATGCGGGAGTCACTGTCAACTCACCAGGTGGAGTCAAGACCATTGCCGAACAGTACGGCTCGGTGTTCCTCCGCAAGCGTGGCGAGGATGAGTGGGTCCTCTCGGGAGGTCTTGGATGACCTTTGCTATCAAGCAGGCAATCCGTCGAGCAGGACACTCCAAGCCGGGTGGCGGAGGCAGTCCCTCCTACCAGACCGCTGCGTTCGTACAGCAGGTGGTCAGCGATACGGCAACGCAGAACCCCGCTGCCTCCATCACGAGCACGGCAGGCAATCTGCTCATCGCCGTTGCTATCTCCTCGGGGTCGGCCAACTCGAACTTCCCATCCGCCTTCACAGGGGGCTGGACGAAGCTTGGGGATCGCGCCGGGACCGGAGGGACGGCCAACTCCTCAACGGTGTATTACAAGGTGTCAGCAGGTGGCACTGACACTCCAGACGCAACGTATCCGGCAGGGACCAATGTCCTCTGGATCGGGGAGTTCTCAGGGGTGACCTCCACGTTCACCTCAGATTCTGACGCAGCGGTATTCGGTACGGCCCGCACCTTCGCCGCCATCACGACAGCAGCCGGACAG
This sequence comes from uncultured Iamiaceae bacterium, assembly GCA_964494405.1. Classification (GTDB taxonomy): domain Bacteria; phylum Actinomycetota; class Acidimicrobiia; order Acidimicrobiales; family SKKL01; genus Actinomarinicola. The sequence goes on from CAZBTQ010000001.1 coordinate 50,559, forward strand.
GCTCTCATCGCCATCGAAGCGCACCACAATACATCATCCAACTACACCTATGACTCGTCTGGGAGCACGCTATCGGACCTGACGAAGGTTCACCCACCGAGCGGGTCCTCCCGGACTGGTGTTGCTATCTCCAACAATCCACCCGCCGGCTCGCACACCGTCACTTCCACCTGGACGACCGGTCGTGCGAGTACGGGCTGGGTATTCGCTATCAACAAGAAGACAGTTTGACATGCCCGAGGTATTCTGGGATCCGCTCTTTATTCAGACGGTCGTTGCTACGCCTGCTCAAAACCCGACACTTAACATAACAACAACAACAGGTGATTTGTTAATTGCTCAGTGCTCATCCGATGAGTCTTCTGTGTATGGGACCATGTCCGGATGGACGCATATTGAAAACAGACAGGTTGCGGGTAACGTCTGTGCGGCAGCCTTGTTTGTCAAGGCGGCTTCTGGTGGGGTAGAATCCCCAACGGCATCGTTTGCTTCAGGATCAAGCAACCGGTTACAGGTCTATCAAATTCGAGGATTGGAGATTTCTGTAAGTAGTTGGGTGGGGTCTACATCTGCATTTGGTACTACTCACACCTTTGGCTCGCTTGATGTAAGCTCTGGGGACCCAAAGGCTGTGGTTGCTGTGTTTACCGGACATAATACTGTCGGGAATCTTGGGTTCTCGTCCGGCACGCTGACCCCAACGAAGTTGTATCCCGAGTCAGGCTCTCATCAGAGAGGGCTAGGCATGGCATCGTCTGCTTCTGTTGGCACCCACACCATGACAGCAACCTGGACGACAGGTCGAACCTCTGTTGGCTGGCTTTTGTCCTTTGAGAAGAAGTCACGAGGTGAGACTACTGGTGTGAGTTTGAGCACCTCGACGCCGGTTTACAAGCCCGACAAGACCACCCCTGAGTCGGGTGCCGGGGAGACCGGCGGATCGTTCCCGCCGCAGGGGGTGTCCAAGTCGTCCCGCATCTGGGACGCTCGGGGGCAGGTCTGGAAGAAGACCCCGAGCGCCACCGTCACGGCGCCGCTCAAGTTCCGCAACCCTGAGCACAACGGCGATGGGTGGCAGACCTGGCTCGGTGGGCTCGTCACCACCGACGCCGACCTGGAGACCACCCCGTGGGAGGCGGGGGAGAACGAGCAGCAGCGCATTCTCGTCGCGGCCGGGGTCACCTCCGGCACGTTCACGATCACCTTCGAGGGCCAGACGACCGACCCGATCACGTTCAGCGCGACCGACGCCACGATGATGGCGAACATCCAGGCCGCCCTTCTGGCGCTGTCGAACCTCGCTCCGGGCGACTTCACCATCGCCGACATAGGAAACCGCCACTTCGAGGTCACCTTCACTGGGACCTACGCCGTGTCAGTCGTCTCGATGATGACGGCCAACTCGACAGGGCTCACGGGTGGAGTGGTCACCATTAACCGGGAGACGCTTGGATCGGTCCCTGCCTTCAACTGGCACTCGTTCTACGGTCTGACCACCTCGACGCCCGGCTTCAAGTGCGTCGGTACCGAGTTCGTCAACTGCGGCGACGCCATCGACTTCTCAGGGGCGGTCGGGGGAACCCCGTGGGAGATGCACGGAGTCAAGATCAGCCTCGCCCACGACGACGCCGTGCAGAACGACAACCACCAGGCCGGGTTCATGTACCACTGCCTCGTCTCCTCTTGTCACGTGTTCTTCTCATGCCAGGAGAGCGTGCACGACGGAACCGGCAACACGGTCACCATCGAGAACTGTCTCGTCCGGGTCATGGCGATTGGCGACGCCTACAAGCCGTGGAAGTACGGCGAGGATCAACACGGTGGATTCTGGAAGCAATGGACTCCGAGTCTTTGTCCCAAGCTAATCGTCCGCAACTGCATCTTCCGTGCTGACCAGCCCGCTGCCTACGGCGGACCGAGCCGACCGAACGGGACGGTCGGTACTGGAGGTGGCCTGGCCGCCCCGGACCCCACCGTCGTGCTGGAGATGGACAACGTGCTCCTGATCAACTCCGATACTTGGGGAGAAGGCAAGGTCGACACCTGGGAGGAGGTTGCCACCGGAGCCGGGATCAAGTATGGCACCACCGAGCACTGGGATTACCACGAAGGGCTTTGGCTGGCCGAGCAGGGACCTCTTGGTTCCACTTACACTCCCGACATAGACGCAGAACCATAGGACAAATCGTCTAATGCACCACTTTAGCACAGTTCATTAGTGTTTTCTAGTTGTCTTGTTACTACTTGGATAGACTATTACTGTACCAATATTTAATAGGTAAACTTAATCTTACACGGAGGTTTTACTAAGTTGGCACTTCCCGGCGTTTATACCACAATTAAAGACCGCTTTTACGCCTTATCACGCACCAATATTCCTATTGGTACTAAAATTGTTGTTTTGGCTAGACGAAGCACAAGGGATGGCACCGATGGCGTGCGGAACCTTGACCCTTATAACCTTCAAGACGAAAGAGCGGTAATTAACGCTTTCGGTGATGGTTCTGAAGTCCATAGAGCATTTTTGGAGCTCCTATCCGCAGGCGCACCTCGTGTAACAGTTGTAGCCCTGTCAAAGGATACTACATTCGATTACACTACTGGAACAATCAGCTACGAACAGGACCCCCTTGATACAGGGACCTACGATCCTGAGTGGACTGGTACAGATGATGAACTCTGGGATGCGGCGTTTGCAGCCGTTGAATCGGCAGACCCTGACATTATTCTTCCTTACGGTCGCGGCTCCCATCCTTCAGAATGGCAGAGCCCAGCTACTCCGTCTGATGACCCTGAAGATTTTGGCTTTATCGCAGATAACTCATCTGTTTCTAGCAATTCATTTGCTGTTAAAGTGGCTAACAAGGCCGCCGCAATTACATCTCAGACACACCCCTGCATTGCAATTATGGGTGTAAAACCCTTTGTCGGCACCTCTGAATCCTTAACGCCAGCTGAGGCATCGCTTCATTCGACCCTCCCCGATTTGGTCGACAGAGAGGCTATGCCTGAAAACGGGATCTATCTGGTAGTCGTTCAGGGCGAGCTACGCCATGTAGGGTACCCCGCAGCTTATGGTTTCTCTAATGCGGCTACCGCCATGGCCGGGACGCTGTCAGAGCTGGACTCCTGGTCTTCTCCGACCGGTAAAACAATGTTTAATATTGCTTCTATTCGATATAACGCATCTGCCGCGACAAAAGAAGCTGTAATCGAAAAAGGTGTCAGCCCTGTCGGCCTTAATATCCGTAGACAACCAACCTGGATAGATAGTCAGACGTTCTCCAAGACAGGTTCCGACTACAACAGAATTACCACAACACGCATTGTTCACGACGCAGTTAATCTGGTTCGTCAGGTTGCTCAACGATATGTGGGTGAAGCTTCAACGCTTGAAACCCGTAACTCACTTGACACATCAATCACCGCTGGCCTAAAAGGCATGCAACAGCAAGGTGCATTGCTAGCAAGCGACTTTGTCATCACCTATGACCCCTCAGGCAATAAAGCTATTATCGACATGATTTTAACTCCGGCCTTTGAGATCAGAACAATTGATGTTCGTGTAAGCGTTCAATTCTAAAATCGCGTTGCCAGCGAGACGTCTTAATGACGTCAAGAACAAGCCCCCGGTATCTCACGATCGGGGGCTTGTTTTATTTTGGGGGAAGGTTACTACTCTAAATGGATGCATTCTGGAATTAGAATGCGGAAAGAGAGAAAACATATGGCACAAAACCCCTTGGTGAACTCAGCCAGCCTTGGCAAGTTCACCGAAACGTACACCACGTTCTCTGGTGCAGATATTGTAGCGTCTTTTGCTGGCGTTGCAATCGGATCCCTCTCTGGGATCACTTGGAGCGTGACACGAGAAAAGGCACCTGTTTAACTCAAACAAAAGTATAGGCAGGTGGGTAAACAACTCTGCTCAAATCGGCGAAAGGGAAACCCAACGCCGAGGGTAAGGCTCAACATTAGTTGAGAATCCCGTAACGACTCATCTATAATTAGGTGGAGCAGTTCATTCTAGGCTGAAAATGGTCAGCCATAAAAGAGGTAAGTACAAATGAATAAAGAGTTTGCCTGGTTTCTGGGTTTCTTGTTATCGGATGGTTGCATCACCAAACCTAAATATAGGAAAAAGGGTGATGAGACCCATCTACAATTCTGTATCAAGAATACAGACATCGATGTTCTGTATATGATCAAAAACATCCTTGGTACAGGGGCTGAGGTGAAGGAGTATCCGCATTACAAGTCGCCACAAGCCAAACTTAGGATTTATGACCGTATGGATATCTGCAAAGACTATGCGGACATCAAAGCTAAGGTACCCTACATTCCGAAAGAGCATCTAAGGCACTTTCTCAGGGGTTTGGTTGACGGTGATGGATGCTTGTACCAGTCCAAAGATGGTAAGTTGGTAACCCAAACCTTCATTAATCAACATAAGCAAATTGTTGATTTTTTCATGCAGACACTGACGGACGAGTTAGCTTTACCGGCTAAGAACATTCGATGGGTTCATCAATCCAACTTATGGGATCTTAGGTTCTATGGCAAGGAAGCTAGGCTTGTCATGTGGTGGCTCTACCATGGAGATGTAGACGGATGCGTCTTGGAACGGAAGAGACAGAAATACTTGTCGATTACCAACGCAAACCAAAACAATAGCTTGACAGAATTCATGACCGCCATCAACATAGAGTATTGGGGCAACCATATACACATGAACACCCCTGCAGGTAAAACTCTAGAATGGTGTCATAGGGTTCAGCACATCACGAAACTCAAGTCAACCCCGGTCTTCCATAACAAGGGCAAGACCAAATACTATTCGTTGTACATACCGACTGCTAATACGCAGAGCCCCTCAGTTGAGGGTGAAGGCATAGTCTAAACTATCCATACTTATATGGATTTGTATACAATGGGTAACGCCAACCCTCGTTCATTCTCTAGAGGTAAATCTTTTGCCTCTTAATTAAGCTTAAAACGGTGAAAGCTAAGTCACTTGTGATATGCTAATACCGTGGGTAAGACTCAACTTAGTTGAGATCCCGTACAGACTTGTATGAAAGATAATGAATGAATTACAATTCCACCCTATTTGAAAGCGATAACGCTACCAAATTTTATCTAATAGGGTTTATTCTAGCAGACGGTTTTATTTCTGAAGATCTCAAAAGGGTAACCATTGGTCTATCCGGCAAAGATCTTCCTTTCCTCAAGACCGTTCGTGATATCATTTGCCCCCAACAAAATATTAGGCTCTCTAAAAAGAGCTCCATAACAGGGGGTCCAAAGAAACACGATGTTGCAACTCTAGCAATCAACTCTAAGGAGTTTGTTGCTGAAGTAATGAAATACTGTAACACGCGCAAAAAGACAACTGATCTAATATTTCCTACCAATATCCCGGATGACTTTCTTCTTGACTTCATAAGAGGTTATTCAGATGGGGACGGAAATATATCAGTTAAAAAGGGCCAGAGAAAGACTAATGAGGGCATTAGTTACTATCACGGCCTGCGCTACAGAATATTAGGCACAAGACAATTCTTGTTGGGATTAGATTTTAGCCTTAGAAGGCTAGAATTAGCTAGGAATAGCGTCAATCCTCACAAGAAAGATCAGAGCAACTGCTATTATATTGAATACGGTTTCTCGTCCGCCCAAAGAATACTTGATGCAATATACAAAGATGCCACTCTTAAAATGGAACGTAAATATCAAGTATATAACTTTATCCGGAATGCAGATAGCAAACAATTAGCCGCAAATTATGGTTCACCAGACGGCCGCTATAACACGCTTAATCCTCCGAAGTCGGAGAAGAAGATATAGTCGGGTCCGCAAGGAAACTTGTAGGAAGTGATTTAAGAATCGCTTAACCAAAAAGAGGGATCGCAGGGTCAATGGTCTTTACGGTTTTTGACCGTCCAGGCCTATACGCTATGATGGATAAATACTACGAAACGGGTCAAGCTAACTACTTTACTCGTTCGTCTAATATCCTTCCTGGGACAGATGCTACGAATAAACACCGAGGCATCCTACCCACTGATGAACAAACTGTAGACATCAGAGCAGCTATGCCCTACTACAGCGATCAAATTCCGCCTAAATCGTTGGGCCTCAGCAGTGCGAGCTGCTGAGCAAATTGTGTGAATTCGGTGGACGCCTAAGTCATTTTTTTATGATATGGTAATACCGAGCCAAGCCCATTAAGTGGGAAGGTGTAACGACTAAGGGTAAGTAAAAACATAAAACACACTTTAAAGGAGAATTCCTATCGTGTTTGATCTATCTGATAAAGAAATCAATTATAGTCTTTTTGGACTTCTTCTAGGCGATGCCTGGGTTCAAAATCGGGAACATCCAACTAGATCAAAACAGCTTGCAATGAGCCACAGTATGAAACAATCTAACTATGTTAAATGGTTAGAGGACCTATTCAAGCACTGGGGTATCTACCGCACGAGTTATTATGGGCGAACGAAGATGGCTACATATGGCCCACTAGAACATTGTGGTGTTATTTGTGACATTCCTGACATCAGACATTTCCTGAAGTTCAATCGTTTCTATAACGATGAAGGTAAGAAGATTATATCGAGCTATGTGATGCAACGCATAACCCCGTTAGGGTTATTATTTTGGTTTCTGGATGATGGTAATCTCACCGTCCAAAAACGAAAGTCGGAAGGTAAAAACCCCCTTTACGACGGATTTAAATACAGTAGATTTGCAACACTTAGCACCTATGGTTTCAATCAGACAGATCACGAAGTAGCTCAGTTTTATTTGAAACAGCGTTTCGATATAGAAGCAAAGATCCATAAATGGAATCCAAGATCTAAACCGAATAGCTACCTGAAGCTTTATTTTTCAGCTACCAGTTTTCGCAAGTACTTTGATATTGTCAGACCATATCTGGATCTCATTCCAGATGATATGAAATATAAGTTTGACATGAAGTATAATTCACAGCGAAACACTGAAACAAGTTATGCTGACTACAACTTACCTCCAGCGCACGACATCTCAATACGAGATGATGATATAGTCTAACCCCAAATTGAAAATACTACGAAAGTAGGGGTATCAGTGTTCGATGTCACAATCACCTTTAACAATCTAGTTACTACCAATAACTAGCATCACCTACAAAGTTTTAATAATGCCAAGAGAGACCACCATCGAGGAAGCAACCAAGTTCTTAACTGAATATTATTCGGTTAATGGTTGCGCTCCACGATTAGTTGATTGGGTTACAAAGAACAACTTTCCTTGCAATAAGGAAAAGCTTCTAAGCATACTCAGTCCCAGGACTTACAATGATTTTTTAGAATCATTAGATATTCCCTTTTCCGTTCACGGGTCAAAGCACTTTAACAGACCTCTTATGTTAGAGGAGCTGCGATTCGCTGTTACTCGTGAACGAAGCTTCGATTACAATAATCTATCTAAATACTTAACTTATCATAGACGTTCTTATGTCAAGGTCTTTGGATCATTCAAAGGAGCTATGACACAAGCCGGTATAACAAATAATCATCTCTTCTTGTTAAAGAACTATACCGATTATTCTATTGACCAAGATCCCGCTACCTTTGTTAAGCAAAAGGTAATCAAGGATTACACCGCCAAACATGACGAACTGATTATAAAATTCAATAAGGCCGTAGAGCAATCTAAATCACTGCTTAGATGCAACACACAAAAGTTTTTTTCAATCAGGTCCGCATATCAGCTGTTTGGATCCTACAATCTTTTGTTGATAGTTGCAGGCTACCAAATTGGCTCAGCTGGTATGCGTTTTAGGGCGAAGGATGGCCACATTTGTGATTCACGAGAAGAAGCTATCTTAGATGACTTTTTACACGACAACGGTTTCTCCCACGAAAAAAACGTTAGGTACCCTAATTCCAAGATGACATGTGATTTTGTTGTTGGAACTTTATGGATAGAATATACAGGGTACGCTACAGTTGCTGGCCGAAAGTATCAAGCGAAGTTAGACAAGAAGAGAACAATTGTAAGTGATTTGAACGAAAGCTTTATTACTATACAAAACGTAGGTGATGCTAGTTTTCAACAACTAGCAGAGGCTATAGCTAGAAATAGTTATAGAAAATCCAACATAATTGCTGGAAACTCCTTAGAGCTAATAGAACCACAGCAAAATTCGAAAGAATAAGTGTGATGGTTTGAAAATCTATTAGATTGGACAATCAGCAGCCAAGAACCTAAAGCGCAAGTCATGGTTCGGGTTCAACGACCAAGGGGTGATTCCCTGTAGGATGGTTAGTTACATCCGAAACGTTGGACATCTTAACGAGTGGTGCCGAAGATGATGATATGGTCTATTCCGTAAGTTTTAAATATCTCGAAAGAGACGGTAGTAAAAGTGCGAACGAATACGGTCAGGCTGCAGTTAGATCAATCTATGGTGTTGAAATCCTCAACGAGGGTTCCGGCGCTTCCATGGACGATATTGTCATTGAGGAATCAATGACCTTCATCGCCCGTGAGCTTGGTCCAATGTATGCAACTGGTCAACCTCGTGATGGTGTTACTGACTTCACTGGTTGGAGTTCTGATATTAACCCTGGCGTTTTTGGTGACGCCTATGTTAATGACTAAACCAAAGATAGTGATCTTCCTTTAGGGAGTTACTATTAACCAAAGAAGCGCCCTCGAAGTAGTAGATTGCTTCGGGGGCATTTCTTTTTCTCCTCCCCTTTTTTCCTTTATTTATGGCACCAGTAGATCCACTTTTCCAATCATCTAGAACAGCGTCTTTTCCTGTACGTCAGGGCCAGACCTCCAAATACACCAGTAACGGAGTTGTATCTTCTCAACCTCAGTATGTTTCTACTGAGGCTAGATACAATAGTTATTCTGGGGTGGATATTGTTGCGACCATTTTGGTTCCTTGTGAAGAGAAGCCTTTGATTTTAGGGGAACTTAGCACCCTATCTTATTCTACTCACCGAGAGAATAGGCCGGTTAGGGTTTTGGGGCGGACAAATGTTGCTGGCTGGACCCGGGGGCCACGCACTATCGCAGGATCAATGATTTTTACAAACTTCGATGAGTACACTTTTTACCGTTTGAAAAAGTGGCAAAGAGTTGTTAACTCGGGAATGTTCCCTCTGGCAGACATGCTACCCCCATTTGATGTAGTAGTGAGTTTCGCCAACGAGTATGGTCTAGCCTCCAAGTTGCGTATTTATGGGTGTAATATAGTAGACGAAGGCTCTACAATGTCGGTAGACGATCTTGTCACAGAGACTACAATGACCTACATGGCTCGTGGGCTTCAACCTATGATGAGGGTTTAGAGATGGCTAAGTTATATTCAGATCCTATTGCGGTTTTAAATAAAGATATTGATTTAAAGTGGGCAACACAAATCCATGCCAGAACTCTTCAAAGCTATTTTGATTATTTCTATACTGGGCAGGATGTCAAAGTCTTTATTGAGGGCGCTGAATCCCCCGACAATATGAACAACATGCCGATAATGAACTTCGCTTACTCAGTGGAGCAGCGCAAAGTTCCCGTTTACGGACATGCTTCAACAACTTATGATGCAGTAATGCGTGGAAACCGACTTGTAACTGGGGCTTTTACGATTGCCACAACCAAGGCCAACTATATGACGGATATGCTGTCTTGGGCGGCAAGTGCGCGCTTTGAGATGTACAAGGACGGAACACAAATTGCCCCCTTGAAACAAGATCTAGTCAACATGGAACGGTATTGGACGATCAATACAGACAACGCCCTATCTCCTGGTGGCTATAAAAACATCTTCAGCTCACATCCACCTTTCAACTTCATTATTGTGATTGGACTCCAACCAGACTCTGGTAGTATAATTGGGTTCCAAGATGGGATGGACTGTGATTCTGTGGCGGCGATGTATCCCATTGATGCTGTCTTGTCCCAAGATATCAACGAACGCCTTTTGGATTCCGATCCAGAAGGAGAAAACAGAAGAGTAATTCAAAACGTTGAATTAGTAAAGCTGGATCAAAACTTCTCTGTTGATGGAGAGGTTCTAGCTGAAACATATTCGTTCTTTGCAAGAGACGAATTCCCATTAACTTAAAAATGTTCAAGGAGTAAGATGTCTGAAGAGACCGAAGTCAAAGAAGTTAAAGAAGTCGAAGAGGTTGAAGAAGAGACCGATCTTGACGAGTCAGGTATGGATGACGCGGAAGAACTAAATCCCGCAAGAACCCTAGAAGAAATGGAAGATGACTCAGAGGAGCTCTGGCCTGATGGCCCCACTGTGGGTCAAATGAAAGCTTGGAAAACTGAATTCGGAAAGATATACGTCACATCAATAGATGCCGAGACACATGTTGTCTGGCGTCCGCTGCAACGTACCGAGTATCGTGCTCATATTCGTAAGATGGAAAAAGTCAATGAAGCAGGGAAGCTGAGTCAGGCTGAAGCAACGCTACTTCACGAAGAGCAGCTGACTAGTGTTGTAATGCTATTTCCTGAGCTGGATTTCACCAACCCTTCCACAAACCTTGCCGGAGCCTTGGCTGGGACACCCTCTCTAATTGCTCAGAACGTAATGGAAGTTTCTGGCTTCGTAGCCATGGATGTTAAAGAACTATAGGTCTATAAATGGACCGACAACAGCTAATTCTTGAGGGCAAGAAACAATACGGGAAAGTGTTTTCAGCCAGTTATATGGGTGAAGACATTATTTTTCGACCCTTGACAAGCGCTGAAGTTAAAGAGTATATAGAGCGTTCGAAGTACGAATCTTCCATTGATTTAGAAGAAAGTGTCGTGGAGCGATGTGTCATTTGGCCCATTGATGGAGTGGACACTTCAAAATCTGCTGGGTTTGTCTCCAGTCTTTGTGATCAGATTAGAGAGTATTCTGGTTTTAGTGATGAAGAGGTTTTCATTACTGAGCTGGAAAAAGCCAGAGAAGAATCAGTTAAGGTTACTAATTTAATCAAAGCTTTCATTATTGCCGCGATGCCTTCTCTGTCTCTAGATGAGGTAGAAAACCTATCTATCTATAAATCAGCTGAACTGTTAGCTTTGTCGGAAAAGATTCTTGAGTTGCGTGACGCTGGCGCACCGAGGCTCATTCAACAAGATGCTGAAGAGGAAGCGGACCCAGTCAAATCCAAGTTGATGGCTGGTATGATGCAGGCTATTCATGAAACTAATATGGACGTTTCTAATCTAGAAAAACCGGGGTAATCCTTAAATGATAAGAGACCAAGGCCCAATCAACAATGTAGGTTTTGGTGTTCGTCAGCAGGACATCCCCCTCTCCACCGAACCAACTGAGGGCCCCGACCCACAAGGCGGGGCTATTGCTAGAAAACTGCATGATGATCCTGTCATGCGGTTTTTTGCTACCTCAGCGGTAACTATGGTCGGGATGCATGTTGGCGGGAAGATGCTACGCAAGGGCGGGGTCCGTCTTGGGTACAAACTTGAGAACTCTACCTCCAAGATAGCTCAAGAGGGTATTGAGAAGTACAAAAAAGTACAAGCAGCTTTAGACTCTTATCAAGGAATTAAGCGAAATTTCGTAGACGACAACCCCCAACAACGCCTCTTTATAAAAGATAAAGACACCAAGATTATCAGAGCTGGAACCGTCGTCAACGAAAAACCAACTGACGGGTTCTTCATCAGATTAGAAGAGATCAGAGACGCCAGAGCTAGAAGTCAAGAAGACCCCGTAGCGATGTGGGGGATGAAGGACGCTATTCAGCAGAGGTTAGTTGCTCAAGCCCGCCGCCTCCCTTACGAGTTACCAGCAGCTTGGGCTATACAACGTGGTGTTACCGATCCCGTTTTCGGTACCGGAGAATCAGAAACTGAGAAGGTTGATTGGCATAACCCAGTTGATGTAATAACTGACTTCGTAAAACAAAGCACCATCAACATAGCCACGATGATCACGCCATTTGAGGCTGGGACAGCTGGTGGGCAACAAGCTTGGCGAAAGTTCATGTCTTATGGCGACGATGCAGTTTTCGCAAGCCAAAACAACCAAAACATTAGAACGGCTTCAGTGGGAGTCAGGGCGCTCCTTGAGCGAATGGGCCATGATGCTTCTGAGGTGCTCCAACAAGGGGTTCGGATCAGCGGTCAAACAACTGGGGCATTCGCTAATGCAATTCAAGCTTCTAAGACTGAAAACGTAGGCCTAGTTGAGCATCTTCATCTTAAGAAAAAGGGGATGGCAGCCTACAATAAACAATTAGACTTACAAGGTCTTAGTTCTTCAGAAAAGGGAAGAAAGCTCCTCAAGTTTGCCTTTTCAGAAAACACAGCAGGCGGATCTATAGCTGATCAGCTCCCTGGCCCATTAAAGGGCATGGTCACTGGTGTTTCAACCTTTGGGCGCACATATCGCCAAATGGGCGAGGGCTACAAGCATCTTGACGATCTTATGTCGGGCAGCAGAGCTTTTAGTAACTTTGACAACGAGGAAGTAAGAGCACTACAGAGGGTGGCCGGTGATTCAAACCCAATTGCTGATTTGGCCCACAAACTAGCCAATTACTCTGGTGGCGGAAACTTTAAGTCAGGCCGGTTTTATCAAGAATCAATCAGCCAGGAATATCACAAGCAGCTTATTAAACGCTTACAGAGCGAACATGGATTATCCAATGAAGGCGCCAAAACATTTGCGGACCATTTCCGGGTAGAACGTCCACATAGAGCCAGCAAAAAAGTTGATATATCTAATAGACTTAGAATAGGAAACAATCTAGTTCATGAACTGGGTGACACAAACGACTTCTTTGACGCCCTGCATAAAAGAACGTCCTTGTTTAACCAAGCTGGCGATGCTGAGGTCGTAGCAAGAAACATAACTCAGGCAGTTAAAGAGACGGACCAGCTTTTTGGTGATGCCAGGTTTATGAAGTCCGTTGATGAGAGACTTCAAAAACAATGGAACCATATTGAAAAGCAAGTAGTCCCTAGGGCAGGTGACGCTCTATTCCGAACCGGTAGGTTGCCATACGAAGACTTTACAGGGCAAATAACCGACGCCCAAAGATCCTTCCTGATCAGACGCAGTGCTGAAAAGATGGGTATGACTGTGGTGGACCCAGCTTCGGGCACCAAGGTTGCAGATCATGTTCTAGAGGCTAATCTACGCAAGTTCGGACTAGATCCCAACAATAGTGCCAGACTTAAAGGTTTCCTAGTTGAGCATGGAGCCATTTCCAAACCTTGGCACAGAGATAATCGAAATATTTTTGGACTCAAGCCGCTAACAGTTGGAACCGCCATAGATAGAGGGTTCTTTAAAACTGGGACGGACGCAGACGAAAACATCAGTAAACTAGCCAACAACATGCGCCTACGAGACCCCATCTCTTCTGAGATTGGAGACTATACTCTGGGCGGCGTCTATCAAACTGGTTCAGGTAAGGTAGTTGATTTTTCGACCCTCAAGAGAAGAGCTCTCCGATTTGGTGACACGGTTGCCGCCAACTTCCAGATTCCACTCATCCATATCAAACCACTAGAAGCAGTAGGGTGGAATGTCAAACGCGATGCCAGGGAGCGATCGGTTCTCGAAATCGTTCCAGGGCTTAGTAATCAGGCCTATCTCGGCGATGCTAATCGGATGGATGATGACCTGTATGTATGGCTCAAGTCTAGAGGCAGCAAGGGTAAAGTCACTAAGATAGGGGCAACTAAGGAGGGAGAGATTACTTCCCAGCTCTTGGCTGGTGAATACAAATTGGCTGACCCCGATGCGAATCGGATCATGGGCAGAAACCTTAGGCTAGGAGTCGGCCAAACAGGCACAGCGCCGCTGCGTGGAGATATAGAACCCAAAACAAAACCAGGGCAAATGTTGGACAGGTTTGTTGGTAAGGGCTCTAGTCAAAAATTCAAAGATTTCTTTAACATTGACGATCATCAGCCCGACTCCTTGAAGGGTGTCCTTAGTCGATTCCGCAATCGCCAGGTAGACATTAATAACCCTCAGACTTTTGGCCGACTGCTTAAGGACGGTAGTGCTCGTACCCGTAAAGGGACCTTAGCTTTTGCTCAAGATGGAACCGTCACACTTGATGGAAAGTTGCATAAAACATTTGCAGAGGTAGCTGAGGCCTTTGATAATTTCAATCAGACGACCCGTCCATATGCATGGACGCCACGAGTTGTTCGGGGAATGGAAACAGACCCCAAACTAAAAGGACTGTTTGGCCACACATTCCGGGATTTGGAACCCAAGACAGGGTTAGTTGGGGACAGCGCCGGTTATGTTCCTATTTCCAGTTTGGATTCGAACTCTCAAGTTGTCAACTTTGCTCGTCAACTACAAAAGTCCCTTGAAGAGGATGCAATAAATCTGAGCCCCGATAGTGCTAGGGCGCTTAGGGCCGCGCAAAGCTCTCTTATAGAAAAGCATTTGAAGAATGCCACCGACCCATCATATTGGGATCGTCCGGTGGGCCAGGGAGCTAGAACGGCTACAATCAGTACTCGTATTGACGAGCTGAAGAATAATCTCTACAGAACCTTAGCCATCAGAGAAGAACTCGTCAACGCCGGATCATTTGATCAAATGCTCCCACGCGTCATGACCAAGCTTGATGATCTAAAGGTTAACGGATCCATAACAAGCACCGAGTTCACCGAGGCACGGACAGCCCTGTTGTCGATGCAGATCGACTACCTGAACTATCAGGTTTTCCAGGGGTCTAGGTCATCAGCGGGCAACCGAAAAGCAATTATAGATCAACTTCGTGGAAGCCCTGAGTCTGGAGAGTTAATTGGCTCATATTTAACTCAACATTTTGAAACCTCCCCATCATCTTCAAGAGATTACGCCCTATCTGTAATCCGACGTAAGTTTGGGTCCGCTTCCGACTCTTACGAGGGAGTCGAATTCAACCCGTTTGGTTATGCGGATTCAGTTTTTGTACCAACCTTTGGAACCGCATATCAGCGCAGCGGGGCTCGTGCTATTGGCAGTGTATTGGGTGTTAACACCTGGTCGAACCCAGAAGCATTTTCGGGAGCCTCTGTTCCGGTGTCCCACTTCTTTGGTCGACTAAATAAGCCATTGCAGACTCTTGGTATGGGATTGGACATGGGCCGTTATGCTGGTCCACTAGATTTCTATGCCAGGGGCGTAATTGGTCAAAGGGCCTTACCGCTTTATGCGGCCGGGGTGGGGGCTTTGACCTTAGACAGAACCTTGGGTGGAATGGTCAACGAAAAAGACGACCAGGGAAATAGGGTTTATAGCCCGCTTGTCTTAGGCAAAGCAGCTGAGGTGGGGGTCCATGCCCAGGCTCTTGGTGCTGGGGTGGTTCCTGGTGGAATGGGTTATGATGAGAAGCTAGATCAGATGAAGCATGGTGAAGTAGCCGTGCGTCAAGGTAGGTATTGGCTTCTGGGTAATAGCCCTTGGGCTGGGGGACGTATTCAATACTACAGACCTTCTTGGTATCGTAGATTGCAATCTGGGGCACAGTACACAGATGAGACTTTTGGAACCCCTCTGGAAAGGCTAGCCTATGGTTACGACTTCTCCCCGTTAAGGCCGATAGATCCATACCACTATGAGAAAAAAACCGCTGAAGACAGACCCTATCCTGTAACCGGAGATTACTTCACTGGCCCCTGGGGACCCTTAACCCCAGCGCTCAATGCTACAGTTGGTCGTTTTCTTAAACCAGAAAAGGTCATGCACCAAGAGGCTCTTCAGCGGGGGTTGAGCAGTTATGCCGCCATCGGAGAAAGTGGCATGTATGACGCCCAGGGTCTTTATGGTGGGTCAGCCAGTGGCTTTGGCCCGGGGGAAGGTGGCGCTGTCCCACAGATACAGGCGGCCGTTAGAGGCGTTGCCGCAGGGCCAACCATCTCAAGCTCAAGACTTGCTGCGGAATCGAGTCTTCAAGCCAGCAACCAGCAATTGATTTCGGCAGGTGGTCAGTCAGTAAACTCCGCCCAAGTACGAACCGCACAGGCCCTTGGCGCAAGCAACGAGCGCTTGATCCAAGCTGCTGGGCAGCCAGGAACAGTCAGGCCGCCGATCGTACCTAATGAACGGGTGGTGACCAGGGGTGGTTTAGAGAACCAAGCTTCAGAAACAGGTTATCGACTACAGGAGCTTTTTGGTATTTATGGCTTCGCCTTTGGCTCGACAAGAGAGTTTCTTGGTTATGGGAACCAAGACATGTCTCTGAGCAACCCCGTCCTGCAGTCTTCGTCATATGCCTTTGGTTCATCAAGGGGCTTCTGGGATCTCAACCTTGGTGGTTTGGGTGACTTCCCCACACCATTCGAGGGTAACTTCGCCAACCTAGAGTTCTCTGAAGTTGCTCGCCGTTTTGTTCCTAAAGAACGAACCGATATGAACTACATCAACCCAATTGAAAACCGAATGGGTAAGATGTATCCATGGCTCCCTGGTCCAGGGTCCATTGACGATTTCCATCATGGCGATCCTTATAGCCAGGTTGTTGAAGGGGAATTGAGGCTCCCCGGGACTGCTTATGAGCGACTAAATAATCTGCACTCAGATCAATATGGTCGCTACGGGTTGATTGATCAATTTAAAATCTTAGGTGATGTTGCTCCTTATAGTGAACAATATCGCGAGGTCAACAGGATGATAGACTCTCATCCTGAGGCAGATGACTATCGTAATGTCATTGAAACAACTAGAGCTCAGGTTCAAGCAAAAAGCAAGAGATACGAATTCTCCCCCTATAAATATAAGTATTCATCAGCTGACGAATTGGATATGAGCGATCTTGAATTTAATGTTCGTCAAGGTTTTGAGAAAATCCAACACGCAGGAACTTATTTCAACACAAAGTTCATGCCACACAACACAGCTGTTGAAGACTGGGAGCAGAACCATATCTATGGGTCAACTTTCCCTTCCTGGAGCCACCCGTATAGAGATTTTGTTGAACCCTTGGTGCAACAGAACGCTCAACGTAATCCACTACTTGCCGGTTTGGCCCTGGGCACGGTTGGCTCGCTTTTTGGGGTCAGCCGTGGAGCCAAGGCTGTTGGCGGTACCTTGGGCGCAGCTTTGGGCTTCGGGGCCTCAGGTTATGTCCAAACTAAAGAGGCTATAACCGGGGAACGTCACATCCCGGAATCTCGGCTCAAGGAAATGGCTGTTGAGGAACAGACCGATATCTTGGAATTCGTTAAATATCGACGACTAGAGAATCAAGCCAAGATGTTGGGGGATTCAGCTATGGCCTCAGAGTTCCAAAGGCTTTCCCGTAATACAATGTATGGAGCAGACCTCAGAACCCTAAACCCCACAGAGCTAGCTCAGGCGGTCCCTAAGCGCAAGCGAGAGCACTTCCTTGAGATGCTCCAGGCCCCGGAGCAGGAACGCGAGAGGATCCTTTCTACGGCCCCTAGACTGGAACGCAGACTCTATCAAGCTGCGTGGGGGTATAAGGTAGAGGAGCGCCCTGACTTGGTCGAGTACTTCCAAGATCATGAGCTCCCGCCAGAGGATAGCCCGATCTGGCAACCCAACTCTTCGATGAGTGACATACAGATCAAAGTGGCCCAGTCCTTGGGTCTGGATCTAGCTCAAATGGGTTACTACCCACAACAGATCTCCGAAGCCAACCTCATCAACCCCACTTACCCAGACCATAGAAAAGGGTCTAGTGAAGCAGAGATTAGGAGATTTTTAAGCATGAACAACATCGACGCAGATGTGGTCCCTATTAGGACTCAGGGCGGAAATGGTTCGATAAGGTTTAATGGTGGTTATTAGTGCCTGATGATTTTCTACAATATCTAATCGATAGACTACATCGTAGGAGTGGAACTACTGAGGTCCATTTCGACAGCGAGGGCCGCCCCCAGTTCGTAGATATTGCAACCGGGCAAGTTCATGCTACTCATACCGCAGCTAAGAGACTTGATCTAGAGACGGGGATAACTGGAGCAAGGAGTCAATTTGACAAACTTGGATCATCAAGGTCCTCCTCAGGCACTCAACACTCCGGGATTATCGAGGTGCTGCAACAAAGGCTGCCCGATCACGAAATTGTCTTTGAGACTTACGATCTAGATCAGTCGAGTACACGGGAATTCATCAAAAGACATAAAACATCATCTGGGAAGATGAAAGGTTTTATAATGCCTGATACAGGTACCACTTCTGTTCTACGCATTAAAAAGGGGGGCAAGGAGCTTACCTACGAACAAATTGTCAAGGTGATGGAGCGAGAGCTTGATTTCTTCATGGACCCTGGTGGTTTGAAGCGTGTTCGTGGTTTATTCAATCCCGTTAAGTATTCTGCAACGACGTCTAATCCGGTAAGCGCTTTTGCCTTGGATCCATCGAACCTTGACTCGGGCCCCTTGAATCAATTTTTCCGCTCTGGTGGACTGAGCGATAAAACTATGAAGCACGCCTTGGATGGTGCTGTAGTCATGAACCCTAGAATGGTTAATTTGTTTATTCGACGAACACAATATCGAGCCGACGAGATTCTAGCAGATTATGGGTTTAAGGGTAAACTTTCTGAGATGGAAAAATTTGCCAGATCGGTAAAGGTGGATACCCTAGAAGATGCAGCACGTATCCAGACTGCATTAGGACATATCGCTGACGCTAGAGAGCTAGCCCAGGCCAAGAAAGGCTCTGGTGAAGTATTTAACTTGAGGGCTTACGGTCTTGATGTTGAGGGAGCCGATGGGACCTCCCTGAAAGGTAACGTAATTATTGGAGCGCAAGATGCATTTAATGAGCTGGAGCAGATTTATAATAGAGAGTTTACATACATAGGCGGGGCTGACAACTTTAAATCTGAAGGTGGACTGGGTGGAGCCAAAGGAACCTTCCACACTTTGGACCCTCGCCGTGGATCTCGTGGGAAGAATGTTTATCTGGATATTGACACAATGTTGACTCATCAAGATTTCTACGATCCCGCAGACATGGAAGCTCATGCCAGAGAACTTTTCAGACAAAATTTCGCCGAAATCGAAGCAGGCAGACTCCCGGAAAATCTTCGTAAGAATCTACAGAATTTAAGACCAGATATACTGCCTGGGGACCCATTAGCGAATATCCTAACCCAAGAAAGACAGGGGTGGGAATCTGGTTTGGCCATCTTAGAACAGGCAGGTTTATCAGTCTCCGATCACCCCACATTGATAAGACAACTGCTTGGGCAGCACCAAGACATGTTTACCGGTAAAAACGGTAGACCCAGATTACCCCTGCCCGACGCTATCCGTGGTGAAGTGCTTTCAGAGCAGATCTATAAGCAAGGGGTACTTCCAGACACAGCCCATAAGAAGATATCTCCGATGGTGACTGACATTTTGCATGGAGATAATGTCGTTCTTTCTGATTTAGATACTCGACTTTTCCATAAAGCTTTTGGTGGGTTCGACCTTGACGACGCCTTGATCTCAATGGTTCGTTGGGACGAAAAACAAAAACGCTTAAAATTGGTCATGTCTCGTCAGCCGACCGGCATTGGAGAACAGGCTGTTTTTGACATCGACGCAAGATCTCGTGTTATCGACACCATTTTAGAACAAAGGGGGGATGACGAAGCTCAGCTACTATTGGCACAACGCAACGAAGCGCGAAGAGTCATTGATCAAATTGACGGCATGCTGCAAACGGGAACTTACGATGCCGCAACTAGGGGGACGCTAGATTTCGTTTACCAGATGAATCAGTCTATTTTGGCAGATGAACAAGCTTTGAGTAGAGTCATAACTCACCACAAAGACACGGACCAGATCCTCGCTAAGAGCGTTATATGGAACCAACTTGATGAAGTGTCTGAACTGGAAAGCAGTTTAGCCTCCGGTACCTTGGATGCAGAAGCCACGAAACAAGCTAAAAGAGAACTAGCTGAGCTGAAGATCTTAGAGAAAAAAGCTGTTGAGTTAAAGGCTCGTACGGGATATAAGAAACTTGGTGTTCACCCCATCCTTCTTCAAATGCAGAACCTTGAAGAAGCTGCTGATGAAGCTTTTGATGCTATTGGGTCTGACTATGTAATAGATCAGTTAGAGAGAGTTCAGAAGACAAAAGGCTTGTTGGGTCGAGCTTCAAATGCAAGAATGATTGTTGCCTCTGTGATCAACGACAATTGGGAGGAGATCAATCAGTTAGATGATACTTTCGCTGGAAGCGTTAGGTATTTCGAACAAGAGAACGTCATTGACGCCATGACAAAACTTTTGACTGATGCTTCTGGGGATAGTGTTATCGAGAGTGGCATTGAGGAGATGTATAAGGATCTTGGTCGCTTGTTTGGGGGAGCAGCGGATCAAGGGGTTAATCTCACAATAGACAGCAAGCTTTTAGCTGTAGCGGGTAAAGGGGGAGCTATTGGTTCCATGGTTGAGGGTTTGGGAGAAATTTCCAAGACCTTGAAGATAACTGATTTCATGGCTGAGGAGGGCAGATACTCAGAAATGACAGCGGTTTACGACAGATTGATGCAGGACTTCGATGACGAAACTGCTACCTTGGTCGATGCAGCCAGATTAGCTGGTGGGATGGAAAATGTAGCCTTTAGCTTTGACGACATGCAGGAAGCTAAGGTATTCTCAGAATTTGCTGGCACTCGCATGCGTGCTGTTAGTGAATTTCTTGACTCAGAAGATCAGCTAGATGAAATCTTTCCTATGTTTGGCATGGACGATGTTTCTCGCTTGAGCTATTTTGAGGCCAACAAAGACATCTTGCAATATGTTGGTGATTGGGCTGATGAGGCAGATGACGTTGATGCATTCCTCCATCGTTTTGGGGCGATGATGCAACATATGGAATCCGGTAAAGGTGGGAGGCTACAAAATATACTCAACAAATCTTTCTATGGTGTGGATAGACTAGACGATGGGACGCTTTATAAGCGTGGGGTAGACATGTCTTACTTGTCTCAAGCCACTCAAGCCTACTTTAATGTCCAGTCTCATGAAGCTGGCAGAGTTCTGCTTGATGACGAAATATATCAGAAGCAACTAAACTTCCTAAATGAAGCTAGAACTCGGATAGGCGCTGGAGAAATCTTGGATGCAGCCCAAGAACGGGTAGTGCAACTTCCTGGCGCCACTAAAGCTTATGAGGGGGCTAAAGCAGCGGCAGCCGCTAAATACATAAGAAGAGAAAGCGATGAGGCAACTAGGCTGGTCAGTCTTTTCGATAAAGATTTGTGGTCCAGAGCTTTTAGAAACCCGACCACATTAAAAGTTGGGGCGGGGTTACTAGGATTAGTAGGGTTTTCGTTTGCTTATCAGAGCAACAAGGGTCGTTCAGCTGAAGATATGCAAGGTCCGAGCAACCTTCCAGGCGGTTCCGCCTATGAACAAATACCACCACCTCAATTGAATTATTCTCCTCCAGGCCAATATTCCGGGTCCGGTTTGGGCACCAACTACCAGATCCAAATGCGTGGAGACTTTAATTCGTCAGAGATGGCTGACAGTCTCTCAGCTTTGACCGGCTCAGACGTTCATGGTACCATGTATAAACGCAATCAACCTAATTTTGATTCATCTTATGGCTCGATAGCAGGACAATATTAAAATGTTTGGAGATCAAAACTCTCAGTTAACAGACGCCGCAGGTACTCCATCGGTAGCTTATAAGCCTAATCCAGCAACAATGACCGATGCGACGAATACGGCTTTGGGTCACGGTCGCCATACAGGAACATCTGTTCCACAAGCTCCTCAAGCCCCTGCTTCCACCCTAAGAACGCAAGGGTCGTTTGAAGGCTACTTTCATTCTGCTCCAGCTAGACTTCAAGTTAATAAAACGGGTTACGAAAATCCAAACTATCATTCAGCCAAATATAGGCCAAAAGAATTGATTAACCACAAACCAATGGCTAGCTTGACAGATTTCAATAAAAAGCAGCCGATTAAATCTGTGACCAGTAAAGCTATCGGGTCCAATGTAAAGGGAAGCTCCGCCACAAGGCTGGGTTCTCGTATGTTAATGAATAAGGTATTCTAAAACTATGGCAAACGAACACGCTCCACTTCCTGGTTCTAGAGAATGGATCATTTTCAAAAAAGCAGTTTTTTCAAATGTCCTGCTTGAGATTGATAAGGTAATTTCTCAGCTTCAGCAATCTATTGAGTCAGGAACTAACGTTTTGGACTCCGCTTATCGAGTGGGCCTCTCTTTGTTGATCACTCAATCTGATGGGTTGCCTTATATAACAGCGGCGCAGTGGTATGGACCGAAGTTCAACAGACTGCTTGATCTTTACGCTAGATCCGTTGAAGACACCAATGAAGAAGAAGCCGTCAAATTTACTGACGATTCGTACGTCAATCTCTTTACTGACGAAGATGGAGCATTCGGTTCGGCTCTCGGATTCTTAACCACGGATCAGAGAATACGGGAAGTACTCGGCAGCCAGATTCAGCGAGAGAATACCCCACCGCCACCCATTAACAGCTGGGAGTGTAGAATAGGTGGATCCAAATTCTTGGTTCCACCCACTAATGTCACAGTATCTAATAACTACAAAACTTCATCTATGACTGGTGGAGTCATCAGACAACAAACTACCGCTAAGTTCAACTCGGGTCACTCTGAGACAATTATCGATATGAGGCTGTACTTCCCCAACCAAGACTCGGTTTGGGGAATAGGCGATGCAGATGAGCTGGATATTAACTTCCATACAGCATCGGATGCAGTGATAGATAGATTTCTATCTTCTCTCAGGGGTTTGATCACTCAATTCAGATACACCCCATTCTTGCCAGTTAGACACAATTTGCTCAACTCTGTTTATGGAGTAACTGGAGTGACCTTAAACAATTTGAGCGTATCAACAATACCTGATTTTCCCTTGTGCTTTGTTGTTGATCTGCGAATGAAAGCATTTAACCATAAAGTCTTCCTCCCCCCTATTGAGGACTTCAATCAAGCTGTTCACTGGGGTCGCTTTCGCCAGTATGTGGGCCGTGCTGCTCAGACGATGGCTCACAATATCAGTCGAGGGTTTTTAGTAGAGTACGACAAAAAAGCTGACGATAATCCTATTTCTTACGACTATGAAGCTGAGGGCTTTACGACTTTCAAGAGACTCCAGGAGATTCTTGATGGTCGTGAAATGAGACTGTATTACCCCAGGAAGGTTCCGGGACGAATTTTCACGGCTGACATGGCGAACTACCGTCAACAAGGTGAAGATGTCGATATCGGTAGAGCAAAATCGTCATGGGAAGCCTTGTTGGGTAGATTGGGAGTTGATGTAAACACTAACCCCCAGGCAACATATAACTATGTGAATAGTTCTTCTAACATCGTTAGCGGGGACTTCTCTGGTAGGACTGCAATGTTGGAGTACCTACGTAATTTAAATGTAATCAACAGCCCGGAAGGTATGACTAACGAACTACTTCAGGAATTCATCGACAAGTCATTGAAGAAATACGAAGATGAAAACGGCCCCTTGACTCCGGCAATGGCTGAGGCTATTGCGAACGGGGTACGAACACAGTGGTTCAATTTTATGTTCAACTCTTGGAAGAATCTGCCCTTCTTCCAACTGCTGAGTGACGCAAAGAAAAAACAAGATAACTTATCCAGTATCAATGAATGGGACGTTCCCATGGATCCCTTTGAGTTGGATCCGACCAGGGTGGTCCTTAATGGGGTGTCGGTTAATCTTAGCAATAACTTTGCGACGTTGCAGTTGCAGATGCAAGAAGACCCCACTTATCAACACATTGGGGGTGGCGACTCATTTATCTCAATGCAGTTTACTGTTTTTGGGGAGCAGGCACTTCATGGGTTTAAGCGAGTCCTGAAACACGTCAACGGTTTAGCTCGACTAGAAAACTCTAGGGGTGTCCTAGGGTTTCTCGGAATTAAGAATATGGTCACCGCTCTATGTGGTATCAAATACGTTCTTCCGGTGAAATGGACCACTGAAGTAGTTGAGGACACCCCAGGGGTCTACAATGTCGCCTTGGAGTTCACTGACTTTGATATTTTCCAACAGCGCAGAGAAGAACTGTCTCATGAACAGCAACAAGAATTAGTTGATCAGTTCTCCAAGAGGAACCCCTTCTTGAGGATCAAGCAGATGTGGGGCGTATTTAACGCTTACCCGGACTTTCCCTTGTCTGTTAGAGATGATCAAGGGAAAGTGGTGGGGTCACTCGACCCAGATTATTATTTCCGAGCTTTTCAGACGATTGATGATGATATTGTTAACTGGAAAGACGATGATGTTGTAGGTGCGGGGATTACAGATCTAGACGACCCAGATCCCGTGATGGTAGATGGGGTTGAAGTTCAAGAAAAGGGCGAGCCCGATGAGCAGGGCTCGGTTGGCTCCCTAACAAAAGGCTACAAGCACACAGTAGAGACATACCTTAACATCCAGAACCCGACCGGTGAAAACCACCAGATGCTTAGTTTAACCCGTAGTGGTATGCAGTTGGGGGCAAGTTCTAATGAAACAAACGAATTTACAAAGCAGCAATCCGGTATTAAATTCAAAGAGAACACCGCTGCAACCAAACATGATAAACCGTTCATTGAAGGGCTGACTCCAGGCACTCATCAAATGCCCATTTTAGATGACGACCCCTTTGGGCAATTTGAAAAAATGATGACAGACTCTCAGTACCGAGACCAGTCTGGTCGGATGGTGAGAGCTTTTCCTACTTATATGTTGTGGCTCATTGATGAAGGGGGAACCTTCGCTGGAGTAAAGCTTTTTGATAACTTCTACAACATTCAATCTGTCATTGATTTCTCTGTGGTTAGTTCAGAAGATATTCTGGGTGATACCTTAGTTTTAAGGCTGTCGAACCTCTACTCTAAGCTAACCACCAGATACAATGGTCGCTTACGTTATCCCAAAGAATACCAAGAAGCACTTGAGCAAGCGGGTTTCGATGTTTTGATGGAGGATGATAGTTATGCTATTGATGACTATAAAGATCCAGCAATAGCCACTGGAGACGGCGATGGGCTTTTGTATCTTCTGGGAAATACTTATAGAAACATCATATCAGGCACCACAGGGTCTATTGTTGAAATAGACAGAATACGCCTCAAGCCCGGGGTCAGAGTTCATCTTAGAGCCGGATATTCAAGTTCGCCCAATGCTCTCGAAACACTTTTCAACGGAACAATTACCGAAGTAGAGCAAGGTGATATCGTTACAGTAACTGCTCAGTCAGATGCCATTGAACTATCCCCAATGGTTAATACAACTTCGGAATCGGGGCACTCCGGAAAGATAGACGGGTCGTTGTTTACCCAGTCGGATGGATTAGCCCTGTGGTTATCAGAGCCACGAGATCTGATGATCAGACTTTTGACAATGGGGGCATCCACTTTCAAAGAAATGATTGCTCTTGCTACTGAAAACCTTATTTTCTCTGAGAACAAATTTGGTATTCGACACTTCGGAATGATGCTGTATGACTCACTCTCTGAGAACGAAAGAGAAAAGGGGGAGTTTCGCTATAAACACCTTCAGGAAAGAGCCAAAGGTTTCTTTGATCCAGGAGAGGATCTTGGGCAGGGTTTCGGCTTCGATGCTTTTGGTGGTGTAGCTAATACCCGAAGCGGCGTGTCTGCGCTCATGACTGCAATGTGGACTAATATCAACCGCGATCCTGATTATGAAATTTATAAGCGGAACATTTATCCTGGTAATGGTTTTGGTGTAGCACAGTTTCTGGGTGGAGACACAATGGACGGCGGTTTAGCGATTGCCGCAGCCTTGAGTCAAGGGTTGAACCCAGAAGAATTAGAAGCCCCAGCTGAAGTTGAGTCCGAGGGAAGATCTCTCTATAGCACCGATATCGCAAGACGCATCATGGAGTCTGGTGGAGATCGATATCTAAATGAAGCCATTGCTGAATCCGGACAGGAGTTCCAGCCAGAGTCAGATGATGGATTCGGGTTCGGGGATGTTTTTGCTTTATTGCTTCCAGGAGCTAGTGCCATATTGAATCCTACGGTTACTTTCAAGGGCGCTGGGGGCAGCCTAGGTCAGCTATTTGGACTCGAAAACACGGTGGGAGCGCAGGCCCTTGAATTTGTGGCTCCAGATAATAATGTCAGCGAACTATTAGAGAAGGTATTGGGCCTGAGCAAAGGACTCGATGACGATGGAGAGTTTGATGAAGTATCGTTCCGCGCTCAGACTTATATGAAATCGGTCTGGGACCTGTTCCAGCTTTGTGCGGCCCTTCTTCCTAACTACATCGTTGCAGTAAGACCCTTCGAAGATAGATCCACCGTTTTTTATGGCAAGCCACATTGGCTATATACCTCTGGGTTGACACCAATCACCACTGGACTACAAAGAGACAGCGACAACCTAAAGCTAAGAGAACAAAACAAAGAGCTGCACGAGATGATGCGGGAATTGAGCGAACGTGCGAGCCCCTTAGCTGATCTAGAGGATCAACTGGGGATCATTGAAGATTTGGGAAAGATTGACCCCTTGTCTGATCCCAACGCCCAATTTGCTGCCAACGGTGGGCCCACCGGTACCGCTGGGGATCTTACCCCGGGACCAGGCAACAAGCTCAGTATTGATCAAATAGCTGACTTAGCTTATTCCATTGGGGGCTGGATCACAGAAGAAGACCTTACGACGGCAATTGCTTGTTGTTGGGCTGAATCTGGGTTCAAAATCGATGCTCATAATGGGAGAAATGGCAACGCCTACGGTTTGTGGCAATGTCAAATTTCTTGGCATGAAGACAAATTCGATGGCAGACCAGCAGAAGACCTTCTAGTCGATCCCGTTTTCGCTACCCAGGTGGCACAAAAAACATATAAAGCCTCCGGTAACAGTTGGCAACCCTGGTCAGCGGTAACCAACCGCACATCACATTTTGTGAATAAGTTACCTGAAGCAAGAGAGGCTGCTCGCAGAAGGTTATCCGGTGGCTCCCCCACAGCTGCTGAATCAGAACCAGAACAACCAACATCACCGCACCCGACACTTGCACAGATAACTGTTAGTGAATGGTACAAAGAGGAGGAGGACGCCTCTAACCCAATTATATACGAATACGTATATGGTGGCATTAGGGCGCCCGTTCCTGTTTGGATTGATCCGGCCAGTGGTGTTTATACTGAGGGAGCAGACACTAATGTGGGTGATGTGGCTCGAATGCTATACGATAAAGAGTATTCCGAGCAACAAAACCATGCAGAATACAAGCTGCTTGTTGAAAGCGGAAAAACCTTAGACCATGCTACCCGTATTTGGAAAGATCTTCGTTCTCGCTTTTATGAGTTGACGGAGATGCAAGAAAGCTACGAAACAATTCGTGGGACTAAACCCGAAAAAGACAGAGGCACTTGGTATCCAGAAGCCTACTTAGAATTGGGCAAAATCTTCTTGTCTATGATTTGGCAGGACCCCAGAGCAAGAGCTTGGGTTGTTATTGTTGCAGATAAGAAGATTGACTGGAGCCAGATCCCCACAGGTAGCGGGATTCTGGGATCAATAGCCAACAACGCTGGAGGGTTGCCAGTTATTGGTGGGGCTGTAGCAGGTGTTGCAGGAGCTGCTGAGGGAGTTTTTGGTACTGCTGAGGATATAGTTGCTCCAGGTCTAGGTCTCCTAGATAGAATTGACGGAAATGACGATGGGTGGATTGATATTCCCGATTTTGATAAGGGTCCTAGCGATACCGCATGGACTTTCAGTTATGTGAATGGTTTATGGGAAGTGTTCTTGGATGAATTTGGTGGTCAGGAAAGCACTCTAGGGAAAAACGAACAGGGCGGATATGATCTAAGTGAAGCAATGCTTGCCTTCATCAATGATAATATGGTTCCAGGCATCTTGGAAGACAACTTCCTCGCTCAAGCCGTTGAAGGCGTAAGCAACTTTGCTGAACGAAACATTGGAGCTTTGATCACATCTGTAGCGTCGACCATCCAAGGGGTTATTCAGCTCTTCAGAGCATCGCTGATGCAGCTTGGTTATGGTCTCAACATGGTGGGTCAGATGCAAAAACAAGCCAACGTACTAAACAGACTATATAACGATAGTATCTACTATGCGGCGGGGACGCCCGGCTCCATTGAGAGACTAGCAGATAATCCGTTCACCCGGGAATATGGTGAGCCGGTGGTGGAAATTCGTGAACCATTCCAAAGAATCCACTACATCAACTCTTTCCAACACATTCTGAATAACGGAATCATGGAGACCTTGGACGACGTGCCGACAACCATTACAGCTACTTCAGATGGTGAACATCCAGTAACTGTTCATTTTGACAAAGGTATTGCATCTAACCATCAAACTGAAAGAGTTGTCGAGACTGGGCTATTTTGGGACAACGTCAAAGGTAAAGGCTTGTTCTCTACGCTGCATCCACTTCTCCACCCCATTGAAACAGCTAGAGGCTTTACTAAGGCTCTAACTGGTTCCTCTGATGAGTTGATGTCAAGACGTGTTGGTCTTTGGCATCTAAAAGAAGGTCTAAAAGATATCTACGGTGGGGAAATTCTCATTTTAGGGAACGCTGACATCAGACCACATGATTTACTTTATATTTCTGACTCGTATGAAGAAATTCACGGTATGTGTGAAATCGAGCAAGTCGTCCACCACTTTACACCAGACATGGGATTTATCACAACTGTCACTCCAAACGCCCTTGTCACAATCAATGATCCAGCTAGATGGTCGATGATCTCTTGGGTGTGGTCCTGGTGGTCGGTGAAGGATTATAGGGACACCACCAGATCAATGCTATATAACGTAGCTGATCAAGGGTCAGAAGCTTATACAGAAGGCAGTTTCTCTGTCGACGATTTAGCTAGATCTACAGAAAAATCTATCAAAGGACACTTGCAGTTCACACAAGGTTCAAGCGCTTTGGTTAAGGATCTAGTAGCGGCTAGAACCATGGGTTTGTTGAACTACGAAAGCGTAAAAGACGATGCCGACGCAGGAGATGTGGCAAAAGTTACCAGTGACTTTGTAACTGGTCTAACCAACACCTTCACACTCGGTCTGGCTGGGGAGCTGCAAGAGTTCGCCTGGGATGCCTGGGATACGGTTAGAGAAAATCTCTTAGATCAACACGGTTGCTACATACAGTATTTGAACCGCAAAGGCGAACCAATGGACGCCGGATTATCTTATGCTCAAGGAGTGGCTGTTGGCCGACATCATAAGACATCTATCCTGCCGAATATTTTAGGCTTAGAGATTGAGACAAGAGAAGATGGTCATGTCAGAATTACTACTGATGACCTGTTGGCTCAATTGGGCTGGAATGAGATAGATATTCAACATCACCGTAAGTATACTAGTTGGTGGATAGACCAGGTCAACTCCCAGGTCCTAGAGATTGCTGGAGAGACACCAGGTTATAGCCCTGGGGTAATGCCTGAAGTCAAGATTGGTCGTATCACCCACGTCGAGGACGGTGACACCATCCATCTCAATGGGGGAAGCCTTAAAGTTCGTCTTGAAGGCGTTGCGGCACCTGAACTTTGGGATCACCAAAACCTTGAGAACAACTCCCCCTATAATAGAGGGCGGTTGGCTACCGAATTCTTAATGAATGTTTTGGCTGAAGAGTTTCCTGATGATCCTCAACCAGAGGTGGCCGTCCGAATCAACCCAGTTGAGCCGACTGATCGATATGGTCGTACTCTTGGTGTTATATTTTACAATACCCCACCAGGCACACCAGATGATCAAAAAACAGAAGTACTAAGAAGATATGCGGCCAACTGGCCACCAAAACCATGGGACTCTTACATGGAAGATGGTAGACCTTATACCCTTAACTGGGCGGTTATTCTGTCTGGTTATGCTTCAGTAGACACTAAAGGTCTTCAAATAGCTGACGAAAGAGCTGGCGCTGAGTTATTCCAGGAGTAGATTAATGCCATACGATTTATCAGTAGAAGAAATAGCGGGAGATGGGCTAGGTAGAGCCCTTACCCAGCGAGCTGCCTTAGATCCAGCCAAAGTAACATCAACAGCAACTGATGCACAGGAAAGCAATGCTGGTGCAGTCTCCAGTCAGCCTCGAACCAGTGCTTCGGTAACTGGTGGACCAAGTTTGAGCGTCAGTTCGTTGTCTGTTTCGAGTATTTTGCAAGGCGCCGCGTTATACAAGCCCGCAGCACTTCAGTATGATCAATTCAACCAGTACCTATCTTCAGACATGCAGTCAATCATTCAAACAGGTGGTGGAGCCGATCAAATATTGGGTCAAGGCAGACAACGTTTCACCCCTTATGATATCCTTGTTCAACAAGGTCGAAGCGATGGTAAAATTCAGTTTGAAGGTTTCGCAGCGGGAGGGGATGCGGCTAACGAAATGTTCGCAGGTGCGGCCGATGGGGTTGCTGTTGGTGCAGTGCAGCAAACCGATGGGTCAGAAACCCACCCCCACAGTCAGTTGGGGCCAGTCACGGTGTTATTATGGACGGTAACCGATAAACACGGTAAACCTTGGACGTTCAAAATGGCAGCTGAATTTATGGCGATGTGGCAACCATGCTATAAAGCTGCGTTAGCTGATGGCGTTAATTTAACTGGTGGGGGTTTTAGAACCGAAGCAGGGCAGATAGCTTTAAGAAAGCAAAACTGTGGGGAATCAGTTTGGCAAACTGCATCTTCAAGCTCTTGTCGTCCGCCAACGGCAAAACCTGGCAAGTCTAATCATGAAAAAGGCTTAGCTATCGATCTACACAATGCTGGCTCTCGTGGTACCGAAGCTTATCAGTGGATGGCCGCGAATGCTGGTAGGTTTGGGATTAAGAATTTGCCATCCGAATCTTGGCACTGGAGCATAAACGGAAACTAACATGCAA
The DNA here is from genome assembly GCA_964494405.1 of uncultured Iamiaceae bacterium. Taxonomy (GTDB): domain Bacteria; phylum Actinomycetota; class Acidimicrobiia; order Acidimicrobiales; family SKKL01; genus Actinomarinicola. The sequence goes on from CAZBTQ010000001.1 coordinate 81,412, forward strand.
AAACACTATCCGAAATATGAAAAACGATTACAGCAGGATCTGACGAATAGAGAATTAAGCAGAACAACAGGCCGGGAAGGCATTATTATTGCCTATAACGAGTTTAGAAATACGGCAACAGTTCTCTTGACTAACCCCCAAGACGGCGGTGTAGGAGTCACAGTGGAAAACGTTCCATGTCCAACCTACATGGGGATCCAAATCGCCGCCCCTGAACCAGGAAGGTCTTGTTGGGTTGAGTTCAAGAACAGCGGGGAACGAAACCCCATTATAACCCATTTCTACAACTTAGCTTATTCTCAGTTCGACTACGAAAACCAGATGAATGCATCAAGCATGATCCCCAATTATTATACGTCGATATAGGAACATAGATGGCCAAATTTGAAAAACCATATAGTCAAGTAAGAGATGGGGAGAGGTTTAATCTTAGAGAGCTTGGGTTAAACCACCCAGACAACAAATCCTTCATTAAGATAGCCGACAACGGAGACGTTGAAATAAGTGCTGGGCCTGGAATTTCGATCATCCTTCACCCACATAATAGATCTATAACCTTTGTAGCCGACAGCATAAAGATGCTAGTTAGAGACCATGACGGGGTGAAGATCAATGATCTTATTCTTAATACTGACGCTACTAACTATTCAGAACCCACATTCTTAGAATCTGACCCGGTTGATATGTCATATTTCTACGATGGAACAGTGGAGTTTGTTCAGAATTTGGATAACCGAAAGGTTGTGGATCCAAATACCCAATCCAGAATTCAGTGGGACGAGTATGTCAAGCTTTACAAGCGTGAACCAACCTGGAATGGATCTTATTTTGAGTAGGTTATTTTGACGGATCTATATTTTACTGAGAACGGAGACATTAGAATAAGCCCTCATGGGGATCTTGCGTTGACTAATTCAGTATATCGACATCTTGGCCAGCAGGCTCATATACGAATTATGACTGATACAGGGGACTATACCTTATACCCGAGACTAGGGAGCTCTCTATCCAAACTATACGGCATGCCCCAGAGCCAGGCGACAGGTGAGTATGGTGTTTCCCTCATTAAAGAAGCTCTCAGCAGGGAGGGTATCTTTGCTGGACAGAATGTTTCTGTCAAAGCTTTCCCTACTGGCCCCCAATCAATCAGATTCGATGTTTATATTTTAACTGCTGGCGGAACCCATATGGTCCTTTCCATCGAAAGAAATCTCACGACACAAGAGTTAACAGATGCCACTTAATCTCAGAAAAGACAAATCTGAAATCCTACAAAAGGCTCTAAAAACATTAGAGACCCGTACCCCGATCACAGCTACCAGCCCCGGCTCGGTTGCTCGTGCATTAGCTGAAGCAATCACCAGTGAGATTGGTGACTTTTATGATCTGATGGACTACAACGTCTCTCAGACTCTAATCTCAAAAGCGAATAGCTCAGCTCTAGACCGGATCGGTAGTCTGTATGGAGTAGATCGACGCTCACTGAGTTCATTGAATGTTCTGGAGGCGAATACCGGGACGTTTCATTTTTACATAGAGCAACCTTATCACTCAGTTATTACAATTCCAGCAGGAACCAGACTATATAGCAACAGCAGCGATTATGTGTCTACTCAGATTCAGTTTGAAACAATCAACCCCACAGTGATTCCGATTGGTCGTAGAAAGGTCTATACGGCAATTCGGCCAGTGACAATGGACATAGGTCTAACGCTGGGTAAAGACACACTAACGGTCCATAACTTTGTGTCGCCACCCGATACCTTGGTCTATGGCACCAACGGAAAGCCGATCTCTGGAACGGCGAACACCGAGACAGATGATAACTATCGAACCCGGATAATCAATCAGCTGAGGGTGAACACGGGTGGGACCTTAACTGCTCTCCGCTTCGCTGCGTTGGCGGTTGAGGGGGTAAGAGATGTCCGAATTAAAAGTGCTAGATATGGGCTGGGCACGATGGAGATGCTTGTCGTATCAGAAAATGGTTTAGTTCCAGACTCAGTTAGAAGCCGTGTGAGTAACGCCCTTGAAAGTGCCCGTCCCGCTGGAGTGAGATTGTATTTGAGGAGTCCAGTTTATGTCTCCTTTGGGATTGGTGTTGGACTCGTCATGAGATCCGGCAGCACCAATGAAACCAGGGACGCGGTCGCCAGAGCAGAGATGAGTATCAGGTTTTATTTGAATTCCCTCATGCCAGGTGATAAACTGATCTACAGTCAACTAATATCAGGTATATTGGACGCATCAGATCTTGTTTCCGATGTGAAGATAACCAACTACTCTGCTAATGATTTAGAAGTTTCCAGAACGAATTATGAACCGGGATATGATGAACAGATTGTCCCAGGTACCATTACGGTATCTAGAATCTAAAGAACCAAAGGTAATATGAGCACCGAGAGTTTAGTTGAATGCGCCGCCCCTAATTGTGATGCAACATTCGAAAAATCTTCACACAACCATAAGTATCACTCTCTTGAATGTAAACGATACATGGAAAAGAGAGCACGTAGACAAGAATATATTGAAGATGTTGCTTCTGCCACAGCCAAAATCTATATGGAGGATGTGGAAGATGAGGAGAAGATCGAATTCCTTCGTAAAGAGAATCGCCGTCTATCCAATTTGGTGGAGAAGCACAAGAACCTGAAAGATGAAGCCTTGGTTCAGGTTTATGACACCCTCAAAGAAACAGTAGAGAAGAACCCCCTTCCAAGAGTAGAGTTCAAGTACAAACCAGATAGTAGAGAGACCTCAGAGTTGGTGGCTGTCGCTGTCCTAGCTGATTGGCAATTGGGAAAAAAGTCGCCTACCTATAACTCTGAAGTATGCCACGAAAGAATGGTTCGCTATGCTCATGAAATAGTTGAGCAAGTAAAGGCTTTTAGAAATATAGCGCCGATCAGAGAATTAAGAGTTTGGGTCCTAGGTGACGTCGTTGAGGGTGAGGACATTTTTGCGGGCCAGGCATATGAGCTTGACTCCAGTCTATATACTCAAGTAGGGGTAAACGGTCCAGCTATATTTAGAGATATGTTTTCTATATGGCTTGAAGAATTTGAAACCATCAATGTTGCAGCAGTAATTGGTAATCATGGTCGAGTTGGTCGGACGGGACAATTCAATCCGGAAACCAATATGGACAGACTTCTCTATAAAATGTTGGACTGGATGTACATTGATGAACCCAGAATTAATTTCAACATTCCAGATGGCTATGGGTCTACTAGCTGGTATTTGGTAGACAATATCGGGAACTACTCAACCCTGCTTCTTCATGGGAACCAATTTCCTCCCCCCTCTGGCAGTTCATACAGTTATTATAAGCTCGTCATGGGGTGGAAAGATTGTGGTATTCCTGAGCGTTTCAAAGATATTTTCGCAGGACACTATCATCAGAGCACTAAGATGACACTTGGGTCATCGATCCTTAGGATCGCACCAAGCCCCGAAAGCTACAACGGTTTCGCTCAAGAAAAACTTGGGGTGATGGGCCGTCCAGGTCAAGACTTTATGATTGTCGATCCAGATAAGGGTGACGTTGTCGCTGAGCAAACCATTTATCTAGATTAAAACATCTACCTATTAAGACTATTCTAATGAAAATTTACTACCTCGTATTCAATAAAGATAATCTAGATTTAGATGATGGTATTTGGCGATCCAATTTAATTGATCTATACGACAACGAACACTATCGGAACTATTCCACTACCAAATCTATTTATGGGACCAACGCCCTTGGAGATAAGACCTGGACCGGCCTTACTGATACCAACCCCTCTGACGCTGGTCTTGTGGAGGATGGTCGGTTCATTGACTGTTCCGGTCAGATCGGCATCGAACAGTTTTCTTTGCATTACGAGGAAAACAGTCCATACAAAGACGCTCAAGCTCGCATCAGTGTCTACACAACAGATGATGAGACCGCCTTCTTTCCAGATGAGTTTTCGTCACTAATTGATCAGTTCACTGATACCCCCCTTAATCACCCGAACGCAGATAGATATGCTAGGTTCGAATTCACGATAAATACTGATCACGACATCAATGATGTTGATTTCGAATGCGTGGTGATAGTGTCGATTGACACTCCGCCGATGGCTCCTCTTTATGCGGCCACCCAGAGAGCGCTACGCAGGTTCCCAGAGTGGATGGCGCTAAGAAAAGATTCAGAAACCCAAGCAACACCCAGTCTCGCTCAACCAGAGACACTTGCTGGTCATGTAGTCAATGCCATTGCTGGAGAATATCTAGACCATCTTAGTTCGCAGCTGTCAGTTCAATCGATTGAATCCCATATTGATACGCTCGATCCACTAATGCCTAATCGAACCTATCAGGTTTACTCTCTTCCTGAATATTTTGAGTCAATTCAAAATGAAGACGGGGAAGAGTTTGCTAGAGCAGCTTCCCTTTTCGAACTATATGATGATTACACCAACCCTCTGTTGTGTTATGTGGATAGAGATAGCGATTCTATAGTCACCTTCGGCCCTCACGATATCATAAGGATCGATGGAATAAATTACGAAACCACATATTCGCCTCTATGGAATATGTTTGATGAATTTGGGTTACTTGTTGATCTAGTCAGGTTGAAAGATGAAGAGAACGATCGATTTCGTCTTAGAATACTAGATGTTTATAGGAACAAGCCAGGAGTCACTTTAGAGGCGCTTAAGAGGACTCTTCGTAGAGAGTTAGATCTGTGGCAGGCATTTGATGTCCCCATCTCTTTGAGTACACCATCAGATACTAGCACCCCCGTTGATTTGGGCCCAGAGTACACCGCGGCAACCCCAGAAATATTAGATATGGGTCATATGGAAAACGACCCGGTCTTTTGGCACGCTGACGGAATGCCGACCGATAGATTCGTTAAGCTTATCGAGTCTCTGGTCAAGGAGTACCCAACAACTTGGGGCTTCTTTGTTTGGGACCAGGCATTTTGGGACGTTGCTCAAGATGACACAATCATCAACTATGATGTCTTACCATACAGATTAGACGCAGCCCCGTCGAACGATATGCAATATGGGGTGGGTGATGGTCAAGACCTCCTGATAGCCAAACCCACCAATAACGTTAACTCAGATTCTTTAGATTTGACTTTTACGGCCAGAGGCGTTCGTCATATTCCTAAAACATCTTACCCCGAAATAGATATTAATCTTGATGTCTATGGTCAGGCCAATCGAATTAACTATGAGAATCCACCCATTACGGTACCGTTCGTCTTGAGGCTGCAGGTAATTAAGCTGGAATTAGAATACTGGTATGTTAACTTTGAAATTACAGCAACATCAGACATTGATTGGAACAATCCCGTCCCCTCTATAGAGTCTCATGTCGGGTTTGAGCTTTTTAGTGAGTTTTCTAGGTTTGGTATTCCGGGGGCCACAGTACACACACAAGGTGGTGACACCTTTGTATGGGAGGATGATCCGTTCGTCTACTCACTCAACGCCGCTGACATAAGACCAGGGGCCTGGGATCCGAATACCAATGATGTTGTGGACATCCCCACCGTTGATAATTGGTTTGCCTACCATTCGCTTGATCCGGGTGTGTCAGTCAACAAGGATTCCTCATGGACCCCATTGAGCCTCGTTCCTGGAGACGACGGCGTCCTTCTTCTAAAGCCAGGGGCTTGGACTTTAGCCAGCTTAGAGTCCTCAAGTTCATTGGGCAAATGGCAGTCCCCATCCACGCCGATCAATGCCACTATCAATGGTGTCGCCCCAAATGAGACTACTCAAAGCTTTGTCACAGATTCGCCTACTATTTTGTGGCCACTGGAACTAGAATCACCGGCAGAACATGAGGTGGTCCTGCAACTCAGAGATACCGATGATGAGGGCAACTACGGGGTTCTAACAACTGACGTAAACGATGAGAGATTGTTTCTCCCTAGTTCTTATCTTTATGTGAATGGCAGTAACTCCTGGAACAGTGATGGTCAAATGATCTTGGATTGGGGCGCTTTACCAGACACCCTGACGTTCACAAGCGGAAGCGATACCCTATACCCTATTGACGATAGTTATCTAGAAAGCTTCAGTGAATCGTTTACGGTTGGGGTTGATGATCTAGCTTCTTTCCTCGAATACTCCTCCCTCGATTTCTACAAGCACCGTTCTGATTCAGATACGCTTTTCCTCGGTAATTTTGTTATTGCAAAGACTGACTTCGGCCTACCAAACGATTCCGAGTACATCATTACCTGGGTTGGAGTCACAACGAACAACGATCAGGTCAATTGTTGGTTGGACTCCAATATTGTAGAACCAATCATAACTCTTTATGACAACACCCAATATCCAAACAATTCTATTGTCGAAGAGTTGGATTCTGGAAACTACTTGTTAAAGAATGTTGTTGCGTTTGCTAGAGTTAAGCCCGGACCCAACAAGTATTGGGATCCACAGATGCATGTTGGTTGGTTTTATGATGATGAAAAAGAATATTATGTATACCACAAATCAGAAACAGCTACTCTTAATAGTGGGGACGAGGTCGCTCTAACCCGACTTCCTCAGCAGGGCGCTCCCATCATCATCAAAACAGATGAAGCCACACCCGTTGAGTATCGTCAAGTAGCGTTCCACAACGCCACTCCAGAATTAACGATGATCAACACTGAAACTAAGATAGGCAACACCAGGGATCAAATCTTCTTGGGCTACCATGATGTGTACGATGTAACTGTCACTGATTCCTATCTAGGTGAAGTTGTTGTCAGCGGGGCCTCATCCGCCACAAACATGATTCAACTACCGGTCGAAACGGTCCTGGGGAGAGAGTATCTCGTAACTTATAGGGTGCGTAATTCCTTCTACATAGATAACGATAGAAGAGATAGTGACTATAATTCCAGGCCGCTGATTGTATTTGATTCAGCTATAAGCAATCCAGTTACGATTACCTACGAGACATCACCCTATGCGACAGCAACTCCTATAGATGTACACCTTCATCCCTTCTATACTTCCACTGAAGAGTCTTTCATATTCATAAGCAAAAACGAATACGACCCCTACAGTGCTGAAGTAAAACTAAGTCCTCAAGTCATCATTGGAGATGGCGAGGACTATCTGCTTGTAACAATTAAATGTTATGATACTTGGGGAAACCCAAAGGTTGGCTATGAGTATACCCTAGGGACAGATTTCGGAACGCTATCAGCACCTAGTGTAATAACCAACGAGGACGGGTACGCGTATGCTTTTCTATACTCTGAAGTAAGTTCTGTTATGCAAGGTACGGTAACAATTAACGGGAATACACCTAACGATTTGCTGGATGGATCAGTAGATTTTAGGGTTCACCCACCCGAGTCTGTGAAGCATCGTGTTGTGGCTTTGGCTAATCACGAGTTTGTTCCAGCTGATGGACTTAATAATGTTGTCGTCTTTGGTGTGGTTCAGGACCCGGATCTAACCCCCGTTGCCAATGCCATTGTTAGATACCGAACTGGGAAAACTATTCACGAAGCTTTGATCAAGCCGGACCCTGATATAGTCATTGGCCCTGATAGGCAGCTTCTGTCAAGTTATACGTCGTGGCCCGATACAGGTAAAACAGTTGCGGATTCCAGAGGACGTTTTTCAATAGGGCCCTTTACTAGTCAAGATGAGAACGAACCCGGACATTTGTTTGTGGTGATTGAATCAAAAGCTATTGAATCTGATTTAGCTACACCAACTGGAAATGATTCCAGCCCGGATTGGGAAGTTGTTGGTGATGTGGTGATGTGGTATGAATATCCAGATATCCTTCATGGTATAGAGAACCTCAACCAGCTACCGATCCAGTCTTCGTACGTAGCTGACGAGGACCAGGCTACCCCTGAATCAATTCCAAACCGCTATCCTGTGGCTTATTCAGAATACATAACAGCCCAGGCTACACCAGGGCAGGACACGACTGTTTACCCCAAATGGTTTGCTATTGATAAATATACCCAGTACCAAATGGGTCTATTGGGTTCAGTTGAGCAGGCAACTGTTTCTACCTACTATGACGATAACCACCATCCTGATCATAAGGATATTTGATGGATAAATTTACCAACATAACCGACAACGGAAACGAAAAAGCTATCAGAAAAGGACATAGAGTCCCTGACGATGCCGTCAATCTAGCTTGGGTAACAAGCCCGGGTCTAAATCCAGAAGATAACCTTGCCGTAATTGATACTTCGGCAATTTACTCCGAAAACTCTATTGACGTAGAAAATCAAACGGCCGTCATGTATGCCAACGCCTTGGGGGTGTTGGAGACCTATGATGGTAATCAGCTTATCGAAGATGAATACCCGGTGGTCTCAGATGTTTTCTCGGTTGACGAGGACTTTTCTCTTGTTCCTGGCTCAGAGTATAAGCCGGAGCATGTTTTAGGTTTTGTTCATAAGAGCAGGTTTTTTCATATCGATTATGCTGGGCTTTGTCTGGGCAGCACTCTTCAAGCTTACCCTAATGAAGCTGTTCAAGTTGTCAACAGTAAGGGTCAGAATTATGTTGACCAAAACGGTAATCCCCGCTATCGAATTCAGATAACCCCAGCTCAATACCTGATTGAGGACAACGATAGAGAAGCCCTCTATAGAGTCTACGCTTACGTAGACACTGACTTAAATGAAGATTTATACCTTAGATATAACTGCGTGCAGCTGAATGAGGAGAATAAGATTGGGTTACAGAGATCTGATCATAGAGAGATTCTCAACCCCAAGCCTTATTTTCAGCAAACCCCTGAGGAGTCTGAGGTAGTAGATCCAGCAAATCGCAAAAAGAAGCAGTTTGCCACACAACCTATCGGCAAGAAGGACCAACTTCTAGGGACAACAGCATCAACTTCCAACGGATACAAGGTATATGTTCCCAAGAAAGCTGTTGGAGATACAAGAGCTTTTCAATTGTTTAGGTGGAGAGTGGGTTGCACCTTTTCCGAAAGGTTTACGGTAGACCCCATCAGAGACCCCCAGGTCATCCGAGCCGGAGTCATTGTTACGAACAGTAGGCCCCAATCAGATACGGCTTTTACCTTCTACAACCTCGAACGATCAAACTACAATGCTGCGGGGCTAAAGTTCGTTAACCCGTTGGTTGAAGAGAATCCGAACAACTCAACTCCCAAAACATCAAGAAATTATTGGCAAGTCAATATCAATACATTGTCAGATGTAGATATGGCCAAATTCGATATTCTTATCTGGACTCCTGGTACCACTACGTTCAACATGGAACCCTTTCTTGGGAAGATCATCAACTTCACAGGAAACCATGGCGGGACCATGATTTTTGACACCAACAACCTGGGTCGAATTAGTGGACTTGGGCTGGAGGTTGGTTACCCCATCGACCCTAGAACAAGGGTCCCCACAGTACCAATCGTCGACAGCAACTTATGGAAGTACGTCAAAGGTTGGACGATGAGATTCACTCGGGCGGAACAAGAGATCTTGGCCCAAGCTCAAGTTAGACTTGGTGGTTGGGACCTATACGACAGACAAGGGACAGCTGAACTTTATACCATCAACCGTTATCGTATTAACTACAAAGATGGAGATAGGCGGGACGCAGTACAGAGGATCATTTCAAAGAACTCTAACTGGGTGAGCGTTCTTGAGGGCGAAGATGAGGCCAACAACTACAGGCCACTTGTCGTCCGCAGTAAAGCTAATAACGGCACCAACTCTACAGATTACGAGCCGGGCAACTTAATCTTCAGCACAATCGGTATCACACAGAACGTCAGCTATCTCCTCTCCCATGTAAACGGAAAGATCTCTAGCACAAACAGTGGGACCTCAATTGCTAGCACCCCTGATTACGACAAATTCATCAACGGACACCTTGTTGAGGGCTCGTATAAGTTCATGTACAATATCGCCCTTTTGGCTGTGTATGGCAAGAGGTTGGATTCAACTGATGAGTCACTCTTTTCATCGACATGGACTCAATACACAAACTGGGAGGGGTCATGGGCCATCAACAATGATGAAGGCGTATTGAGCACTCTGGAAATTCAAGAGAACGATTTTCAAGTCATGCCTGAATCCCCGACTAACTCTAATCCAGTCTGGAAGCGACAGCTGTCTGGCCAAACAGTAAAGCAGCTTATTGATGGTTCAATGTCAGAAGCCGATAAGAGAAAGGTACAAGGGACTCATCGCGAATACTTCATTGAGGTCACCAACCCAGAGGTATCGACCGAGGAACGAACCTCTCTGTCTGACAACTCTGTTCCATACGCCTGGACGAAAGCCTACACCCCAGCCTTCAAAGTCCCAGCTGAATTAGGTCCACATATTATCCGCAAAGATAATATAATAGGAGACTATTCCCAGGGCAACTTCATGCACAAGTCATATCCATCTAAGAGCTTTGGTCTTAGGGTTGTAGCTAATAACGTTGCCACCGAACAGCACCACGTACCCAAGGTAGCAACCTATCGAGCTACTGCTGATGTGACTTTGGTTAGAACAACGGGGGCCACTAACAGTACTGAATCTATCCTTAACTGGGTGGAAGACGGCCGAGGCACGTACGGAACATCGACTAGACCCCATGAATATGGGCTCCAAGTTCCAGAGGGCCTAGTTACCTGGCAGGATGGCAACTACTACAGTTCTAAGTGGGGACCCGGCAACCTGAATTGGCCCCACTGGGGTATGACAGAACGCTTGAGTCGTGGGGTTACCAGCGACACCGTAGCCTTTTTGCATCACGCCCTAAATCAAGTGTTTAATAGTCCAACAGGAAAGTTTGGCGACAACGATAGATATTATGGCTCTAAGTCCGAGTCGGCCGTCCGAGCATTCCAGCAGGCGTTTGGGGCTAGGTTCGTAGATGGTATCGTTGATGCTGAGACATGGTTCTTATTGGGTAATCAAATAGCGAGAAGACAAGGTACCCTGAATGTAGGTAGATTTGGCAATCTATACTCCATGCCAAGTCGACATATTCTAAAGCAGAATGCCTCTGATAACTCCGATCTAACTCGATTCGTTAAAAGATCATCTACTCGGGATAGCCCTGCGGTCATCTGGGAGATGCTTAAGATAGAGCTGGAAGATAAATATCGCATCCATGGCGTCACCGTCATTCCTTACTTGATGGGTAACGCTAGAGACATCATGTTTAGATCTGTGGATGTACGTAATTTCCCTGTTCCGATGAAGGACTACGATTCGCGTTCAGGTAAGTTGACCTACATGCCTTTCAGGCCTCGACATGGACAAAGATTCCACCTCCCCTTCGGTCCCTATAATGGGGATACGGTAATTCTGGGATTCGGACAAGACAAGCCTTCAGGTTGGGGGACGTCTCGTGTTATTGGTCTACAAGACGTGTTGATTCATACTACTGGTGGTAGGCCTAATGGGACAACGCAGGTCATCAACACGACAGTCGAAATCACTGGAACTATCACGCTCCCTAAAACTGGAGAATATGAAGTTACCTTACGTCCACCCGCAGGGTTGAACGGGACAGTAACGAATATTCTATGGACAAGCATAGAGGTCCTCGATAACACTGACGTAAGCGCTGAGATCAAAGATGCTAGAAAGGGACTTGCAAGTCTAACTTCATTCTATATCTCTAACCTCAACAATTCGAAAATTGTTTATGGCCCAGCAATTGCCTCTAACTATCCTGAGAACGTCTTCTACTCCATGAACGAGAATAGAGTGCTGAACCCAGGAAGAGAAACTTGTCGTATCTCTAAGACCGATGGCATCAAGCTCATTTGTACCAGCGACCGTAAGCCTTATGGCGTCCCAAAGATGGGAGCTGCGGCTGGTGCCAATGAATTGCAGAACCACTTCACTTCCCTAACAATAAATAGATTTGCAACAGACCATTCTGTTCAGCTAGGCTTCTATGACGTAGCAGCTAAAGAGATGATTAGGAATGTTCGTGGTGAGCCTGAGATTTCGTATCTAGAGTGGTTGCGTAGGGGACCCGATAACATATTTGTGGCTCTGATATCCAATTACTCAGAAGATACTAAGACCCCTTTCCCTCCAGTGGACAATGCTCCGCTTCTGCCTTATCTATGGGCTATGCCGGTATATGGATTAACATATCGTAAGGGTTCGGTAATTCAAATCGAGAAACCGTCCAGGGATCTAGACTTCTATGATCTATGGTCTCTACCGATTAGAACTGGGAACTTTGATCGTAAGGTAACCCTACCAAGACAGACCCAACAACCGATCACTGGGTTCTACAGCCAGTATCAAGGAGCCACTCTTGAAGCTCATTACGAGATTGCTGAGGCAGAAAAGACTCCATGGTCGCTAACTCATGGTCGTCCATACAGGGACATCTCAGATGAGACACCAAGACTCTTGGATGAACGCACGGTCCAGGTTAGACAGCCCCCCATACGAATGGTTGACGCACCAACACAGAACCCTGGTCCAGCTGATCCTGCCCGACCAGTTTTCAAGGTATATGTACGAGAAAGCGTGGGGGCTCCTTGGGGTGAGGTTCCCCTCTCTGAGATCCGGGACTACAATGCATCCGATGGAACTATTGTATTGAACGAGGCCTTGAACTCAACTAATAGAGATCTTGTCAAGGTCAGCTACACCTCTGGTCGTCCAGTGTATTATTACAAGGGAACCAAGGATGAACCACTCATCCTGAACCCATACTTGAATGAATCCCACCAGTATCTGGAAACTCCAATTTACATTGGCTTGGTGCCTAAGTACGTCAAGAACCTGACTCCCGGCAATAACTATGGACAGATTATTCCTGAGTCAGTGACCGACGAAACCTTATCTTGGACCCTTGATCTCAACTCCAAATTAGATCCATCTTCACCAGAATATAACCCCTTCTACGTGCAGCTGGGAGTGGTTTATATAACCGCTGCAGCTAACATCAATAAACTAGCCATTGTTGACTCCAGAAGAAGGGGTGGTGGCGCTAAAGACGGCAGGACTTTAGAAGACCTACAAAAATCTATGGAAGAGTCACAGTTCTACTGGGACGTTAATCACGGATCTGGCTTGCCTTATCAGGTCGGGGGTTTTGTAACTATCAGGTTACCAGCTTCCCTTAAAGATAGGTTTACAAAAGACGAAATTACCGGTATTCTTAGTAAGAATATAACCGCCGGAGTTATGTTCAAAATCGAAGATCTTGATGGTCAGGAGTGGGGAGAATGAATCCGTTTCTAGACAATTTTATAAACTCTCTTAATGCCGTCGAGACCAAAAGGGTCACAACTGTTCTAGAGCAAGCAAAGGTTAATACCAACAAGTATGATGATTTAGCCGAACAGATCAGTAGAACGATCCTCAATGTTGATTTTTTCGTGAACTTTCAGCAGCCCAGAGGCCTCATGAAAGGTAACGATTTCTTATCGAACTTTGACTCAATTGATGAACGCATGGAGCAGCTTTTTACTTCATCTAATACGTCATCTTTGTTGATCAATTCCTATTCTCACTCCTTGGTATCCGACATCAAATCAGTCGAATCAGAATTAAATGATCTAGAAAAAGCAATAGGCAACTATGCCTTTTTGTTGTCTGACGCTAAAGCGTTTGACTATGCTTTCCTAGAACCATTCTCTGATACCGTCAATCAGGAGCTTGTTGATAAATTCAATGAGGATAGAGATAAGACCTTTTTCCGCGATGACGAAACAGCTTCAGTAGATTCTGAAGAGGGGTTCTTGGCTATATCGCAAGGGTTGACGACATCGTATTCTGTTAGCCCAATCATGATAAAGAACAACTATGCTTCATATGAACGGTCTAATACGGGGTTAACTGGATCAACTACCGAAAACGAACAAGACGGCTGGCGAGTCTCTATTGGGTCACCCACCCCAATTAAATCTCCATTGCCAGAGTTTGAAAACCTTTATGCAACCCCTCCTAGTGGGTATGTTGGTGCCTTAGCTGTAATAGATTTTGTTTTGGATTCCGCAGCCATTTGTGACACCATCAAAGTCACTCCGTTCTCAGAACACCCAGTAGAAATCACTCAAGTGGTTATGTATCACGGAACTGAAGGTCAAGAAGAGAAACATTTGTTGGATGAGCCGATCGTCATCGATTCCGCCATCAATCTGTTCTTTCCAATAACTTCTATCAGTAAGTTTCGTATTTTCCTGCGTCAGCCTCTGTATGTCCGGATGCTTCCCAACGTGAACAGAGACGCCCAAGAGTACAATAAGGACTTCATTGCCCCCTATATAAGGGTCAATCAAGATAAGTACAAAGAAGTAGCTGACTCAATGGGTGTTTTTCTAGACAAACTGTTAGGCATACAAAGTAGATACCCGGAGACGGGATCCCCAACCTCACCCCTACCAAGTTCCAGGGACACAATACCAGATCTGGAGTCTTTTGAGGCGTATGTGATCAACCTAATCAACCAGAATCCGTTCTTGGTGGAAAGCGATGACGATGGAGCGCCAACAAAGGCAGAGGTTTCTCAGAAAGATAAACTAATCTCTAGAGTTATTGCAATCGTCAGAAACAAGATGCTGAAGCAGGGTTATTATAATCTAGGAAACGATAACCAAGAAATCACGGCCAATAGCAATGGGACCGATTCTGATTCCCAGGCGGACCCAGAAGTAGCTGAGCCCCCTCTCTATGTGTATTCGATGGGTCTGCAAAACGTTGTTGTTGGGACTGGCTCACAGGGGTTCAAAGCAGTATATGTTTCCAAAATTCTTGAATCCCACTCTGACTTGACTGATATTAAGATTAGGGTTTCCGATTTTAACTTCAAAACAACAAATAGGGTTAACGATTCAATCCCGGTAACTTCTGTAGAGTATTCGGTAACGAACAACTCGAACCCCCAAAATGAGTACAACGTTTTCAAAAACCCTGGTGGACAGTGGTATCCCATTCTGCCGTCTGAAACTTATGTGGTGCAAGGGGAGAGATTACTGCTGGACTCCCAGGGTAAAGCGTACCTCAGGTTCCCTGCGTCCTTTGCCGCTCCGTTAACCGTCTATAAGAACGGCGAGCAATTGGCATTGCAGACCGCTGATATGATGATCGAGCCTAGTCGGCAAGTCATATATGGAGTTTCTCTTCCAAGCCTACAGTACTCTCCTGTTGATATCCTAACCTGCAATTACACACCAGCAGAAGATCAAACTGTTATTAATTTCGATAGCCTAGGGGCGCCAACCCCAGCGGTTTCACCCTTTATTAGCAACGATGGGGTCGGGGAGAGTTTTACTAATAGTTTCGGTCAGCTATCCCTTAATCTGTCCAAGGTACCGTGGGTTGATATGACTAAATTAGACCCTGGGTTGGATGAGAAATTCGGTATTACGGGTTATCAACCAATCACTGTTCGGTTTAGCGATGGTTCGATAGCTTTTAACTTTACTAATTATATAGATGGGGACCATTTACCGCTGGATTCCAACAGTGACGATCACCAGTTCGTTCAAAACGGAACCATCCTCCTCTTCAATAAACCCATAACCAATTCAGCTCGCATCTACTATCACTACACCCCATGCAATGTTAGACTAAGGGTTATATTGAGATGCAACTATCAAACCTTTATCTCTCCAAAAGTTGATTTTGTCCAGCTAAAGGCTAAGACGAGAAAACCCGTATGACACAACTAGCTCCAACCAATATTGACCACAACCAAATATTAGCCCGACTAAAGGAACTGCGTAGCGGATATGAGTTGGGGTTGATTAAACCCGGGCATCAACTCGATGCTGAGATAAATGGGCTTATCAACGACTTCTTTTCTAGGATAGGTATTCCTACGGTTGAATGGGATCCAGTCGTCATTGGTGAACCGCCAAATAGCACCAAAGCTAACTACTTCTTTGGTAGGGTAGCTAACGATATAGGCTATATTCAAGAAAACATGGACATCGTCAATGCGACGACTGTCTTTACTCACAACTTGATCAAGACCGAATTACTAAAAGCGCGGGCTCAAAACAGCCAGCTAAACAATAAGCTAAAGACATTACAGCTGTATACCTCCAAACAAGATGCAAACGTTATCATTTTCGGAGACTATTTCAAGAGCAAGGACTTTACAGAGGCTGCTCAAAGCACCACAGTAGATTCCACAGTGGAGGGTCAAATCTCCCTGCTAAAGATACAAAACAACAACCTCATTGCTGGGGCTAAGATCTCGATATTGGAGACCTCTAACGGCTTTGCCGGAAACAACCAAGAGATACTGCCTCCACAAGATGCTGAAGTAAATCCAGTTACCAAAGAAATAGAATACACGTTTTACGCCGAGCAAGAACGGAATGCCGATCTACAAAGCGTTAAGGACAAGAACCCTCTGACTTGGTTTGAATATGAACACTATTTAGTCTTCCCTGCAGATATTGCTAAAGCGAAAGGCTTTAACTTCTCCTATAAAGACGACAGAAGTTCCAGTGAGAGTGGCGAGGTCATCTGGGCTAACGGCCCTCCCGGTGATGAGTTGATACTGAATCTTGAGGTAGACCTAACTAGCGTAAAATCAATTAACAATATTAGTTTTGCAGGATTTGGTTTAGTAGGAAATCGCAATAATCCAATTCTTATCAAGAACGTTTCAGTGTCACCAAATGGAACTGACTGGACCACCATTGGACAGGAGAACGTTTGGGTAGGGAACAATACCTCTCTACAGAGCTTACGTTCGGCAGAAAATATATCCTTGGATGCAGGTAACTGGTCTTTTTCTCCAATTGATGTTCGTTATATCAGGTTTCAAATCTCACAGCCGAATCCAATTGATGCAAACATTGGGCACCTCTATTACCAAGAGAAAGATACCTATAAAGGAGGAGAGGGACCCGCCCCTGGCACTCAAACTAAAATAGCCATGCTAGTTCCAGGCAAAAGAGTAGAGGGTCCAATCCCCAGACTAAGCAATCCGGGTGAGTTCTATCGGTCTTCTCGTGTTGATTATGGGGAGTTTGTACAGAAAAAAGAGTATTTCTCTGGGAAACGATGGGCTATTGGTGTTAGAGACTTAGAAGTATCAGATATTGCCTACTCCGAGGTTGGGTACTATGTCTCCAAACCGTTTAGGATCGGGGGCGTGGTGGACAGGGTTGCTATTGAGTCAGATTTCATCCTACCAGAATCTTTTGATTCAAGTGGTAATTGGGTGAGGTTCTACATTAGCCCTAATGATGGTTTGAACTGGTTCCCCATTTCACCTATTCAGGACGATTATCGTGGTATTCCTGAGATAGTAGTCTTCAATGATCCGATCCCAGCCTCTTTCAGAGAACAGAATGCCGGTTACCACAATGTTAACAACACCGTTGAT
This sequence comes from uncultured Iamiaceae bacterium, assembly GCA_964494405.1. Classification (GTDB taxonomy): domain Bacteria; phylum Actinomycetota; class Acidimicrobiia; order Acidimicrobiales; family SKKL01; genus Actinomarinicola. The sequence continues at coordinate 98,721 of CAZBTQ010000001.1, forward strand.
TCATTACGTGTTAAAATAGAGTTAAGAAGACCGACGACCTCCAAATCATCAACCCCGATCATCAATAACTATAGGCTGAAGGTTAGAAGAAGATGACATCAGTATCTAAAGCGCACAAAGAAATCATATTAGAACATGTGGCCAGGAATCTTTACTCGACCGGAATCAGACCTAATACATCAACCATCTTGCAATACCTATCAAGATATTTTGGACAGAACCCCCCAAGCGCCCCACTAAAATCCGATGCTGGTACCAACGGATTGAACTTGAAGTCAGATCCAGAAGCTGTCAACGGAATGATGGCAAACGCGATCTTGAACTTGACCATGTTATACAGAGCTAATTTTTTGCAGGGCGAAGAGTTGATGCATCTGAATACCACGCTTAGGACATATCTTGACAAGCTGATGGTGAAACGCACCAAGCTTATGAATCAATTAGATGATTACCTATTGAGCCTCTATAATACCGACGGTTACTTCTTCAGTATCTCCGATGGGTTCAGTGATGTGGACAAGGTATCTTTGGATCTATCCTCAGCTTTCGTCGACGTTGCCGCTGGGAAGGTCACGCTACCTATAACCAGTGCGTTGAGTGTTAATACGATCTATCGATCGGCTATGTCTTATTCGATTGAGGCTTTTATTGCTAACCCTGAAGGTGACGAAGAAGATGAACTTTCTGAGGTGAGTTTCGTTACGGTAGGTAATCTCTCCAATGCTTTTGATGGACTATCCAATACAGTATGGGCCATTGAAATAGAAAGAGAACAAAAAGAAGAGATAGTTGTCAATATGGGGGTCAGTTTCAGTTATAACGGGACTGATTCTAAGATTTCTAGAATTGAATTTGATCCATTCGGTGTGCAGCCTGTTCAAATGCATGTTGAGACCATCCAAAACTTAGAATCAACAAACTTTGGACAAAGAGTCGTGACAAGCGATAGACGCACAGCTTTTATTGATGAGGCTCGATTCTGCAGCGGAGTTAAGTTTTCCCTAAGGAAGACCGAACCAGACTACACCAGAACAAGCGGTGGGAAGACCTATTACAAGTACATCTTTGGGGCCAAGGACATATCGATTACCAAAAGTATCTATGACAATGAAGCCGTTTTGGTATCACAACCCCTATCCATCTGGGATCTGTCAGATGCCATCATCGATGCTGTTTCGATAACAACCGAAGACGATACCCCACCTGGAACCAGCATTCAGTATTATGTAGCCAAGGATTCTCCTGGTATCACGGCTGAGTCTCAACTGGATTGGAAAGAGATAAATCCGGTTGGTTCCGTCTCTGATGAGAACACGGTTGTCAACTTCAACTCAACGACAATAACCACGAACATGATGCGATTGAATCCGACTGGGTCCGAATTACAGCTAGCCGTTCCCACACTGAATGAAGCTTTGCTACCCGTAGGATCAGCTTATGAGTTGAGTAGTGTTGATTTTAACGATGTCATTCCCGAGACCCTATCGCTAGATGAGGGCTTCAATACTGCTAGGATCTATTATAAGACAGGCAGAGAGAATACCTATGTCTCGTTGGATAATTGGAAGACTGAGGTCTTAGACACAAGTTACGGCAAAATAGCTTACGGGAGAATAGATTCCGGAAGAGGATTCTTCAATGGAACGATAGTAGGGGAAGCTAATACAAGCTTCTACATTGAAACATTCTTAGATTCCCCAATGGACACCCAAACGATTGTCAGAGAATTAGTCAAACAAACACCCAGTGCAGCGGTCTGGGATGTTAAAGTATTTCTTAACGGAGAAGAAATAGCCAACCTGCCATCCGGCACCGTCAGCGTTCCCGTTTCTTGGAAATTCAGGAGGGGGTTGAACCATATCTCGTTGTTGGTTGATATACCGAGATCCAATAGCACTGTTCGTAATCCAGAATGGGGCTCTTTAGACTTGATGTTCGATGATGTTCTTTTTAATTACGGTGTGGTGCGGCTTAACAAATGGGAGTATGTTGATGAGCATAGTTTGAATGTCGATGATGAATCACAAAACGATGCCTCAGTGTCCCCGCAGTTTTCTTTGATCAATAACAGATTGGTATCACGTAAAAAACCAACCGACAACTTTCGTATCAGGTATGCCAAACCAAATAATCGAGACCCAGACGCTATTCGACTCAAAGCTGTCTTAACCAGAAACACAGAAGATGTTAATGTGACTCCCTCTATTGATATCTACAGATTAAGATTCCAATACGGAGAGGGCTAATATGGATCTATATTCAAAAACCAATGCCAATAAGTTAAACAAAGATCTTATGCAACCCAACATGGTTAAGCGTAGACACCGCTACAAGGGCCACAGAGAGTCTGAGAAGATAAACTTGGAGATGGACCAGGTAAGGTACGATTTACTTCTTAATAAGAAGAAATTGGACGAGTTACTATCTAAGTTTGAACAGCTTTTTCATTTGATTGGTCTCGATGAGGAAGAGTTTATTTGGGACACGAATCAGTATAGTGACGTAGAAAACGCAATTCATATGTGGCGAGATATAACCGCCTATCAAAAAGGACAGGATTAAGATGGCAGATCGACCGTTCTACACAAAGAAACGGAACGCCCAATGGCGAGGGCCAACAACCAGTGAAGACTACAATGCCCGTATTGAAGAGAACTACAATGACCTCACCATTCAAACCAATCAAATTGAAGTCCTTAAAGACAATTTGGATTTCGTAAGACGCACACTCATAAAAGCTTCCATAAATGGAGTCGATAGGATTTCAGCCAAGCTGGAAGAGTTGAATACAATGGGGGCGTTGAACGATTGTTTTTTCCAGGGTATTAACTTATTCGAAGATAATGATCGATTCGACTCCACAGAATTTGCAATCGACCCTAACAACAGATTGAGATACGACCCGTCCTACAGAGTTTTTACCCTGCCTAGAATTGACAGTGGTTCGTTTTCCAAGCTGAAATTCGTAAGCCGGGACGGTCAAGAGATCATCTCTCCAAACTTCAAAGTCTACATTGAACCAATTGGTGATGTAGAAGCTAGAGAAGAAAACTTCATCGACGCTAACGACTTCTACAACTGCATTATAAGCGACTTCACTCGTAGGGGTTGGGAAGTTAACAGCGTCGTTGACTCTTCATACTCCGGTGTCAGCGCTTTCAGAGTGTATGTTTCAATACCCGATGACATGTCTTTGGTAAGAGAATCTAACACGATGCTCTTCAACCCTTTGTTTAGTGGGTCTTGCGATCTGTCAGACGTTCAATATACGACACAAAGAAACGTAACCTTTTCTCCCTCGGATAATTGGCAGGATTTCAACGTCCCCAAGTTCCCTCTGAGTATTGATAATCGCTGGGTCCTTCCTGATGATGGGGAAGACATCAATGAATGTTTGGGCACACTATTTTCGTTCCCCCCTCTTCCAGTGACCGCTGTAGCCTTCACCTTGTCAACGAGTAGTAAATTGGTAGACGACAACAATGTGAATGTGTATAGCAACGGCCTGCACAAGTTTGATATCAGATATGAAAAATACCTGGGTGAAGGACAAGCAATGCTGAGGATAGAAAGTGACGGCGACGCAATTTCCAGTGTCGATTCGGTCACCCCCATTCTAGCAAACTGCTCTTCGAGTGAGGCTCCATCAAGCTTTTCTTTTGAGCCGGTTTGGGAAACATCAGAAGACTCAGGCATCTACACCCTAGATCCGGTACCGGGCTCAAGCAAGGTTTGGCTGCGTGTAACGCTTAGAAAAACCATTAACGGTGGAGCCCCAACAATGCCGTTTTTAATCGTCGAAAAGTCTTGATAGATCCATAGGCCTCTGTTACTATATACAACAGAGCCCAGGCGTGCGGAGGAATTGAATTACCTTAGGCCGTTATAGTTACCGCCCTAAAACCCAATCGCCTGGCTCTTTAATTCAACAGAAGGAATGCAAATGGATGAATCAGTTGTTTTAGACGTTACATTCTTGACCATGGTTGTGGCCCCCCTTCTACCTGTGCTTGTAGGTCTTATCACCAAGCAGGTAGCTAGTGGTGGGGTCAAGGCGGTGCTGTTGCTCTTTGTGAGCGGTGTCACCGGGGTTGTAAACCAAGCCATTCAGAATGAAGGTCTAGTAACTAAAGAAGCCCTAGCGGCGACCATTGTAGCTTTTGTTATTGCTGTGGCAACGCATTATGGACTACTGAAACCAAACAGTGTCACTGGTTCAGAGGGTGTTGTACAAACAAAAACTGCTGGTATTGGCCTAGGTTAGTTGATTTAACCCTACCTCTAGTGCTATATTGCTTTTGCGAATGAAAATTCGCATCCAGACTCTACGACTCCGATAATGATTTCGGGGTCGTAGTTTCGTCTACGGGCTGAAAAGGTGTATATGGTTGAACAAAAAGCAATACAAGAGGATAGACTGACATTAGCTGATGCAAAGAAGTATTTGACGCTATACCTGGGCCCAGCAGATTGGGACTCAGCCCTTAAGAGGCTGATGTCTCAGTTGAGAAAATACAAGAGCTCACCAACAGAGCAGATGAGAGAGATCGTTTCTTGTGCAATCCTACTTCCCGTGTATACCGACACCAGGGTCCCACAAGAACCAACCACCGTCCTGTTTTGGGCAAAGTCGCCTTCAAACTTAGAGCTTCGCAATTGGTACCAGACCCTAAAGGACGAGATGGTAAAAGATGTACAACTAGAAAAGAATAGACAGATTGTTTCTAGTTCCGGGTTGATTCACCCAATTGACTATTCCCCTTTGACCCGTCAAGCATTTAACTGGATGTTTTTAAAGGGTAAGGAGATCGGCCATATAAACGATCAAAACAAACATGATGTTGAACAGAGATATAAGACCCTGATATCCATATATGGAGGTCAAGTTATCTGTTCCTTGTTTCAAAAAAACACCAGAACAAACCCTGTTTTAACCAAAGTCATTAATTGGTATACGGGGTACTTTATAGAGCGTTTGATTTATTCAACTTTCGATCTAACACAAGTAATGAAGATCAAAGAACAAGAGTTAAAGAAAACAAACAAAAGTCTAATTAAACAACTAACATTACAATAGAGGATTAAATTAAATGGAAGATTACTTGAGCTTTAAGCTGCCCGATTCCTTCGTGTCTGAATTCGAAAACAAGAAAGTTGATTGGGGTTTTAGCATCGGTGGCGAAAACAGTATCGGGGAGTTAACGTTTCTAACAAAATATAGTCGACTCAAACCAAATGGAACGAAAGAAAGATGGCACGAAGCCTGCCGCAGAGTCATCGAAGGGATGTATTCCATTCAAAAGAATCATATCAAGAGCATGAGACTTCCCTGGAATGAGTCCCAGGGACAACGCTCTGCTAAGGAAGCCTATGCTCGTATGTTTGAGTTCAAGTGGCTGCCCCCTGGTCGAGGTATTGAACACATGGGTTCCTATGTTGTTAATGCTACGAATAACTCGGCTCCCTTGCAGAACTGCGGTTTTACTTCTACAGAAAAAATATCAACTCATTCCATTGAGTCCGCTATTCTTCCTTTTGTGAGATTAATGGATATGAGCATGGTGGGTATTGGGGTCGGCTTCGATACAAAGGGTGCTGGAAAACTTGAGATTCATAAACCCCTCGAAGAAGTGGTCGATTATGTGATCCCTGACTCTCGTGAGGGATGGACCGACTCTTACGGGGCGTTGCTAGAATCATATTTCTTTGCTAACCGCCCAACAATTAATTTCATCTATGATGAGATTAGACCCGCTGGAGCCCCAATCAAAACTTTTGGTGGTATAGCCCCTGGTCCCGAACCGCTCAAAGACTTACATGAATCAGTACGACAGCTTTTCAAGAACAGACAAGACACAAAGATTACTGAAACAGACATTGTTGACTTGAACAACTTGGCTGGAAGATGTGTGGTCAGTGGTGGCATTCGGAGAACAGCAGAAATCGCTCTAGGTGACATCAACAGTAAAGAATTCTTACAGCTGAAAGACTATGAGGTAAACCCGGAACGAGCGGGTCATGGATGGGCCAGTAACAACTCAGTTTATGCAGAAGTAGGAGATGACTACTCTCATCTAATTGACAACATTACCGAAAATGGCGAACCTGGTTTGTTTTACCTAGACTTAACTCGCAAGTATGGGAGATTGGCTGACCCAGCCAATAACAAGGACTGGAGAGTCGGGGGCACAAACCCCTCATTAGTTCCAGGAACAAAGGTATACACAACAGAAGGAATTCTACCCATTGAGCAATTAGACGGTAAGACTTTTTATGTTCGCAACCTTGATGGGAATATTTCAGAAGCTAAGTGCTGGCAATCGGGCGAGGATGTAGAAACCCTCACCGTAAGGCTCGTTGGCGGTCATGAGTATGGGGCTACTCCGCAGCACAAATGGCCCGTATACAAAGACGGTGGGTGGGTCCGTGTTAGAACTGATGAACTGCAGCCGGGAGACAAGCTTCCCAATCTTGTGACAAAGTCGGTTTTCCCGCTAGGAACGGAAGGAACTTATGATGAGGGCTTTCTTATTGGCTGGAACCTAGGAGACGGTTGGCAGACATCAAGGGAGCGGGGATTGCAGATTGGATTTATTGTATCCGATGAAGATAAGAGTCACCATATCGATACTAAGATCGAGAAGTCTTTAGCGTTACTGGGCTCCACTGCGAACTTTGATGGCAAGTATGAAATTAACGTTAACAATACGGAGTTGCGAGATCTCTTCCTAAAATACGGAGTTCAGCATAAGACTCAAGGTCTACCGTTAGCTGTTTGGGATTCCTCGGTGTCTGACGAATTTCGAAAGGGCCTTGTCGATGGTCTGTTTTCTTCTGATGGCAACGTCGATGATGAACGAATAGGTTTAAAACAAGCAAGCGAAAAACTGATAAGAGAGACGGCAGAACTTCTAGGGTTTTTTGGTATCAAAAGCCAAATCACAAAACAAGAAACCACTGGCAGAAAGGCCTTCAAGGGCCACAACGCTTACGTTAATGAAGACAAGGTCTTTACAAGTTTTCATTTGCGAATTGGTGGTATGGAAAATGTGGCCAACTTCTCTTCTGTTTTCTCACTTTCGCATGCCAGAAAACAAAAGGCCATAGAAACACTTTGCGCTCGGATTGGAGTGAAGGGGCATGATCAGAGTTGGTACGCCCAAGTCTCTTCCATAGAAGAACGAGGAACCTCGGATGTATGGGACATTACGGTTTACGATACAACACATGCCTTTCAAGTTGCCTTTTCTATAACGGGAAACTGTTCGGAGCAGTCGTTAGAAAATAACGAGCTATGCACCTTGAGCGAGTGCTTCCCCCATCGTCATGAATCCATAGAGGATTTTAAGAGAACCCTTAAGTTTGCTTACCTGTATGGTAAGACTGTCACACTTATGCCGACGCCGTGGCCTGAGACAAATGCTATCATGCAACGTAACCGCCGTATCGGTTGCTCTATCTCTGGCTTGGTTCAGTTTACGGAACTACGAGATAAAGGACTTAGTGACCTTAGGAAATGGATGGACGAAGGCTACGAAGAAATCGTTAAATGGGATGAAAAATACTCTGAATGGTTAGGTATTCGTGAATCAATCAAAAAGACTAGTGTTAAACCAAGTGGCTGCAGACCGTGGGATGCATTAACCTCAACTGATCATGGACTTCTAACGTTGGAGGAAATATTCGAAATGTCCGGTCACAAGGAAGGTGAAACCTGGCACGACTTTGAAGGCCTAAAAGCTCTTCAGGGTGATCAAACCAGCCAAATTTCCAAAACTTACGACAACGGCAAAGAAGAGGTCCTCTCCATTAAGTTAGCTTACGGAATAGAGCTTAGATCTACACCCAATCATAAATGGTTTGTTAAATCTCAATATATAAGAAATAAAACGCACAGATATATTGAAAGAAACGAATGGGTCAGAGCAGATGAACTCACAAATGAAGACATTTTGGAAATTCAACCCGGCGTCTACGACTCTAAAGTTGAAGCTGACTTGATGGAACTAGATAGTCGAGCAATTTCTATGAGATCCGATGCCAGGGAAATCAAGCAGCCGAAGAAAATGAATCCAGATTTAGCGTGGTTGCTTGGCTACCTTTGGGGAGACGGGGCCATGAGTCCGATGAAATATCGAATCAGGTTCATAGATGCCAATGAATTCAATCTCGAAAAAGCTCAACGTGTTTTGTTGGAACAGTTTGGAATTGAATCTAATTTACACCAAGCATCAGAACTCCGTAAGGCTAAAACCCTTGAGGTTGGCTCCAAAATGCTTTGGCATTGGCTGATCAAGAACAATGTATGGAAGTATTATGCACAAGGCCTAGATCTTATTCCCAAGGTGGTCCGAGCGTCCAGTCAGGAGTCGATTATAGCCTTTTTGGCTGGGCTAATTGACGCTGATGGTTGTGTGACAGCACGCGCTACAAAACAGACCATCATATTGGCTTCCGCTGATAAGGATTTTTCCCGCCACGTTCAAGATGTTGCGCTTTCTGTTGGATTGGTATTAGGGCGATCTCATAACACTAAGGGGAAAAACCTGCAAAAGCAAAAATCTATATGGTTAATGACAATGGCCCCGCAAACAACTAATATTTGTTTGTCTACCCTTGTAAAACATTCTAATAAAATGCGTATACGAGATGGTGAATTGCCGTGGTCTAATGTTGGTCGTGGTCAATTGATTCTTGGACACGTTAGGAGTGTTGAATCGTTAGGATATCAAGAAACGTTTGATATTGAAGTGGCCAACACTCATTGGTACTATGCCGGGGCGGTTAAGAGTCATAACACTGTCTCGCTGTTAGCAGGAGCGACCCCTGGTGTCCACTGGCCGGTACATGATGTCTACATTAGGCGTATTCGTTATCAAAACGACGACCCTATCTTGCAGGTAGTCAAGGAAGCCGGCTATCACGTAGAGCCTGATGTGGCCGACCCCAAGTACACTTCAGTTGCTGAGTTTCCAACGCAAGGGCCGCTCGTACGGACAGAGAGAGATGTTTCTGTTTGGGAAAAGGCACAGCTTGCCGTTTTAGCTCAACGCTATTGGGCCGACAATCAGGTAAGCTGCACCTTAACGTTCTCTGAGGAAGAGAAGAATCAGATTCACTCACTTCTAAGATCTCTTGAAGGGCAGATTAAATCCATTAGCCTACTACCAATGGTTGATGGTGGTAGTTACGCCCAAATGCCCTATGAAGCTATAACTGAAGAGGCCTTCGATGCTAAAACCGCTGAGGTCAAGAAGATGAATTGGTCAGCGTTGTATGACGGAGGTGAATTGGCCGACGCTGATGGAGATAAATTCTGCTCCAATGATACTTGTACTTTGTAATATCTAGTCAAATTAACGATGGTACGAGGTGCTCCTTCGAGTACTATTTAGGATATAACACTACGTTGTGTTTCCCCTAATTAGCAAGAAGGAGCATCTTTCGTTATGAGCGATAGAAGTGAAGATATCTTCCAACAGTTCAATGACATTGTCAAACTAAATGAGCTAACAGACATTGTGGTCGAAGATGAGATTGATGTCGAATTTCAAGATTCTGAGATCACAGCAGCAGAGCTATTGGAAACAACTTACAACCTTCAAGCCTTGATTCAGCAGCTCATCGCTGCTACAATTGATCAAAATAATGAAGATGAAGTTACTTGGTTAGACGCTGAAGGCTCCTCCTTCGTGCGTGATTTAAATGATTTATGTGAAGCTATTATAGATAGGATTTTTGATAGTGACTGTGAATGTGGAGAAGACGAGTAGTGTTGTTCTGATCGACACCCAGGACCCCGAATACCTTTTAGAATCAGAGATAAGACTTAGAAAAGCTGCCCGATACCTGGATCACGGTTATGTGAGACTAGATGAGGTATACGGAAATGAGTTGAAAATAGTCAATACCGCTAGAGCGTCTTTTGCGAAACGCTCAACTGAATTAAGCGGTAGCGACGTCCGGCTCCTCAACTTCTTGGCCAAGAACGGCCACAGTTCTCCAATGAGACACTGCTTTTTGTCGTTCGAGGTCAGCGCCCCGTTGGAAGTTGCTAGGCAGATGTATAAATACGTGATCGGGTCTGAACATTCCTCGTCTGCCTGGAATGAAGCCAGTCGGCGCTACATCACCCTTAAACCAGAGTTCTACATCCCTGGTCCAGAAGAGTGGCGCAGTACTCCAGACAATATGAAACAGGGCTCTGGAGGCCCCATAGACCCCTTACATGGGGCCATCTTGACTGAGCGTTTGATGGATTATATTGATAAGGGCGAGAGCTTATACAACTACGCCATGGATCAAGGGGTTGCTCCCGAAATGGCTAGACTATTCTTACCCGCTTATGGCATGTACACTACTTGGCACTGGACAGCTAGCGTCCAGGCAGTGGCCCATTTCGTCAATCAGAGACTAGAAGAGGGGGCGCAATCAGAAATTGCCAGCTTGGCCCGCATCATATACAGACTGGCTTTGCCACATTTCCCCAACGTGATAGGTGCTTTAGTTTATCATGACATTGATTGAGGTTCTATACATGCTGATCGCACCAGTTTTGTTCATTTGGGCAGAGAGGGTGACCATCAAGAACTTTGATTCAGAGGACAAGACTTTGAATCGGTTTGTTCTTCTTTTTACCTATCTAATGTTTTTGATTATCGTTGGGGGAATGCTCCTTGTCACCTAGGAAATGTTGGCAATGTCATTGGCGCCACAGGGTTCAATTAAACGAAGAGATGAGCACATGTAGGACCCGTCATGTTGGTGCCGTCCTAATCACCCAAGATAATAGAACCATTACTGATGGTTTTAATGGAACTTTATCTAGCACTGTTCATTGTGACGACGGCGGTTGTGCTCGTTGTAACGCTGAAGATCACCAAAGCGGAGAAGCCCTAGAGATATGTGTTTGCACACATGCCGAGGCTAACATAATCTCTTTCTGTGCTAGGGAAGGTGTATCCACCGATCAAGCCATTTTATATGTGTCAGTAAACCCGTGTGTAGAATGTTTTAAACTACTTTATTCTGCGGGAATTAGGGACATTGTTTATGGTAATGTCTATGTACGGTCGTTGAGTATAATCGAGGACCTCATAAAAGATAACGACCTAGAGGTCGAATTAACCCAATATACATGTGAGTGTTGATGCCAGCAAATAGATGCAATTATCTTGTAGTTTACGAATCCAGCAGCCAGGTATACGGAGCTTCTTCCGAAGAAGTCGCCTTAACCACTCCGTTACCTGATGGTTGCAAGCTTGAAGAGAAACATATTTACTTTATAATGATGGAGCCAGATACACAGGAAATGGTCTGGTATAAGTTACCCGACGAAAGAGTACAATCGGCCGAGATAAAAGAAAAAACGATACGCAAAGGCGCTAAAGATGAAGATTGATCTTTGTGTCGTTAGCTTCAATACAAAAAAGATGCTTGAAAGATTAGTCCTGGGGCTGTCAACAGAAGAGAGTTTGTACCGGATGCTTATCTGGGACAACAACTCTGAAGATGGTACCCAAGAATGGCTGTCTACTCATATGAGCGAGGGCCACGATCCTAAGTTGGACTGGGTCAAGTTAAGTCAAAAGAACGAAGGGTATGCTGCTGCTTGTAATGGGTTGGCTGCTGAAGGGACCAATGAGATCATAGGGTTCCTTAATGCAGACGTATGGTTGACCAATCAAAACTTGAGCGAAGTAAGCAGCTTTTTTCTACAGAATCCTAACGTCGACATAATGGGCCCCAAGCAAAGAGATGAGCGCGGGTTCATAACAGCTGCTGGTATTTTTGGGACCAACTCCGCACCAAAGATGCGAGGTTGGAAAATACATGACCCAGAGGACAAGCTGTATAAAGATATAGTGCCAGCTGTAACCATATCTGGATCAGCCTATTTCATAAGGCGTTCAGTTTTTGAGGCATTGACGAATTGCCCCATCTACCAAGGATTGGAGGTAGTTCAAAATAGTGAGTATAAGGGAGCTTTTCTTCCTACGCCTCACTATTATTAGGTACGAAGAAACATACGCTTCATATCATGCCGTAGATCATGGGTACAACATATTCTATAATGGACAAATAAGTATGGGGCACAGCTGGCACGCCTCGTCTCCACTTGGCGGTGAGGCCGATAAACTTTTCAGGATCAGTCGGGCTATATTTAGAGAGGCTTGCGATCGGCATGATATCGAACACGATTGAGAGATTTAGTTATGGAAGATAATCCGCTGGTAAGTGTGGTAATGACAGTTTACAACAAACCGCAATGGTTAAAGCAGAGCATCGAATCTGTTAACTCCCAAACATATGGCACTTGGGAATTAATTATCATGGAAGATAATTCTCCTAACCCTGAGGTTAAAGAGATTTTGAGGGAATACGAATCGCACCCCAAGATGCAAGTTCACTACCATGACACTTCGGATGAAGAAAGGTTTGAGACTACTAGATATGCTACACTGATCAACGAAGCTGTAAGGCAGCACTCATCAGGAAGTTTGATCACATATATAGGAGATGATGATTTCTTTTACAATTACAGGTTAAAGGATATGATTGACTCAATCATTGAGTACGAGGTGGATGTGGTCTATGGGTCTCAACATTTCTGCGATGTAAATGGTAACGTATCTGGATATCGTAAAACACGCGGGATCCTATCTAATGCTTGGGATAAGGTTGATCACAATTCGGTTCTTCATACAAGGAGATCTTTTGATGCAGTAGACGGTTGGGATGATAACAAGGGAACTTGGGGCGGCGCTGATTCATATTTTTGGCGGAAATTAAATCATGCGGGTTTCTCGTTTTATCCGGTTGGAGATATGCCAGGAGAAGTTAAGCGTTACCACGAGGAAAGCGTTCAGTGGCAGATGTCTAACAATCAATTTTTCCCGGAAGGATTTGTACAATATGAGCCAGTATAATCGTGATTTTTATGACTTTATTCGGCCTGGGGCTATGAGATCTGCTGAGATCATCATACCCATGGTATATGGTTTGCTAGAAAACGTTACATCGGTAGCTGATGTGGGTTGTGGTGAAGGTGCATGGCTGTCGGTTTGGAACAAACTATACCCATACACTGAGATCCATGGTTTTGATGGTGACTATGTTGGTGACGAAAACCTATTGATTCATCCTGATGACTTTACTGCTGTAGATTTAGAGCAGGGTGTCGATCAAAAATGGTGGAATGTATTTGATTTAGTTGAATCACTAGAAGTGGCGGAACACTTGTCCGAAGATAAGGCCGACTCTTTTGTTGATGAACTATGTGACCTTAGTCGGGGGGCTATCTTGTTTTCTGCAGCCATTCCTGGTCAGAATGGTCGTGGACATATAAATGAACAGTGGCCAGAATACTGGGATGAGAAGTTTCAAGCCAACGGGTTCCGTGGATCAAATGTGATTCGTGATGCCATATGGGAAAATCCAGAGGTAGAGAATTGGTACAAGCAAAACACAATTCTTTATATGATGGAAGATAAGATCACTCCGTCTCTTGAAGAGTACTTTACAGAACCAATCACCTGGCGCATTCACCCCAATAATACACATATATTACCACCGGAGGATGGGTGATGGCTAAATCCAGACAACAGATTCAGGCAGACTATCGTAAGAAAAATCGTGAGAAAATAGAGCAGGCAAGACAGAAATTTAAAGAAGAGAACCCCGAGATCGTTAAGGAGTGGCACGCCAAATACAGGGCACAAAACCAAAGCAAGATAAATGAGAAAAATCGGCAACGTCGAGCATCCGATCCCGATAAAGATCGTGAATATATGCGTGAATACCGCAAAGAGTATTTTAAAAACTCAGAGAATCGTAAACGACACTATGAAACTAATCGAGATTGGATTAAACGGAATCCCGACAAAGAGAAGGAATACAGTAGCAGATATCATGCTCGACGTCGAGGGGCTGATGTGGGTATATTCAATAATATGGATTGGATCTTGATTCAGATTGAACAGAATGGTTTTTGTTATTATTGTGAAGAGAGAAAAATTCTAACCAAAGATCATAAAACGCCAGTTTCGCGTGGTGGATTACATGATAGGGATAATATTGTGGGAGCATGCATCAGTTGTAATGCTTCTAAGGGGGCTAAGACTGTGGAGGAATATAAACAATGGCTAAAAAACCGATGAAATTGTGGGCGGTCACGATGTGTCTTGACGAAGAAGATGTAATTGATCATACGCTCTACCATCTAGCCAAAGAAGGTGTTGATGGAATTATTGTATCTGACAATCTTTCGGCTGATTCAACTAGAGATAAAATTTATGAGGCTAAGAAAAATATTGAAGCCAATTACTCAACCAAAGTTCATTTCAAATTAGATTCAGAAGTAGCATACAAACAAGACTACAAGATGACGATGATGGCTCGTGAGGCGGGTAGGATGGGTGCTGATTGGGTGATTCCATTTGACGCAGATGAATTATGGTACTCAACAGAAGGTACCCTGAAGGATACTCTCACCATTTACGATGCAGCAGGCACCATCACAGCCAAACCACTGTACACCAACCACTCGGTAACCTATCTAGATGATATGTCTCTTGACAATCCTTATGAGCGTATGGTCTATCGTTGGGCCGAGCCCACCAATTACAAGACTTGTTTTAAGTTCCGACCGGACATCTCGATCTCCAACGGGAATCACTTTGTCTATTGGCACGAGGGTGGTGTTCATACAAGAGATGAAAACCCTCTCTTCGATGTGATTCAAATCAGACACTTCCAGTGGAGATCGGAAGCACACTTCGTTAACAAAGTGCTCAACGCTTATAGAGCATGCAAGGCCCTTCCCGAGAACGCTGACCTACGCGGAGGTGCAGCTTGGAAGGAACACTTTCTTGTTTACGAGAAGGATGGTATAGACGGGTTGAAAAATATGTTTCATCGTGAGGTATATGTGACAGATGTTTCTAATGGTGTCTTAGATCCCGCACCCTACAGAGGTGATATATGACACCAACAATTGGAGTTATGATCATGGGAGATGGTCGTAAAGACTGTCTCGTAGATTGTATAAATAGTTTTAATAAAAATGTTATTGGTAATATAACTACAAAGCATATTCATAATGATGGTCCCGAATTTAGTGGATACGATAAGTATCTTATTGATAGATACGAATCCGATTTTCAAGTATTCAATCACATGACAAGACTTGGGTTGTCCGGATCTGGTAAATTGGCTTGGGAGTTAATGTTGGCAGAGGGGGTTGATTATGCTTTTTGGCTTGAAGAAGATTTCGTTTTTAATCATAACATAAACCTAAATAAAATAATTGAATTAGTTGAAAGTAATAACCTTGCTCAAATGGCGCTTAAGCGCGACCCTAATAATGAACGAGAACATCTCGCCGGTGGTTGGATGCAAACCTTGCCCTCGGAAACTTTTACACAAAGGCAGGGTTATGTTGAGCAAGAGTGGTTGTTTATTCTCAACCCTAACATCATACCAAAATGGATAATGGAGTTGGGTTGGCCTGATGGTGGTGGAGAAACAGAAATAACTTCTAAAATCCACCAACATTATTCGGATATAAAGTTCGGCATTCTTGACACTATTGAATGCTCCCCCCATGTTATACATACCGGTAGTAGGAGAACGGAATATTGGAAACTATAGATAGAGTTTTAGTGATTGTGGCCCATCAAGATGATGAGTTAATGGCAGCGGGGACAATAGCTAGATTTAGTAATCAAGGATCAGAAGTTACGATTGCCCCCATGTTTGACTCAGATATATCCCGATGGGGGGAAACCTTAGGTGAATCCAGTGTGCGACATAAAGAATTTTTAACAGCATCAGAAGCGTTGGGAGCAAAACCTACGAATGTATTGTGTCCAGGGAGAGAAAACGAGTTTAATTGGGGTCAAAAAGAAACAAAACTGTTTGACGGGTTAATATACAATTTTGCACCGCAGCTTATTATAACTAATCGCACAACAGACACCAATCAATCTCATGCAAAGGTCAGCCAGGTAGTTAAAACTTCATGTCGAAAAAATAACATCAGTATTTGGGAGATGGATAATCCGATTCCTGGTGGTTGGGCAACAGAGTCAAGCGTTTCTAATCTCTTGGTCAATACCACAGATTATTTTAATTACAAAACAAAAGCATTCAAAGCCTATGGGTCTCAATTAAAAAGATACCCTGGCATGTATGAAGCCTCGGTGGCTAGAGATAAATATTATGGCTGGATGTTGGCGGCTGAGGATAATAGTATAGTTTTTGCGGAAGGTTTTAGGATTCATAAACAATGTTGGATATAAATATTCACCCCACAGCAAAGATAGAGTGTGATAATTTTCATGCCGGTCAAGGAACCATAATCCGTGCCCACGCTGAGATATATGGTACCCAAGTAAGCTTGGGTCGAGAGTGTTTCATTGACGAATATGCCGTGATCGGTGGAGGTAGCGCTTATGATCCTCAGGCAGAATTGATAGCTGGGGACTGGTTACATATGGGCATGTTTAGTCAAATAAATATAGCTAGAGGTGTTTATATTCAAAATGAAGTGGGATTGGGTATAGGGACCAGAGTTTTTACACATGGGGCCTATTTATCTGAATGGGAGGGGTTTCCCTCTTCTTTTGAGTCAGTCTATATCGGCAAGAAAGTATGGCTGCCAAACGCTCAAGTTAATCCTGGTATTACCATTGGGGATAACGTTGTGGTAACAGCGGGGAGTGTAATAACCCAAGATCTTCCATCTGGTTGTTTATCCGGAGGTTCTCCCGCCAAAACAATTAAATTAAACGCATATCCAAAAGAATTTTCCCTAGAGGAAAAGGATTATTTAGCAAAATATTATATAAAGGAACTTGATTTCTTAGGTGTGAAAGGTGTAATTTGTAATGATAGTCGTACGCTACACTATCGGGATACATCTTTTGATTTAGATAAAAGAACCATTACTGGTCCAGTCACTCAAGAAACTGAAGTTATCAAAAATCAATTGAGACGACACGGAATAAGGTTCGCTTATGAGAGTGTGGATGGCTACTACGAGAGTTGGTAGATGAATAAGATAAGTAGGAACAAAACATGAGAGAGCGAATACCGATAGTTATAGTGGGTGCAGGCTCTCACGGAAGGGGTCTTAAGGAGATTATTAATACTATAAATGCACGATCAACCTTTGGTATTTATAGTTTTAAGGGTTTTCTAGATGATGATCTTAGTAAAGATGGTGTTGTCGGACCCGTAGAAAAAACAGTCAGAGATGCTGAATATATTATAGGTATAAACAACTCCAAAACTCGTGAAGAAATAGTGGAAAGAATAAGCCCCAGTCTTAGACCCTGTGAGCCTCTTATTCATCCGTCTGCCGTGGTTGGTAAGGGCTGTAAATTAGGGCTAGGTGTGGCTATTCAGGCTGGTGTTACCCTCACTACAGATGTGGTGTTGGAGGATCATGTACACGTGAATGTTGGTTCTACGATTAGTCAAGGATCACACATAGGACAGTTCAGCACAATCTCTCCCGGTGTCCATATTGCCGGAGAAGTTAATGTTGGAGAAGGTGTTCAGATAGGGGTAGGTGCGTCTATCATTAATTTGATAAACATTACAGAAAATGTTGTTCTTGGAGCAGGGGCTATCGTAGTTCGAGATATCACTCACCCCGGAACATATGTTGGAATTCCAGCCAAAAGGATCAAATAGACAAATGACTAAGCTTATAGCGCAAATGGTAGTAAGAAACGAAGCCGACAGGTTTCTTGATGAAGTGTTAGAACATACTCGTGGTTTCGTGGATGAAATCATCGTTACAGACGATGCTTCTACCGACAACACACCAGAGATAGCGAAACGTTATACTGATTACGTATATAGAAATGACGAAACACTTTTTGTTGAGGACGAAGGCCGTCTAAGGCAGACCGCTTGGGACAACCTATCCAATCATGCCTCAGAAGGGGACGTCATTCTCTGTTTGGATGCTGACGAGAAACTATTCTTCACTGATTTAGGGTTGGAAGATCTATTCAGGACGAAGTTTAATGTGTTTGGAATTACCTTCTACCATATGTGGAATGAATCCCACTTTAGAGTGGACAAAGCGTGGGCCCCCGTAGTATCATCTCGGATGTTCCGGTTCTACGAAGGTGGGTTCTTCCGGGATCGCAGATTAGCTTGTGGATCAGAACCAATTTATATTCAGGATTTTATTCGCAGCGGATCCTTTCTGCAGAACACGGGAATGATGATGCAGCACTTAGGGTATCTAAGAGACGAAGATAAGCAGGCTAAGTATGAGCGATACATGTCCCTTGATAAGGGAGAGTTCCATAGTCTACAGCACCTTCAGTCCATTTTAGATCCACACCCAGTGCTAGCCTCTTGGGACGAGACCATTCAACAACGAGGGACCAAACCACAAAAGGATAGAAATGTCAATCAGTATATTATCAGGGGCTAGAGCCTCGGGTAAGTCAACTGCAATGCTCAACGGCCTAATGATGAAGGCCATTGGTAATGAAGATGTTCAGGTAGCGTACGTTGCTACTACAGCATCATATGCTAGATTCTCTAAGAACCTTATCTTGGAATCAGTTAAACATATGGGGTGTCTGAGATCAGTTACGAATCACTCCATAGTTTTAACTAATGGTTCGGTCATTTATGTTTATGCCCCTGAGGCAACTAGACATTTACCATATATGGCAGCAAGATTGTACAGCTTAGGGTTCGATGAGCCGAATGAGAAAACCTGCTTGTTAATTGAAAACCTAGACAAGAGATTTCCCAATCTAAATATGATGGTCACACTAGCGGAGGAACTTGATGGGTCAGATGTCCAAGGGGCAGTCTGAATTAGTTGAGATAATTGAAAGACTACTTCCCGCTCACCCATTAACTTATGAGTACCATGTGGGAGATAGGCTCAGACTAGATATCTATATTAAGTCCTTGAACGTAGGGGTGGAGTACCATGGGATTCAGCACTTTAAATTCTCCCAGCACTTTCATCAAAGTAAAGAAGGTTTTCTCGACTCCATCAAAAGAGACTTCGAGAAAGTTGATAGATGTAAGGAGTTGGGTATTGGACTTGTGGTCTTCACCCATAAAGACAAACTGACGGACAGTCTGGTTTATGAGAGAATATTAAACGTTCTGCAGGCGTTCCCTGTGACGGTTAACGTGCCAGAACTGACCTATGAAGAGAAACTTAAAGAGAGAGTGAAGGAGTATCGAAGACAACAATATGCTAGAGCTAAAGAACAAAGAAGAAAAAATCGATAGCAACGAACTACCCTTAGAATATCAGGTTTTTGCTCTAGCTTTTCAAGACAAGGATGCGCTCCCCTACTTTAGTGATTACCTACCAGTTCGAGTTATCGGGGCAATGGATGATGGCCTCGGTCTTAAGCAGTTCTATCAGTCTCTTCTGGAGTTTTACTCCATCACCAAATCAACTCCCATCGACCCCATCGCATTTAGGTCTTGGCTTGAAACCGATACCAATTTGTACTCGGCCATCAATGAGTTGATTGGTATTGATGCGTTCATGGAGAGTCTGCTCAGCCTTAAGGTGTCTAATCCAGAACAAGTTAGTGCGGTTTTACGTAAGCGAGCAGACACTCGTCACCAAATGGATGCCCTTATGGAGCTTCAATCTCTTTTGAGCAAGAAGGAGAACAAGACAGCTGAGGACGATCAGAAAATCGAACAGTTGACAATGAAGATTCGTCAACTCCAAGCGTCCTCTAATTACGATCCATTCGAGAAACTAACTTCAGTAGAAGACATCAAACAAAGTATGGACTCTATTTTTGATATCCCAGAGTTTCTCCCAACCCCTTTCCCATCTTACAATGAGGCTCTTGCATATTCTGGGACAAACGGGGGTATCATCCGTGGAGCAGTTCAGGCCATTGTGGCCAACTCTGGTCAGGGTAAGAGCACCTTCTGCAAGAATTTATGCAATCACTGGCTTGATCTTGGGTTCAAGGTTCTGTTTATCAACTATGAAGAGACCCGAAACCACTGGGAAAAGATTCTCCTTAGTCAAATCATCGAGAAGAACGTTTACGCTCACGCAGAAGAATGGACAGAAGAAGAAAAAGAAGAACATAGACAGATCTTCGTTAAGAGACTAGATCAATGGGGTGACAACTTAAGGATCAAACACTCACCTGAGACATCCTATTATGACGATCTAGATAAATGGCTCAGGGATTTAATTAGTGTAGGCTCCTGGCTACCAGATGTTGTAGTAATCGACACCATTCAGTCACTAGTGGGCAAGAGTAACGGTCCTAGATGGGGCGATTACGAGATGATGATGATCAACCTGGAAAGACTAGCCAAAGACATCAATGCTGCAGTCATCTTGACGGCACAGCAAAACAACGATGCAGTTAAAGAGAATCGAGAAATAATCAAGCAATCTGATATTGGGGGATCTTTAACTATCGTTCAGAAGTGCTCAGTGATCTCAGTTATCACAGAAAAGAAACTTTTAACTCAAGATGATACAATGGATGAGAGGATAATGCAGATCCAAATTGTAAAGAATAGAATTACAGGAAAACAAACCCTGAACAACATGCCTACGATCATATATGATGATGAGTCCAAATCATACAAGGAATACCATTTGTCGGCAGCAGAGCAGGAACTCAAACTGGACTTCGACTCCTTAGCAACCCTACATAACGCTTGAAACTATGCTTGAATTAAACGCTGACAAAATTAAGACTTATCAAACGTGCTCTCTTCTATATAAATATAGGTATTTAGAGGAACAATACGAGCCCGTTGCAACAGGGCCCCTCGTCAGAACACGTTTTGAGAACATTCTTAAACGTGTCTTGACGTTTTACTTCTACCAGAAACAAGATAGCAACCAACCATCCCTCAAGTCCATGTTGAACCGATTCCAAAAACTTTGGTTCGGAGAGGGATATACGCCGGACGACATTTTTACCGAGCAGACGAATCCAGCCTTCAAAGCTAAGACGGATAAGATCTACTTAGCCGCCAACACCATTGATTACTTCATAAAATTCTACGAAGATTTTGATTCGGGGTCGGCGATTCCAATGTTGATAAGAGAGGACTTTTCGGTCCCCCTGACAAAAGACATCAAGGTCTGTGGGATCTTTGACCTGGTACTAAAGGACGGTTCTGATTATTCTGTGATCAAGTGGAGAGCAAACAGTTCAATGCCGCTGAGGTCGGCCGAGTACTTCATAGACTTTGCCATTCTCGACCATGCTTTCAGGTATCGGATGGAGGGTAAAGAATATAATGTCAAGTATTACATCTATGATTTTACCTCCGTCAGTAGTGGTTTAAATTTGGTGGAGGTTGACCCAGAGGATAAGAACACCCTGACTTATTGGGCCAATACCGTTCAGGAAGATGAAGTCCATGCTCCACGGCGAGGGCTCACCACACACTGCCGCGGATGTCACTTCGATTCTCCGTGCAGTAAGTACTCAATAACAAAACATATGATAACAGCCAAGGTTTGATGATGAAATTGGATGATTTCGAGGACGTTGAGGAAGAGATTGATTTCAAAGAACAAGAGGACATCATTCTCGCCCCACTGATCAATCAGATTGACCTAATCAGCGATGCGGGTATAAAAAACTTCGTTCGATCAGTTCTGCTGAAAGCAGATGCTTTTTGGACCGCGCCAGTCTATCCTGAACCCGACATCTATAATCCAGATGAGTACCTGGAAGGTGGGGGTGTGTTAAATACACAAAGGGTAGTGAGAGCAATTGTTTTATTATGTCTAGCTAATACCATAGCCCATAAAGAGGCGGATATATTAATTGCTGCAGGATTAATACATTCAGTTACTAAAGCAAAATTTTCAGAAGACGACATCGTATATGATGCGCTATACCCTTACACTCTTGGTGCGATGGTTGAAGTTATAAATAGTCAAGACGAATTATATGGTGATGATACCCAATCAACTACTCTAGATGTTGATATGGAGGACGTCAATATGATACTATCTCTAGTCCGAAGGCAGCAGGGTCCTCATTCAATGATTCCCGAGACCGCACCAATGCCACTCTCCTATGAAAATATACTATTCACAGCCAAACTGATTGCAATGCAGTTACATTTTATTGCCGATGGTAACGAACGAAAACTAGGGAGATGGATTTTACATGAAGAGTCAGGCGCTAAATAAGAGACTCTGGTTGCTTAATAACTTAACTTCGGTGCGAGATCTGATGGTCTTCATGCAGACCCATCAGGACAGTTTCAGTCAACAAGATAGAAAAGTCCTGATCCGCTGTGGTATCGAAGATGGGTCCACCCCACTATGAGATTACCTGATGATACTAACAAGTTTTCCCATAATTGGAAATACTATGAGTTGGGAAGATTGTATGAAAACAGAGTAGTAAGAGAGCAACAGGGACCTAAAGGGCAGCGAGAACCCAAGTTCTTTACCCTGGATCAGATACCTAGATTCCGTAAGAAGTATGATAACACTGGTCTCTATATTTCGGTCTATGCCTTCAATAAACAGGATATAGAAACCTCAACACGTCTTGCTCCACTTTTCTTTGATCTCGATGCCGAAGACCTTGAAGAGTCTTTGTCAGATGCTAAGAAACTCATATCGTTTTTTGGTGACATGTTGGAGCCATCCGCTATTCGACTGTATTTTAGTGGGAAGAAGGGCTTCCATATAGAACTAGAGCCCCTCGCCCTTGGAATCACTGGTCAGAAGGATCTGAAGTCTGTTTTCAGGGAAATCGCCACAGATCTCATTAAGGATTTAGACCTGACTACAGTAGACCTACGTGTTTATGACGACAGAAGAATGTGGAGACTCGCCAACTCAATCCACCAGAAGACAGGACTATACAAGACCCATCTACCACAAGATGTTCTTTTTTCTGATAACGCAATAAAAAAGATCTTAGAGTGGGCAACTGTCGCACACACAGAAGATGTGCCAGAGCAAAAGCTAAACATTCGTGCAGCCTCCTGGTTTCGTGAATACAACTTGAAGCTAGAAAAAGCAAAACAGATGAGAGAGATGACTCTGGCTGACAGGTTCAAGCTTTTGAATAAACAAGGGTCGAATATTGTCCATCAGTTCAATAACGATGACTTAGAGTTTGATCCTGTAAAGGCTTTTGAGGGATGCAAGTCTTTACTAAGATTATGGAAGAAAGCAGAGACAACCCACCACTTGGAGCATGAGGAAAGACTTTTCCTGTGTTCACTTCTGACCTATTCACAAGAGGCTATTGAGTATCTTTATGCTATTCTTAGAAATTGTGACGACTTCGATGAAGATCGATCCCGACACCACATAGATGATTGGATAGCAAGAAGGGAAGCCGGTATTGGTGGTAGACCATACTCCTGCAAATCGGCTAACCAAAAGGGGGTTGGTTGTGGTGACTGTGACCTAGAGCCACGGAAGAGATACAGTCGAGTGGGGGATGTGGTTGTTGAAACAGAAGAGTACGCCGACCCTTCACCGATACGATATATTTATACAAGGAGAAATAATGACAGATCAACCAGAAGATTCAAATAAGCTTGACAAGGAAGAGTTCAACGATCCAGGTCACGAGGACGAAGATTGGTATGCACTGTGTGCCGATTGCGGTACTCCAAACAACTGGGAGAATGATCCTTTCATTCTTGCAGGTAATTACGGGGTCTGTAAGGCTTGTGGAGGTAGAACCAAGCCAGTCCCGGTTTCCCAGATCCCTCAAGTTAGAGCCAAGACACGTCAACCAGGGAGAACAAACTTCTAATAATGGCATACCGTGAGCAGTATATAAACCTCCATTCCCATGGAGTCCACTCTATCTTAGATGGGCACGGACAATATAAAGATTATGCTGAGAGGGCTGTCGAATTAGGGCAGCCCGCTCTAGCTATCACAGAACACGGGAACATAGCTGGACTGGTTTCCTTCTATGAGGCGTGTAAAGAAGCCGGACTTCAATTCATTCCAGGGATCGAAGCATATCAAGCGAGGAAATCTCGCCTAGATCAAGACGAAGAAGAAAGGGCAGGTAAAGCCTCTGACGAGTTCCAGCAAAGAGGGCCTTATCATCTAACCATCTTGGCTAAGAACCAGGCGGGCTATCAGAACTTGATCAAATTATCTTCCAGAGCTTTTTTAGAGGGTTTCTATGTAAAAGGTCGCACAGACTATGAAATCATATCAGATCACTCAGAAGGTCTTGTTATTGCATCAGGTTGTCTGTCGGGGGCTTTACAGCAGGCTCTTTTGAGAGACGACTTTGATGCGGCTTTGGCGCACGCAGCCAAAATGCAAGAGATTGTAGGTAGAGACAACTACTTTATAGAGGTCATGAATCATGGGATCCCGGAAGAAGAACAAGTCGTTCCTGGCCTGATTGAAATCTCAAAAAAGATAGACGCCCCTTTGCTCCCCACAGGAGATACACACTATGTGAATAGGGAAGACTATACCAGCCACGATCACTTGTTGTGTGTGAATACAAAATCTCTTGTCTCACAAGAGAATAGGTTCAAGTTCAGCGGCAATGAGTTCTATCTGAAGTCTTATGATGAGATGAGGGAGAGGTTTCCCGCAGAGTGGTTAGATAATTCGATGACTGTTTTCGATATGGTTGAAGATATAGTTATCGATTTCGAGACAAAGAAGTTTCCGCACTATGAAAAATTGAGTGTTGGGCAAACTGCGTCAAATGAATTGATCAAGCAATCGAAGATAGGGTTCGCCAAGATATACGGAGACAGCCCGTCCGAAGCTGCCGTTGAGAGACTTAACCACGAGCTGGGCGTCATCCAACGGATGGGCTATGAAGACTACATGCTCATCGTTGCAGATATCGTGAAATGGTGTGCAGACAACAATATTCTAACTGGTCCCGGACGAGGGAGCGCTGCTGGGTCCATCGTCTCTTATTGTCTAGGTATCACGAAAATCGATCCCATAGCCTTTGATCTCAGCTTTGAGAGGTTCCTAGTTGAGGGGAAGGTTGCTAACCCAGATATTGACCTAGATGTAGACACCCGTCACAGAGACGATATCATTGAATACATCAAACAAACCTATGGTGAAGATCGTATAGCCAACATCATTACATTTGGTGTCATTGGTGCTCGTTCGGCCATCAGAGACGCCTCTAGAGTGCTTGGGCATCCGTACTCCGTTGGGGACGAGCTAGCCAACATGACTCTTCCAGCAGAATTTGGTAAGACAAAATCACTGAGAGATTCATTAGAGGGGTCAGCCGCCCTAAAGGAAGCCTACGAAGAAGGCGGATCAAATAAAGAAATCATCGATGCGGCATTAGGTATTGAGGGTATCGTGCGTCAAGAGGGTATCCATGCAGCGGGTGTCGTTATTGGGCCCGGCCCATTGGTCGATCATATCCCACTTCAAAAGAAGGGCAGCAAGAAACCAGTTACGACACAGTGGAACATGGATGTAGTAGATAAGATCAACCTCTTGAAGATGGATCTCCTAAACCTTAAGACACTGGACGTCATAAGCGACACCCTATCCAACATAGAGCAAGCAACTGGAAGCAAAGTTTCCATTTATGAGATACCCTTAGACGACAAAGAAACTTATAACACAATATCCCAGGGAAAGACAACGGCTGTGTTTCAGCTGGAAAGTTCCGGGATGAAGCAATTAGCCCAAGCGGTCGGCGTAGAAAACATGGACAATGTTGCTGCCCTGGTGGCGCTTTATCGCCCGGGTCCAATGGGTTCCAATATGCACAAGATGTACGCTGACAGAAAGAACGGTAGAGCCCGCCGCGAAACATACCACCCCTCAGTAGAACCCTATCTTGCAGACACCCAACAGTTGATGATCTATCAAGAACAAGTGATGAATATTTCTCAGGGTGTTGCTGGATTTTCCATCTTGGAAGCCGATGGTCTAAGAAAGGCTATTGGTAAGAAGATCCCAGAAGAACTAAAGAAGTTCGGGAGTAGATTTGTCTCCGGTTGTGTTGATGGTGGTGTCCCAAAGAGGATCGCTGAAAAGATCTTCTCTGACATCGAATTCTTTGGTCATTACTCCTTCAACCGTGCTCACGCTATCTCCTATGGTTTTCTAGCATACGCCACTGCCTACCTGAAAACTCATTACCCTACTGAATATATGGCAGCAGCTTTGTCCAGCGCGATTGATGATACCGATAAGCTTAAGGTCTATCTCAACGAATGTGCGAATATGGGAGTTGAAGTTAGGGCTCCTTCTGTCAAGAATTCCGAACTAGGGTTCACCATTCTCGGTCCAGGTCAAATCGCATATGGTTTGTTGGGCATCAAAAGTATTGGTCCAGCAGTGGTCAAAAGCCTGCTCAAGGATCAAGATAAAGCAAAGAAATGCACATCAGTTGCTGAATGGATGAGAGTAGCTCCCGGAGCCATCAATAATAAGGGTAAACTGGAAGCGTTAATAAACGCTGGGGCATTGGACGATTTTGTTGGAGATGTCGATGTGGAAGTCAACCCTCAACAACGAATTGATCTTCTCAATATTGAACGCAATCAACTCGGGATATATATAACTGGCCATCCGTTGGATACAGACCCTCAAAACATGAAGCTACTGAACCTGGAACACGGGAAGTTCTTTGATGTGCTGGGTGTCTTGACCAACGTACAGAAGAAAACCACCCGGGCAGGAGCCACTATGTATACCTATACTCTGGATAGACCACTGCAAATCATCAATGTGGTTGTCTTCCCAAAAACAGCAGAGCAAGTGAATGAAAGTGATTTCGTTGATGGCAGAATCGTCTCAGTCAAAGGTAGGGCCATTGTTGAACGCAACGATGATGGAGAGATTACCGAGACAAAGCTAATTCATATGGGGTTTAATCAATTAAATACACCAGAATATGAGGGATTACATCCAATTGTAATAGAAGTGGACAAAGTTCCTGATGATATGACATTAAGTCTGATGTGTGATAGAATGAAATTAAAACCAGGTAGTTCTAATGTGTATCTAAATGTAGTTGGTGATACCACCAAAGTTGTTGTTAAATTACACAAACAGACCAAGCCAGAAGAGGCCGAAGTCTTGAGAAATATTCTTTATCAATATAAGGTTGGAGTTTAAATTGGCACCGATTGGTACATATAAGGATCCACAAACAAGATCTTGTTTTGTCCAATGCACGGCGTGTTATCGTTGTGATCGTAGACGTGAAGGAAGCGGAGAGGACTGCCGTAACTGTAGTGGTAGAGCTGATCCGTTGGGTTTCGTTGATGAACATCCTTCGGACTACTGTGAGTGTAGACTTGGGAAGTTGCGCTGGCGGCATAAGAGCGGTCAAGTAATCATAAGGAACCTCACCTCAAATCCCTTCAAGGGCGAAGTAGACTTCGTTGCTGAAAGCCAGGACGAAGTGGACTGGCGTGCTTATGTAAATGAAGAGCGCGAAAAGCGAGGCGACGTTCAATGGAACCCCATTCGAGTCACAGAGTCTTGATAAGATGAGTCAACTTTACCTAGATACCTCGGATACAATGACGATTGATGGGGTGTTCTTAAGAAAGAACACTTATAATGATGGGTCTGCAGAGTTTGTTTTAGGAATCGGGGTGGCCTGTCTTGTTTTAACGGGCGACGACCTGAATGATCTGAAAAACCTGCTTTCCTACGTGAATGAGGATAATGAATTTACTATTGAAGCAGAGGAGGTTGAGTAATTGTGAACCCAGATCCTATTTATGAAGATCATGTAGAATATGGTGATTCGGGACTAGTCTCACTACCTGGTGGAGGGTATAAGAACAAGTGGACCGGAGAATTCATCACCGAAGACGGTAAAGTCTTTCTCGATGGTGAACTTATCTACGATCCCGATGACGAAAAGGGTATGGAGTAAGTGCCATCTTACCTCGACAAAGTTAAGAACGTCGATGAATTAGACCCGCTGCAACAGTTGGGTCTAATTGACGTATCCTACAGTAGACTCAACACATTGTTGGACGAAAAATATGGATGTGATTTAAAGTACTTCTTCAACTATATCGTCAAGATCAGAAGCAGTTCTGGCCCAGCGGCATTGCTGGGCAACGTGATCCACCAGGCTTTAGAGTTCTCAGTTAAAAACGATCAAGAGCTAGATGAAGTAACTCTATACTCAGAGTTCGAGAAAGCCCTGGAGCAATACGATCCTGACGGGACGCTGATCCCACAAGAGATGGTGAGTAGCGGCAAAATTATGGTTAGAGAATACTATGATCGACATAAGAAGACCAAATATTCCTCCACTATAAGTCTTTACCCAGAAATCCTTGGGAATGAATTAGCTTTTGAGATAGTGGTTGCTGGTGGTCGGATCAGGGGTTTCATCGATCTTGTTTACCAATTGGACGATACCGTCTTCATCATTGATTTCAAGACTGGAAAAAACGAAGTAGCCAACTACAAGGTTCCCACCAACACCCAACTGGGCATCTATGCTTTAGCTATGAAGAAGATGTTTCCGGATAAGACCATTAGTGCTTCTCTATATTATTTGAAGTCAGCCAAACAAAAAACTCATGTGTTTAGTGACGAAGATCTTGAAGAGATGGTCGGTGAAATAGAATCACAGATTAAGTATCTCAAAACTAAAAAAGATTTTAAGCCAACTTCCAACGAATACACTTGTCGTTACTGCGACTATGCTCAGAAAGCAATATGCCCCACCGGTAAATCTCGATTGAGATCTGCCAGCGGGGCATATTAATGCTAGTAAGGAGTGATGTTTGTAATGGGATTAGTTAGCGAGAACCTCTTCGAAATCCAGACTATCTACAACTTCAATGGCTTCTCCGGCTTCGAAACCTTCATCAATAAGCTTCAGGAAGACAGAGTTGTCGAGGGCGGTAACTTGATCGTTTACAATTTGTTCTAGCATGGTGTGAAAACCTCTTTCATTCATTTGATGTGTGGACTACACTAGCAGCATAACCCACGTTTTGTCAAGTGATCTGAGGATTTCCTTCTTGGTCCTGCTCGATCACAAACAGTTACTATAATAGGCTAAAACCTCATATGTCAAGGAAAAACCAAACAAAATGGACCATAGATGAAATCCGTCTCCTGGTCGACCTTTACGAAGGTGGGCTCTCGGTTCATATGATAGCAACCAAGTTAGCTAGAAGTGAGACCGCAGTCAAAACGGAGCTTTATGAATTAAGACGTCGAAGTATGGTGCGACAGTCTAAGAAGATCTATGCTGATGATTGGTCTGAAGTAGAAGACGACTTTCTCAGGAAGAACCTAGGAAGAATGTCTAACACTGCACTTTCTGTAAGCTTAGGCCGTAGCATCCCGGCTGTTCAAAAAAGAGCTTCAGAGCTTTCCAATGAATCCACTAACCGTAGCTTGAAGATCAAACGATCCAAGTTCATCAACAGTGAATATATTTCCTCCAAGGCCCCCTCGACAACGGGGTTCAAACCAGCGTTTGGGGTGAGTGTCCGAAGCCGCTGGGAGAATAATGTTTTAGCATATCTCAACCATAAGAATATTAAATGGGAGTACGAACCACATCTCTTTGTGTTCGAGGGTGTGACCAGAGGAGCAAAAGCGTACCTGCCCGACATATATCTACCTGCTCCACAAGACAAATGGATTGAAGTAAAGGGCAGACTTCATTCGGTAAGTAAAACAAAAACTAAACGCTTCAAACAGTTCTATCCAGAAGAGTTCGCCAAACTAGAGGTCGTTGTTGAAAAGAATAGCGAGGCGGACAAATTCTATAGATCTATAGGTGTACCTATCTTTATGTACTATAATGATCTTAAGAAGAAATTTTCAAACATTCCTAACTGGGAGTAATCATGTCTAAAACTGAAACTAAGAAAGAAAAGCCCGATATCTCTAAGCAGTATTATCAGATGCCGGAAAAAGATCTACAGGAAAAAATTGTAGCAGCTAAACAAGGTGACTCAAAAGCTCAACTAGAGCTGCTAGATGTTTTCCATCCTTATTTTAATAAGTACTTAATGTTGCTGTACTATGGCCGATATGACCTAGGGTTCTACGACATACGTAGATTCATAGGTCTTTTTGTTCCTGATAAAGGGTTAAATTATTTTCTATTGCGGAATAAACTAAACAAAGATGGGTTCAGTAAGGTCAATGATGTAGTTTCTGGACTGGTGTCCATGGTCAAACGCTATGGTACACCAGAAGACGCCATGCAAACTATTCATATGACGTTTCTCGACTGCATTGATAGATACAACCCATCTTATCGAGATCCTAAGGGTCGATATTTTGAGATTAATGGGAAAAAGAAAAAGACGTTTCAGGTAGGAGTAATAGAGGCATCAACTGGCGAACTCGCTATCAATCCCTATACAGAGGAACCATTTAAGGCTGAAGATGGTATCCTTGTGCCTTTTAGTGGTTTTTTGTATAACTACTTTTTCTTCTTACTTTCTCGGCATGTGAAGTTCCTTCACCTAGATCAGTTGGGTAGAAAAACATATTCTCTCAGCACAAGTAATGATGACTCATCTGAAGATGGTGGTATTGTTTTTTGTGAGCCAGCTGACAACATCAATGTCGAAGACGCTATAAGCGCAGAACACATAGATGAGAATTGGGTTCTGGGAGACACTTGCTCGGACGTCTTCGGGCACCTATCTGTTAAAGAAAGACAGCTTTTGAAATGGAAGTATGTCGATGGACTAAAGGCTGCTGAAATTAAAAACAGAATAACAGAACATCCAAACACCACCCGTGACACAATTAACAAGATTCGTGAGCAGTTACAGGGGTATTTAGATTCAATTGACGAAGGTTACTAGTAGACCTATCGTCTTAGTTTCAAGAACAGAGGACTTATCGCGTAATGCTGGGGGCGCAAGATTCGACTAATTGGTTAGATTACATATTACAGGGGGGTCCTTTTGCTTTAGTTGTGGTTTTATTTGTTTTAGAAAAACTTGTAACGCCGGGGGAGCGGGATAGACTACGGGAAGAGAACAACAAATATAAAGAAGAGGTTGTCGCACTCAACTTAGTTATCCGAGAACAAATAATTCCATTGCTGGGGAAGTCCAATGACACATTGGAAAAGGTGTACAATGAAATCACCATTCGCGATAGACTAAGGGATGACAAAGAAAGGCCGTAAAAGATGGCCTCACATGATAATGATGAGTTCATCTTCCAGTTAGATGAGCTTAAAAACACCACTGTAGAACTGGAAGGTCTTATCGAAGACTTACGATCTAACGCCTCAAAACTCGATAACAAAATAGAAGAACTTAAACGATTGAGGGAGGAGTCTCAACATGGACGATGAAAATTATCAACACATCGTAGATGAACAAGAATTAATGAACAAAAACATCATCTCATTGGGCGAGACGGCCACCAAAGTAGTCGGGGCGGTCAGTGTTCTGGCCGAACAAACCAAATCTAAATCATCCAAGAAACAGCTTACCTTTACCACGATAGCTCTTTTTGTCCTGATCATCTTGACTACTGGTTTGGGTACCGTAGGCGCTTATGCCGGATACAGAGCCAATGAAAGTAACTCTGAAGTTTTAGCTGAGCTAGACCCAGAAAGTGAAAGGGCTGTTCAGAGGCGGGACGAACTAGTCGCAACCATCATAGAGGCAAACGATCTTTCAAACGAAAAAAACTACTGTGCAGTTGAAGATCGTCTTTTGAGGGTCACCCTATCAGATGGTCAAGGCAATCCAGATGATGTAGTTGTCGACCCAATCTTGAGAAGTGATAAATGTGCAAAGTACTTTGAGTAATAAAAAAGCCCCCGATCATTCGGGGGCTTTTCCTCAAAGGTGTTCTTTGATCAATTGCATTCGATCATTCGTTTCTCTTGAAGTAATCGAGAAAGCCTCCGCATAAGCCTCCTTCAGGAGGCTTTTTAGTTCCTCCATATCAGTGGCTTTTCCAATGTCAATTGGTAGGGTAATGGAACTGTAGAGGTCTATGTTTTCATAGTTACCTATGTTCACCTTCCTGTTGACACCTGCTGTGATAGTTGTTTCGGTGTTTTTTATGAACGAGAACAAGTTTTCGTTCTGTGCTGAATCAGGTGATATTTTCATACGTGGGGGTTAAGACTCCTTTAACATAAGTGAAAGCTTGGTTTAGGATTTCATCCTCGGTTTGAGATCCGTCGATCACAAAATCTGCTTCGATATTATCCCAATCATAGTGTTGGGATTCGGTTTCATAGACTTCAGTATAGTTTGTGGGGTCTCCGCTTCCCAGGGCTCTTTGAGCTAGAATATCAAAAGGTACATCCAATTCAATCAATCGAAAGTTCCTGAATTGAGTTAGCCACTGGCCCTCAAGTTCATATCGAAAATCAGATATGATTGGAACAAAGTGAACCACTTCGTCGGCGTCGTCTTCTCCACAGAAGAGCTTTTTACGGAGCCTGATTGTTTCAGCCATGTTACCAACGAAACAGAAATCATTCTGCTCCCTTAGAAGTCTTGCTACCTCGAACAGGAAACTTCGTGGCTTCTCGCCTGCGACAGGGGTCTTTTGGATGGTCTTGACTATATCAACAAGCTCGTCATATAAAGGAGACCCAAACAAGGGACTGTTACCCAACAACCTAACTACTATTTCATGTATGGCATACATCTGCCTATCTCTATATTTATCACCCTGGATATCCTTTCTAACGGACGCTAGCTCATAAAGAGGCAAGGCGAAATATAGGTGATCAGGGACGAGTTTGTCTTTCCCGGGGAAGCTCTCCTGTAGTTTCCTCTCCAGGTTCTTTCCCAGAGTTGTCTTACCGGAACCCGCCCGACCTTTAATTCCTATAACGGTTATGTTGTCGGAGTTGTAAATCATGGCCTCATTATACCAGTTGATATAACCCTTGTCTACTGTGGAAGGACTATTCAACTGTTACTAACACAATGAAAACACGATTGGTAGGTAGACGATGAGCCTTTGCCCTTTTGCAGAAAAGAAGCTTCTGCCGGAGAACAACACACAAGCACGAATTCAACCTAGAGCTATTATAGCTCACTCAGCTGGTGGGCAAGCAGAACTGTACGGCTGGTGGATGAACGACGCCTCTAAGGGTCTAGAGTCCCATTTCTGGATTAGTCAAACGGATGGTCGTATTGTCCAGTACATGGATACGAACGTAAGAGCTGACGCCAACGGTGATGCCAATTCGTTTGCTATCAGCATTGAGACGTCTTCAACAGTGCAGGCACTAGAGGGCTGGAGTGAAGTGGGCCTACAAGCGTTGATCAAGTTGATGGACTGGATCTGCAAGGAACACAACATCCCTCGTAGACAGATGGCTCACCCTACAGACTCAGGCTTAGGCTGGCACATCATGTTCGGGGCTCCTGGGCCTTGGACAAAAGCAAAAGGAAAAGTGTGCCCAGGCCCCAAGCGCATTGAACAGTTCAAGACCATCGTAATTCCAACCTTGGCAAAAGGTACAGCACCAACCCAACCAACAAAGCCAGTAGAAACCCCAGAACAACAGGAGGAAAGAGAATTAATGGCCGCAAAAGATGATATCATCAAAGAACTAAAAGAAGCAATTAAGGCTGAAACAGAAAGAGCTAAACCATTTGCTGTACGTAGAAAGGAAGACAACAAGGTCTTTGTTGTTACTCCAACGGGCAAGTGGCACGTGCCTAACTCTCAGGTCCTTAACTCTCTTTACTACACAGGTTTGATCAGACTCGATAAAGATAGCAAGCCCCCGGTACAACCAGCTACCTTTTTCGAAGGTATCCCTGACGTCTGAAAGAAAAAGAAGTAGATTTTGAAATGTTGTTTGGGGCCCCAGAGATGGGGTCCCAGCCATCTAAGGGGATAAGAGATACACTTACGTACCTAAAAATAAAAACCTAGTACACTCTCCTATAGTCTACTTCACAATTCCCCGTAGGTTCTCTTCCCATAGTCTTACGTTTTTGTTCTGTTGTTCGCAACGCTCACAGCTATGGCCGGGATCAGATGCCTCTAGGAGGCCCTCTAGAGCCCCTAGGAGGGTCTTGGCTTCCCCTCCATGCATCCAGCCCCTGACTACCTCAGGATACCTTGACTGGCCCGCATACCAGAACCAATAAGGGTCTTTGCCCGCTCTACCCACAGTCCAGTCGAATATACTAGTTCCCCATATTTTATTTATCCGGGCTTCTAGTTCATCGCAGTTACCAGTCATCTAAGATCTCTCTGATGTCTTCAAGTTTAGCGGCTCGTTTTACCCCTAGTTGTTTCAGGTGATCTAAATTGGTACGTAGTTTAATAATCTCTTTCGCGGCAAGCCGGGCTACCTCTTCCACCTTTTCGCTCTGTACCACCATAGAAGGCTGTCCATCGCTCATCGTAACGATGTCAATAGCTTTCAAATTATTGAGCTTCTCTACGATGTCTTGTTCATCAGTCACGTTGATTCCTTATAAGATAATGTCTGCATCTGGGAGCACTAGCGGTTGAGGAACCCAGCTAGCATACTTTCCTAGTCCTGGGTCCACCTGATAGATTTTCTTTTCACCTATCTCTACATTGCTGATTCTGGCGGCACTATCTATATAAACTGAGGGTCCTTGATAGGCAGTTTCTGGGTGCCGGGATAGGGTTGCCCAGTTGATCAAGGCCTGGTGACCATGGATTTGATTGACGGGCATTGGTATCTTCAGACCAAGTGCGGTCTTCCAGGATTGGATCACCATCTTACAGTGGGACCAGATGGGTCCAGGTTCCTTGTCAGTATTAGGGTCGAAGGAGTCCCCCTCTTCCATGAAGACACGTGAAGGTAGCTGGTTGATCGTAGTGACGAGGGCTGACAAGTCAGTTTTCTCACCCAAGGTTTCGCGCCAATAATAACAAGTCATACCAGAATGAGTTATGAGATAAGGCTCTCCACCGGAGACAACCCCTACACAATGTTTCAATAAGTTTTGACGATACCACCTGAGTAGTTTGCGAGTAGTCTCCTTGGATGGATCAACATTACTCCTGGAGGTGGTGAAACGCACGCCCCCCAGATACTGGCCCTCATGGTTGCCTACCAACTGAATCCACTGAGGGCTTTCAATGAAGCGCTCGACAAGATCTACGGTTCCGTCGGAGTCGGGCCCCCGGTCGATCAAATCTCCGACCTGGACGATGGCTTTATCTTCAGGGATAATGCCGCGATTAGTATCACAGCCAAGTTGTTTCAATGACTCCTCAAAGAGATCCCTATGGGCTCCTATGTCCCCGAAGACAAAAACATCCATCTAGAAAAAACCCACATCATCACTTGGGTCAGTGGTATCGTCACAACATCCGGTTTCAATACACGCACTTACCGTACAGCATCCACCATCACAGTACTGTTCCTTCTCATCCTCTTCAAAATCTTCGGTTACAGGAACCCAACCATCCATGGAGAGAGGCACTTCGGCAGAGGGTAACTTAGGTGCAGCCGATTTAGCAAAACTCATTTTAGCGCTATAATTTAAAGACGTTCCAGGTATCGCCACCCCTTTAGGGCCAGAGACGTGATCCGGCAAATTCGAGATTTTGTATACGGGGTTTTTTTCTTCATTATTAGGACCACCGCCGCTAAGACCTAACTTTACACTACTGGTAGGTACAGAAAGCACTCCTGCAATGCGGGTGACTCCCCCACCTGACTTGAGGACGATTGCGTTTTCTATCTCTCCTATGACCTTTCCGCCGCAGGCGACAACCGCACCATTCCCCTGGATAGTTACGACTGATTTTAGGGGTATTGTTCCAGTTCTCTTAGCTATATACATGATCCTCCTCTTCGTTGTCAGTGCTTAGTTTCTCTACGTGGTTCCGTATATCAAGTAATAGGTCCACAACGACAGATGTGTCAGCTAGCTTCTGGCCGGAAAACTTTTCAATCCCGCCATCAATCAAATCCAAGGTATCTTTCATGCCCGTCTTGTATTCTGATTAGGTTTCTTATAAACGACATATCCGGCACTTCTGAGCTTTTTGATGGCCATCTCGATTTGAGTGTCTGAAACCAGAGGCATTTGGGGCTTCTCTTGGTGTTGTTTCTTGGCTTGTTTGAGAGCCGCCTCAAGATCTTTACGTAGAGCTGAAAGCATTCTGCTGTGCCGTCGTTTGATGCGCTGTGCCTCAACAGCCTTTTCTCGTATCTCTGGTGGGGCCAATGAATATATCTTGTATCTTCCGTATCGTTCCACTGGAGGCAGAGCGCTTCTTCTTGCTAAGTCCTCTATTTCTTCGGCTCTTATCTTGAGATTATGAGCAGCCTTTTGCAAACTATCAGTCCGAATGGTTGGCTCCAACCTGACCTCTTCTTCCACATAATAAGCTCCATCGCAAAAGACCACATCACCCAGCTCTTTAACAGCTCTTTTCAAGTCTTTCGTCAATGAACGCAACTCTTTAGATCTCTTCACCATATCGCTGGAAAGACCAACTTGGTGACGCCTACCGTATTTACCGCAACCGTCTTTGTTACAGACAAAAGACTGTAGGTAAGTGTAATTATCACTCCTGGGGTTTTTGTAAAGAGGGTAATAAGTGAGGCTATCGCCACCGTAATCTGAATACAATAAAGATAAACGTTTTTTACGAGGAGCCATTTATCGTTCCTTCAGCTCGGGGGAGAGGATTCGAACCCCTTACTTCCTGGACCAAAACCAGACGTGCAGCCAACTACACCACCCCCGAATAGGGGTCAGTCCTGGTCTTCTATTTCTTCCATGTGGCTTATACGACTAGAGATGCATCCCGCCCACAATGGGTGGTGATATCTCAGAGATACGCCCACCTCAGGTTCTTCGAAGAGTATGACCTTGTGGAAATCAGAACTGTTTTCCATACTGCCGCCATTTTCAATATCTCTAAGACCATGATCTGAGATTCTAGCAAGGTCCGCTATCAATAGGCCTTTTACGTTTTCTGCTTCTTCTATATTCTTGATCAGATACCTGGTGCGGGGAGAGGTTGAAATGCTCAACACGATGGCCCCTTTATCAAGTCTGCTTTTCGTATCACCAGAAGCACCTGGTTGATAGTTTTACGATCAGGTTCAGCTGGTAAGCAAGAACTCAGGGTCGCGAATCGATCAAAAGCCGCCTTTGCTTCCAGCAAGATACTTTCAACTGGCATATCGCCCAGCCTGAACAGCCTTTCTGGGTCTGCTACGACCGGATCCAGAGTCCCTGTAGTCAGTAGTTGTTCACCTTGTTCCAATAGTCGAAACAAATGTCTGGTGTGTTTGGCTGTTCGTTTGCGAGTGTCTGCTGAGTATGACCCGTCGCCCCTTTTACGGAGTCTGTTGAACTGAGAATAGGCGTATCCCCCGTAAGCATCTCGAACATACCTTTCGCTGAGAAAGGAGTTCCTTATCCAAGCCAGAGACTGGAAGGTCGGAGTCGTCACCAGGTACTCTGGTAGGTACAGCAACTCTAAAAGATTAGGGTTGGCCTTCAGACACAGATACATGAACTTACCCAACTCGTAAATCGTTATATCTGGATCAACGGAACTATGGTGGGCGGGGGTTAGGTCCAGACTGAGTAGATCTGCAGTGCGACCAAGAAAGACACCTTTGTAATCGATGTCGCTCTCAACAGTATCCAGTCCATACAGTTTGGACCCAACCACCCCTAGACACAGGAGTTCACCCTTTATCTCAGGTAGAGGAGGAAGTTCAGTGGTCATTACATGTGCCCGGCATGCCAAAGCCATCACCTATTGGGGTCATTTCCTTACCGCAGACAGCACACGTCTTCCATGCCTTCGCTTCTGCAGACCTGATGAGGTCATAGACCTGATCACTGGTCTCTTTGGTGATCCCATCAGGTAGAGAGACGTAGTATCTCAGCCCCCGGAACTTCTCTTTGATCTGATTAATCTTGTAGTCTGGGCAGATGGCCACAATAGCTCTGTGGCATTCAACGACCAGATCTTCCCAACCCTGTGGGGCTGAGTAGCCACAATCCCAATCAGGATCGAATTGATCAAGAACTTCCTTTGGAGCTGTCATTATCTACGTCTTCCTTCTCTTCTCCTTCGACAAGTAGTTCATGTAACTGCTTATCGTATTCAGTGATGAACTTATCATAAAGATCGTATAGGTCCAGCTCATTCAGGACATCTTCATTCTTTACGATTTCTTTCATGAGCAAGCTGGCAGGCACTAAGAATTGATCATAGACAAGATCGATCAAGGTCTTACCGATGACAGCTATGTAATGTTCACGATCCAGTCCAGATTCTTCGTGTTGAGCTCTTCCCTTCAGAACTACCGCCCCGAGACTTTCACTCAAGACAATAGAGGAAAACACCGACTTGACAGTAGTTCTGTACTCTTCGGTCAAGAAGTCCAATACATGCCAACTTCTCCGAATAGCACATTCTATTTCAACAAGAGTATAGACATTTAAATTAACATAGCCATCATCGGTTGTTTCTTCATCCATGAAGAGCTCCTAACAAAGAAAGTGGTGGCCTAGCTCAGGGCGAACAAAGCACCATTGGCAGTGAAGCTACCCTTGATACGTAGCTGAAGCCCAGCAGCGTCTTCGGGAACCTCTAGGAACACCCAGCCAGTTTTGCTGGAGCCACGAGCAATTTCTCCACTGATATCAGGCTTATTGTCATCAACGATCCATATATCCACTTCACCTGTTCTGTTCTGGTCGTCGGTCACTGTCATGTCTAAAGACGTAACGTAGGTTTCATCATCGTCATTATTGACAACAGTCATGCTGACTGCGACAATCCTCATACCAGGCCCAGGGGTCTCAAATTCGTGATAGTCGGTATAAGGATCGACAACCTCAGTAATGGTCACGGTCAGATCCCCAGTATCACCCGGGGTCCCAAGAGGATAGACCTCTTGCTCGTTTGCTACAGGCTCCTCAGAGGCCTCTGTGGTCTCCGCTGGGTCCTCGCCACCCTCATCGTCCACGGTGGTCTCAACGGAGGCCTGAGAGGCTGTAGTGGCATCTGAGTCGGTATCTGTTGAACCCATGACCGCAACACAGCTACCCACTACGATGAGAAGAAGGCCTAGACCAAGGCACGCAAAGACGCCCATGATTCCGCCACCGAAGCCAGCAAGGAAGCTCTTCTTGGGTGCGGGCGGTGGGGCTTGAGGCACAGAAGGCGGAACTTGATAGGGGGTCTGATTGTAATCGTTTTCTTCCATGGTTTTGATCTGGTCTTTCTATTGAGTGGCAACAACCACTTTGGTTGCTGAATTATCTTTAGAGCTTTCCTGGTCGCTGTTCAATTCTTCCAGGAGTTTCTCCGCCTTCTTCACAGCGGTAGAGATTTCTTTAACTTTTCTTTGTCTAGCGGCCTTTAGACTCATGAAAGTTCCAGTGTATCCCAAACCTGCAGGCTTTCTATATTTCCTGATGCCAGCGGGTAAGCCAATCATTTCTCGTTTGCCCAGATATGTAGCATTAGCGAATATCTTACTCATACGCAGGTAATGATTAGACAACTCATGGGGACTCTTCAGCCAGTGAAGCCCTGTTGCCGATATGTTCCGTCTATTGATAGCGGACCCTGTCTTGATCTCATCCTCTGCGATCCAGAAAACTACTTCAATTTCATTGGTTCCGGGGTTCATACACAGTGGTGGCTGATGCCCCAAAGAGCGATTGAACCATCGTCCCTGGGTCAGGGTGCTTTCAATTTCTCTATGTGCAACGGCTTCTGCGGAAAACAGTTTCTTCCCCTTCGTTGCCTTGGTCAGAAGCTCAGAAGCCTCTTCAAGTCGAGTCAGATCGACTTCGTTCAGATATATTCTGCGAACTGGACTGGTTTTCTTCTTAGTCATCGAATAGGCTTCTTTCAAAACTGGAAGATTCTTCCAATATCAGCATATGGGGATAGAACTCATCTGAATCGAACTCGATTTCTCGGTCATCTTCTTGGTCAAAGAGGTTGTACATACGTGTTGACATTAGTTTTCTTTCTTCTTCTGACGTTGGGCTCGTTCAAAATTTCTACGAGCACGATCATAATTATTTGGATTCATCAACCTATAAGCAGCCCAATGACCACTACAGTCAATCGTCGGAGGTCTAACCGCACTATAGGTGGGGTGATCTGGACAGAGGTTCAAAGCCTTTGCTGCTTGACCCTTCTTTCTATCCGCGGTGTTCTGCTTTATGACTTGAGCGCCCGACAGAGTCTCAGAAAGCTGAGATAGCTTTGCTCCGATATCTGAATACTTATTAACGTCTCGTTTAGCCCGTTCGACCAAGAGCTGGGTCTCCTTCTTCAGGATCTCCAACTCCTCCTCGGTTAGTATCACTTGATAGTTCTTCATCTTGTGTCCAAACTATTTCCGTCCCAAATATATCAACTGCCATGACACTTATCTTCTCTGCACATTGATAAGGTATCGTTGCGTAACGAATGCGTTTCTGTTTCTTCTTTTTATAATTCGACCTAGGGGCATCATCAGGTACTTGACGGTTCTGCGGGGCAGTCCTTGTATTCCGGTGGCCCTGATTCCGTTTGAACCGTGCTTGTTGTCTTCTGGCCTTCTTCGATCGTCTTCCCACTTTGATCCTTGTCAGATGCGATACGGAAGCACTGATAGGTGACAGCTCCTCCCATATCTATGGCAGATATGGCTATGTTGCTCCAAACCAGTATCGCTACACGAGTTTCAAGTTTGTAGCTAGCCTTCTCAGGGTGGACAATGAAAGTTACAATACCAGTGAAGATCGGCGAGGACCGAAACAACTTGACGAATTGCGTATCGATGTAAGACTGCTCGTCAATGGCCTCAGCACATGCGTCAAGGCCTTCACATACAAGCTCTATGTCATCTTGTGAGAACCGTAATATCATCTGCCTGGCTTGCGCTGGTGGCAGGTTCGGTACCGATTCGAATATGTGGAGAAGCCTGTCCCTGGTGGACACTACGTTGTCTTCCATAGGTGTTCCTCACTTGGATCAAACGAGTTTCGATCGTCTTCAGGAATCGAGCTGAGTTGAGCCTGTTCTTGTAGAGTCCTACGAGCCACTCGTCGTATTCGGCTTGAGTGATCTCCCCAGCAGAAAGGCTAGCAGCTTGAGTGGCTTGTTGCAACTTCAAATGGATGAAGTGCAGCTCGGTCTCCAGCTTCAGATCCTTCAATACGTTGATCCAGCTTGCTACATCAGACTCCAAGATGGCGAGGTCGTCTTGGCCAACGCCATCTTTCTGCTTGATGTCTTTTTCTACAAGAGCGCTAAAAGCCTCAGATGGTTGCATTATTTCTCCTTAGTCATGGAATCTAATCCCACAAATGTTTTGATGAACTCCATGAAACTTTGAAATGAGTTTTCTAGTTTGTTGTTCGGATTGGCTGCATAGTTGGGACTTACACAAGGGGCGATCGCCCAGGGTCCCAACCAGAAGATTCGTGGCGCCACTGTCTGGTCCTTGAGTTTCACATCTGGACCCAACAGGGCATTTGTCGCAGTTGCCCCCAATGGAACTATCAGACGTGGCTTTATGATCTGTATTTCAGCAAGCAAGAAGTCCAGCCCATGCTTTATATCTTGGGGGGTGGGGGGCTCATCACTCGTATAGCGAATGAGGAAGTTCCCACTACAGAGAGAAGAATTGAATCCAGCCTTGGTCAAAGATTGTATGAACAGATTCTTGGCTGAAGCTGTCATCATGTTAGGCTTCTCGAAGATGAAGGAAACCAGAGGGTCCTTCGTGTTCCATTCAGAAGTGACAACTTCACCTTGGCCCTCAAAGCTTGCCTTTGCCAGGGCCTCCAGATTCTTTTGAGACCATGGCTTGATAGATGAAAAAGCCAGTGAGATGAGCTGTAGACGCACCTCACTGGCTTTTTCACTACTTATTCCGTTAGCTACAAGAACTCCATGTAGCTTCTCCAACAAGGTGGAGTCCCCCAAGACCAGCGGTACTTCCCTCTCTTGAGAAAAGTCCACCTCTTGGTCCATCTATCAGAAGGCCTCTGGTAGGGTAGTGGCACGAGCTTCCGATGCAGGCGAAGCTCCATCGGTACGGTTTTCGTCTTCTGAACGCCCCATCGCAGCGTAATCGACTTGATGGGCTACGATGACGATCTTGTCTCTGTTGGAATCGTCAGAAGACTTCCAACGTTCTTGTCTCAGGGACCCAAGAACTGAGACCCTGGTGGACTTGGAGAACTTGCCGCTTTCCAGTTGACGCAGGATAAAGTCCTTGTGCATGGGGACGACACTGCTCAGGTAGACCTTCACGGTGAAGAATCCCGCATCCATCTTTCCGTCTTGGTAACCACCGTTGTTCACGGCGAGACGGAAGGTGACGATACCTTCAGCTGGTGTTTCTGGGTCAGCAACCATATTGCCTTCCCAGCGTCCAAAGTTATTTGTTTGTAACATTAACATCATCCTTGCTTGTTTGTGATATCACATTATCAAAAGCTTCCTGACACATTGACAAAAAGCTCTGTATATCTTTTGCGGCTTGTTCCTTGCCAAGTTCTTCAGATAGAT
Source organism: uncultured Iamiaceae bacterium (assembly GCA_964494405.1). Lineage (GTDB taxonomy): Bacteria > Actinomycetota > Acidimicrobiia > Acidimicrobiales > SKKL01 > Actinomarinicola. Next base: position 141,214 of record CAZBTQ010000001.1, read on the forward strand.
CCTGCCACAGTGTGATCAGCAGGTTGAAGATGCCTTGTTCCAAGGTTTCTTTGCTAAATTCTTTACTCATAAGCTAGTTTCTTCTTCAATCCATCAGAGACCAGGTTGGTTACATATCTCGGATCCGTATAGCCTTTATCATACAGTAGCTCTATGATCGGCTTGGCGTCGCATTGGCCAAAGGTTATCAGTTGCAAGTTAAAGAGCTCATCGAGGTTGTAGACCCTATAGCCGTTGAGGTCTTTTCTTGGCTGAGGATATACCTTCTTCTTCTCACGATTAGCTATCGTCAATCTAGTGACCCCCAAGACCGACGCGACATCAGATCTGGTAAAGGTGGGCATTACGTTTTTTCGCTTCATACACCTATAGTAATAGAAAGGTGTATATTATCTACACCATCTTCAGGGCTTCGTTCTGTACGCTGACAACAAGTCTGTTGATCAGGGAGCTACCGCTCGTCTGGTCGATGCCATCATTGACTTGTGTGATATGAATGGCATCTTCCAAGATATATAGACTCGCGTTCTTCAAGTTGCCCCCAACAATACGCTTCAGAAGCTGAGAAGACTCTAGCGCTCCCACTGCCTGGAGGGCCGTCAAGAAATCCCAATACACCAACGGCCCCAAAGCGGAGTCCGAGTAAACCGATTCCTTTGGCACCTCGATGTCATCGTAAGCTTTGCGAGCCCTAGCCACTTCAAAGATGACCTCTCTGAATACCCCGATTTGCTGCTCAATACTCTGGTGGTCCAAGTTCGTCCCTATTGATACGGCATCTTCCGATAGTATGTCTTCACCATAGTACTCTTGTAGAGCCTGACGGTGCTCCCTTACCGCCGTCAGATTTTGATTGATTATCGATACAGGCTGGTTGGAAGGAGTCAGATCAATCATGAGGGGTGTTTGTAGCATCTCTTTGACTTCCAAATTGAAGATGGAGGTCCAGAACTGATCTATTGCAATATCAATCCGCATGGGTAAGGAGTCGTCTTCTAGTTGATAGTCCGAGGCAAAGCTAGCACAGATCTTGCCATCATTGTAGACGTTGAAGAATCGGAAGGGGTTAACCCCATAGGTCTTCTTGTAGTTATGAGTAAAAAGAGCAGTAACGTGGTGCTTATCGAATGTGGTGACAGTTATTCCGTAGTAGAGATTGGGAAACAGGAGGGTGAAGTTCGTTTCTAGTCCGCCCGAACTCTGCTCCCCATAGAGAAAGTTGATGTTCCTGACCTTAGAGGTGTCTCGGACGATCATCGTTCGATGATCATCACTGATCCAAACCAGATTGGTTGGGAGCAATCCTGGATTCTTCGTGCCCGTGAGAAGTTCAATGAACTGCTTTGTCTTCAAAGATCCTTTTGTACCAACATACTCAGTCCCATTCAACAAGGCATTCTTGACTATGACATTACCGTCGTCGAGTGCCAGTTTGACAAATCTGTTGGGGGGCTCATAAGACATGGTGAGGTTAACTCTTTTCACTAAACAACTAGCTCTAGCGTAGATGAGTGGCGCAATGATATCGCAAGTCTTTGATAGTCATCAGTATTTTGGGAGGTATCAAACTCGCGCATGTAGTTGATATAGGACTCTATGGTGTTATACCCCGCAGGAGCATAGACGCCTTCTGAGTCAACACCTCCCTTTCGAGGCCTCTTCAGATTCTTGTTGTTGTTGATCAACATAGGTAGATACCACTGGTTCAGGATATGAGACAGGCTCATATCTTTCGACCACACAACCGTTCTGCTTTCTAACGGATATGTTTGAGTGAAATCATAAGCAGCATTGAAGTGATGAAACTGGGGTGGGATACTAAGTTTCATTCTATTCATCTCTGATGTGTCCACCATGATATCAGCATTGGTGATTCCAGAGAACATTGCCTCCTCAACTGATCCAATCATGTCTCCGAGAGATTGATGCCTCTTTGACAGGAGACCTTTTGGCAGACATACTTGACCAGAGGTGTATACATTACCCAACATGGGTCTATAGACGGGTGACTGCAAAGAGGTCGCCTGAGAATGACGCCAATTGTAACCAACTGCCGACACAACCAGATCGGTATGTGTTATGTAGATGATCTGCCAAGGTAGAGCAACCTCACCTATTTCTACCGATCCCCGTCCAGCGCTTTTGGTGCGATAACGTATGGTTCTTATAGCGGGTCTTTTTTCAAGAACTACAAACCCACTGGTAACCAACCTCAAACCAGGTGGAAGCAATCCCGCCTCTTCATCCAGGGCTCCATTCAGACAGTTACCGTAATTAGGAACATTGACATCTCCCTTGAACTTCGACCATGCTCTTCTTTCTTCAAAGCGGAGTTTGCTCCCTTGCTGTTCTTCGTTGACCTTGATGAAGTTCGGTATCCCAGCGTTCTTGAACTGTTTTCTGTCGTTGGCGAGTTCTTTTTCATTCCCTATCAGAAGCACCTCATGGTCCGCACTCATGACAAAGTGGATTTCTGGGTCATGATCTTGTCCATGGAGGATTTGAAGATCTTATAGACATCCTGAGGCGTGGTCGTCGTCTTCAGGTTCAGGTGGCTTGTGATATCGCTGAACTTGAATTCATCAGCTTCAGTGTAGGGGTTGGTTGCAGCAGGGAGTTTGATTATGAACGGATATAGATTCCAAAGAGTCTTCAGCAAGTAGTTGGCCGCAGATTCATTATCGACGCTCAGAGATGTCAACATCGTCGTTATTTGATCGGTGTTGGTGATGTCTTCAGAGGAGAACGTCTCTTTCAACCAATCAACTAGCTTCTGGGCATCTACTCGCGTAGAAATGGCTTCTGCCAGCCCCATGATGGTTTGGTTGATATAGAGTCTGAAGTCACAGTCTTGCGGTACATCAGAGATGTTGAAGGTATAGCCATGTTGGTGCTCAGTTAGAAAGAAGTCGTAGAATTCATTAGATGGAGAAAGAAGTGTCAGTGGTCGTACGAACACCTTGCAGGTATGAGCGTTGAGATCAAACAGGTAGTAGGTCCAAGGGAACATGAACCTCTTGATGATGCTGGGCTCTTTTTCCACCAAGATAACAGACCTGTCGTGGCTGATATATCTTGTGGCCATTGGTAACCAGCTCAGCTGAGCTTGATTGTTGTAGACATGAGTAGAGAACTGACTAGTCCTTGCTGCTGCGGAGACACCGTCTGCTGTCAGCTCTACGAACTTCTGAGTAATGAGCAGTTCCCAAGCAGATGGGTCTTCAGGTAGCGACAGAGTCTCTGGAGAGGGGTCTGATTGACTCAATGAACGTTCCTTTCTCAGAGGGGGTTTCAGAGCTCACATTGATCAGCTGATACTCCGAGCTGACAACAGAAGAGATGCCCTTGAAGTATTGCTGGATCAATGAGTACAGATTGTCGTTGGTCTCATAGGTTTGGCAATCAGATACAAGGACCTCTCTTTCAAGGAAGGCATCGATTCGAATGCCCAGGATCTCAGCGATGGACCAGAACTTCTCTTCGTGAATCTTGATGAGGTCCCTCAACCCTTCGCTGATGAAGATCACCGGAACGCCAAGACCCATCCTTGATGTATCACAAGTTGTGACGATCACCTCGTCTCCACGCTTGAAGGTGATGATCAGAGAGTTCTCCACAATGGGCTCGGGCTCGTAGAAGTCACAAGAAGCATGAAGTGCAGAACTGAGTCCATCAAGAATGCAAGCAGTGAACAGGTTAGACCCGTCCTCATCCTGAGCAATGACGGACTTGTTGACACAGGTATCTGTCAAAGGGTGGAAGATATTGAACGGATAGTCTTCAGCCACAGCCACGTTGGCTTCAGAGACTGCGGTGGGGGTCTCAATGCTAGGCGTGAAGAACCTGCAGGTATGCTGAACGTCTGCGTTGATCTCCACTTGCAGAGCCGTCTTGACCGGGACGGTTATGGTAGTGGTAAGGGGACCGGCATCATCGTGTTCAAAGAGGTGATCGAGACTCTTGGTCAAGATTCTGAGAATGAAGCCCTCATTGATCTCGACGGTTTCCATGCCAGGCAGATCCTGGTACTCAACGGTCCTATTGTTCAGGTGTACCAAAACCCTACTGTCGGTCTTGTCGTCAACGCTCTTGTTGACCAGAGAAAACGTCTTCGAATAGTTCTCTCTCAATTCCTTGATCTTATCAAGGATCTCCTTCGTAGGATCAGGAGCCTCACCATCTGGAATGACCAGAGGGCCATCGGCAGAACCAATGACAGGCATAGCTATGGCGGTTGTCTGCTTCATCTCGTTGACGAGTTTCGTCAAGATGACAATCTGCGTCAGCTCGTCGTTGAACTCGGGAGGAGGGAGATTCATGTGGAATACCTTTAGGTGGTTAGGACCAGGTTAGGTTTACTTCGCCGGTGAGGGCGGGAATGTCTTTTATCGTTTCTTTGTCTTTGATGGCTTTGCCCAAAGACTTTTGGGCTTCAACTTCCAGCTCCTTGAAGAAATCAAGATAACTTTGATATTCGCGAACTTTGATCAGATGATCGGTAATGTCTTCTTGGTCCACCGATCGCAGATCAAATATAAAAAGATCTCTGAATTTATAGTTAAGTTGGAACCAGCTCAAGGCACCATGAGAATTCAATTTTGTTGGCATGAGAGTGAAAGCGCCCTTGCCGGATAGCTTCGATCTGATTAGTCCAGTGTCATAGAGGCACTGAATCAATTCAGCCATATTATAGAACATCTTCATTTTGTGACCTGATTCGAACTGTTTCAACAGAACCAGTTTTTGAAGCACCACGAAGGGAACGTTGAAGATCATATATGTGTGATGACCGGAAAGCTCCACCTTATAAGAAGGCTTCGCGAACATCGTAGTGAGTTTGGTCTCATCACCACCCCATTTTGTCTTCACTGCCTTGGCGAAGTCACCCGGAGCGGTGTTATAAGTAGAAGTTTCTACGGAGATCTTATCGAGAACCTGGGGTGATGGATTTAGAAAAGATCGATGATCTTTCTTATAGGCACTGTAGTGCTCAGGGAAAGGGTTCAAGAACTCCTCTAGAGCAGAAAGATCTGCTCTGATCGCCTCTTGAGAGGCTGTCACATAGGTGTCTGCGGCATCATAACTAAAAGTAGTGCTCAAAACTGAGTTGATCTTGGTATTACCTTGGCCCGTCAGAATTGTTTTATCAACAATATCAGGGCTTAAATCCATATCGGCAGTCACTATCCTACTCCTTGAGTTACGGACACAATATTACTTTCGGTCAGGAGGTGTGTCCATTCGTCCATGGACAGACAACAAATTCCATGAGCTCTGTCCGTTTCGTTGTTTGCATATGCATATGCTTCTATGAGAAATTGTAGGCTGGTCGAAAGATTCATGTATTGCTCAGGCAGAAGCAGAATCCACCTATCACCTACAAGTTCAAACCTGCCCTGTCTCAATATCTTGTCGAACATTTCAACCCACCGTTTGAGCGGCCCTTTCCCTCAAGGTGTTCATCATGTTCTTTCTGTTCTCTTGAACGGTTTCCAGGAACTTTTTCTTCGTTTGTTCATCATCGTCGAAGACCAATTGGGAGACCAACGTCTCAACAACGACACCCATCTCTCCATACCCGAGCATCATCGAGGCAATGATCTGTTCCTGTTGATCCACTTTCGTCTCCAGTTCGACAACGGTGCTCTTCAGAACACTGAAGTCCATTGGATCGATAGTTGGAACTGTAGATTGTTCGACTTCTTCTGTCATTATTTGCTACCTAACTCTTTCTTCATCATGTATAGGTCTATTATATAAGAGATTTCATGCATGGTCTGGCGAGAAATCTTGATGTAATTGGTTTGAATAGGTGAGGACATGTCTGGAATATAGGCTCCAGTTGATGTCTTGCGACCCTTGAAATGACCACACTTCCAGTTGAAGCTATTTGCTTCTCCTGAGGGGGGATCAACCTTCAATACCCTGGCTACATCATTACCATCCACGTTCCCACCACCAAAGACCTGTAGGGTCCCTGGTTCTATCTTAGGTGGAGTAAAAGCTTCCTTCTCCCTACCCAGGACAACAGCTTTGAGATAGGCCCCCAACAACACATACTCGACATATGTGGAGGTTACCTGAACCAACTTGTTGTCGGCATCGAGTTCGCCTATCTGAATGTTGAACTTGCTGCCCTGGTCAAAGGGATAGATGGATAAGAACCCACCAAAGCTCTTGGTCTTGAAGACGTGTTTGAACAACGGGTCCGCATATTTCTTCTCTTCATCCATAAGTCATCATACTTTCTCTACTAGTTCATCACCTTAGCGTAGGGACTGCGCGCAGTACCCTTCTTCAAGATGAGCGCCGCATTTTCTTTCTGGGCCGTTGATGCCCACTCGTAGTTGTCATAAGCCTTACGATACATGTTCAACATGTCTTGCTTACGAGTCAACCAGAGGAGGTTCTTGATGGTAGGAATAGCCTCAAGCAGGTCTTCGGTGGTGATCTCACGATCCTGACTGAGACCGATCTCCGATCGGGTCACCTTCACCAGGTTCTCGATCTCTGCCCCGGTCCAGAAGTTGGTCTCCTTGGCCAGGCGGTTGAGGTCGATATCGGTGTTGGTCTCGCCCACGTTGATCTCGAAGATGCGCCTACGCTCGTTTATGGCCGGGAATCCAACGAAGACGATCTTGTCGAATCGTCCGGCTCGAAGCATCTCAGGCGGAAGTCCTTCGATATAGTTTGCCGCACAGAGCAAGAAGACATCATCAGGTAGCTCTTGGATACCAGTCAGGAACTCACCATGAACACGGTCGGTGGTTCCACTGTCATTGGATGATCCAGAACCCGACAAGTCTCTGCCGAATTCATCAACCCACAGCACCACTGGGGCCAGGTCCTTGGTCTGAGCAAAGGCGGCACGCATGTTGGCCTCTGATTGACCGATGTATTTATTCATCATCTGGCTGACACCGAACTTCACGAGCTCCAGCCCCAGTGTAGCAGCCGTACCCTTGCAGATGGCTGACTTCCCGGTGTTGTGGTTCAAAATACCATTCGCAACATAGGCATTGCCTTCTGGAACGGTCATATCGAACACTTCCTGCTCACCAGAGTCCACAACACTGTAGACGGGAGCCCAGAAGATGTGGCTGTCGAGTAGGTCCTTAGCTCTGTTTCGAGCTTCAGAAGGACTTGCGGCCTCGACGAATGCGGCGAGTTTGGGGTAGCCTACTGATTGATTGCTCTTTCCATAGCTGGAGCCAATGCCCAACTTGCTCAGGTCTCTGCGGTCTTCTCTGTTGGACATGAAGTAGAGGTCCCTCATCAGCTCTGGGGCATAGATCGTATCCAAGTTGGGGTTGTACTCACGGCTAGCAAGAAGAGCCAATCCCTCATGCAGATCTTCCTTGTTGAAAACCACTGTGTTCAGTAGGGTCTGGATCTGAAGAGAAGAAGACACCTTGACTTCATAGTTCGGATTGGGCTCTCTGTTCTTGGCTCGGCCGTCAGAGTAGCTGACTGAACGAGTACAGGTGACACCCAGATTCAACAGCGCTGAAGCCACGAAGTCAGCAACGTCTTTCGAGGCTGACGCAAACTTCCACTGAGTTGCTTGGACAGAAGAGTCGTGGAATAGGCCACGCAAGAAGGCTACCACAATGTGACGAGGAGCTCTTCGGATGCAGTCAGGAACGACCTTCGTTGCTGACCGATCCTTCATTCCAATGACTTCGTGAAGAAACCAGGTGATTCTGCGCGAGTTGATCTCAGCTATCTCAGTATTGAGCGATTGACCGGCCTTGGGGGTAATTCCAAACACTTCTTCTGTCAGATGCAGGACCCTATCTTTAACCCCTTCTCGCTTATTGTGGATACGAACCCTGTTACGGTTCATATCACCATCAGCGATGATTGCGCCCATGAGTTCAGCGAAGGCCTCCGTCAGTTCTGAAGGGATCGTTACGGTGTTCTTCAGATCGTTCTTGCGGTAGGTCTTTGGTGCGTTCGTAAGATCAGCATCGATCTTGGTTTCAGTGCCCCACAGCTCCGTTCCTCTGAAAATGGCAACCCTGTCACTTTGAGAAACGTCGGAAGCTTCTTTCCAGGTAGGAACACCGTCTGAACCAAGCGTCAGAAGTGGGTGCCACGGAGTGACGACAACCTGATGACCAGCAGCGTTCACTGTAACGGTGGGGTGGGTGCCCCTGAAGTACAAATCAGATACAGAGGTTGGCTTTCCGTTGGCCCCGATGACATCGACATTTTGAATATTGCTTTGAACCAACTTGTCATATCGAAGAATTCCCTGATCAGTAAGAACAAGGGAGTCCCCTGTCATGCATCCCGGGACCCCAACCAAAAGGATTCTCCGGATGGGGACCACACCGTACTTTTCGGTCTTCTCAGGTTCCTTCCATGCGGTGACCGCACGAGTCAGGATCTCCTTGAGCCTGTCCAGACCCCCGATGTCATCAAGTGTGATGTTCGGCTTGATGATCTCAAGGAACGTCTGCTGCTTGATGAGCTGCTTGCGGAAGTTCTCCAGGTAATCCTTGTCTACACCACCAGTGTGGAGCATCGATGCAGTCAGGGACTCCCTGATCTTCGTTCTGGTCAGACCAGCCACAGATCGAGCCACCTTGGGAAGGGCCTCCACACCACCAAGATCTTCCATGACAGATTCATCGTTGGCCGCAAAGGACCCAACGAGATCCACGATCTCCTGTTCTCCAGGCACCCCAATGGATGTAACCGCAGCAATTGTGGAGATCTCATCGGGAATCTTGTTGCCGGTCGAGACGAAGATGAACTGAGCTGGCTTGAGATCGGCGTTGTTCTGGATCATGGCATGACGATATGCCCGTGAGACGAAGATCAGAACCTCTTGTAGCTGAAGTGCCGTCTCTTCAGGGACATACACCACGAAGATCGCGTCGGGGTCCTGCACCTCCTTGAGGTGGTGTACGATACCATGAAGGTTTGAACCTATGACATCATACTGCCCCGGAGAAAGTTCGGCCAACAACACCTTGAAGGTCTCAAGGTGACGATCATAGACACTCAACCCGGACAAAGGGTTGTACAGATATACGGTCTTGTCGGTCTGGTTGATGCAGATATCTTCGACTTCATGGATGTCTGGGGTCTGAACCCAAAGAACGGGGCTACCTAGAGCGAGGTGGTCGCGAAAATTCACTGGAATCTTCGACCTTTCTAAAATTGATTGGTAGGGATAGTTTCGTAACGCTGTCCATGAGCAACTCTTGAGTCGCCAATGACTATGTTTGCTGATTTGTCCAGCAACTTCCTGGCTGACTCTGAAGCAACCCTAGCCGCATTCTCTGCAGCCTGGGAAAGCTCAGCTAGGTATTTGACCACCTGCAAAGCTTCCCATTCATTGTTGCTCGCCACAGAGGCCACAGCAATTCTACCTTCGGCATTCTTTGCCGGATTATCGAGAGCCTCATTGTACGTCTTCTTGTAGAGCCCCTCTGCCTTGGCCAGTTCGGCCTTTACCATTCCATTGAACCTGGTGGCTTCCGTATAGACATTAGCAGCCTCGATGACATATCGAGAAAGCTCTTCTATACTCAGGTCCATGTCTTTCGAAGAGGGGATTCTGAACCAGAATGAGTTCTCGGAATCTATGAGATCGACAACACGTTGAATATTTGCATTCAACTCGGAACGCAGTGACTCCGATAATCTATTTAAGACTTCTAGTTTATCTGCCATATGCACATTCTGATGTAGGTGAACACGATACGGTGTAAGGTACTAGGTACCTAAAATGGATCCCCTCAGTAAACTTCATTGAGGGGAGATCTCCCCCCAGAGTCAGCCAAGGACGACTCTGGGGGGAGAGATCTCTATGGGGTTCTAGCCCTTGTCACCGGCGGGACGGTGGAACTGAAGGCTCTCACCATCCTTGAGGACGTAGTCGTCGGGAACCTGCTGGAAGTTCACGAACGACAGAGCGTCGTTGGGGACATTGTAGTGACCCTGGATGAAGCTCTTGACGTCCTTGACGGACTTACCACTGGCAAGAACCTCCTGGCTATACGAGCCAAAAGATACCTTGTTCGAGGCGGCGGCGGGAGCTGGAGCGGGCTGGGCCGCGGTAGCTTCTTCACTCATTTGTACTCTCCTTGGTGTTTAAGGGGATCATAACTCAGGCGGAAACTTCCACCTGAACGTTTTCTGTTGACGATGAGGTTGCTTCTTCTATGTTTACGGGGGGACGTGGCTCGGAGTTGAAGGACCCATCTGCCAGGTTGAAGTAGATGGAAGCTGCTTCTCCGATGTCGTTACCCTCGAAGATGGTGTGCTGAGTTCGACCCAACATGAAAGCGGAGACCGTTCTGTTGGTCGCCACGAGCTGGGTGCCACCTTCGATCTTGGCTCTCTCTTCACAAGAGAGATCACCGGGGTTACGGTCAGGTGGATCGATGAACTCAGGGTGCCAGTACTTGGGCTTGGCCGTCACGTCCTGGCCGTTCCGACGACGATAGTGATAGACGGAACCGAACAAGGCGTCGTCGTTGCCCCCGACGAAGACATCGATGTTGTCAATCGTCGCAGCAGTTTCACACAGCAGTGCTCGGCACTTGTAGTTGTCCACTACAGCATAGACGACCTGTCCATCGCTGAGTAGCTTCGATGCTTCGATCTTGGTAGAGGGGTCGTCACTGGTTGACGGATCCTGATCCTCAGTGGGGGCCTCTACGCCGCTTTCACGTTCGGGCACCGTCTCCACAACCCACTTGGGCATGGGGACGACCGTCGTGTTGGGGAACATCTTGGTGAGCTCGGCTGCCTTCACCTCGGCCTTGTTACCCATGGAACCAAAGTTCTGGCGCTCCTTGTTCTTTTCCTCGAAGTGGTCTCCATCGACCAAGATGAGGGCAGAACCAGGTCGCCTATACTCCAGCATCTTACACAGATCATCAGAGAGGGAAGTGCCAATGCCGCCTACTCCCACGATAAGGAATATCGACATCTCCTCTTCTGTCTCGGATGCTGTTTCGGCTGTCTGATCAGACACGGTTTCTCCTGTAGGTTAGTCCATTGATGGGCTTTGTGTGGGAATCACTTGAACCATGGTGTCATTCATGACCAGTGGTTCCGAAGACGTTTGTGTTACTTCGTCATCTTCATCCAGCCAAGTTTCATCCCAAGCATTGACAAAAGAATCACAAGACTCTATGGCAGGGCCGGTGAATGCTTTCAGATAGTCAACGCCCTCACGATCTAGATAATCCATGATGTCCAGACCAAGGGCGTCGGGATGATTGAGCATTGCCTCTTGTATCTTTATGATTCTCTCGGACAGCATGGGGCAGCTGGAATCATAGGCATAGCTGCAACTGTCACAGAGATCATCCTCATAGACAAGCCCCTTCACCAGAGATGATGGAGTGTTGCGATCTATACGTTTTGCGATGCTCAAAGGCACAGGGTCGCTACATGAACACATTGGTTCGGTGAGGTTACCCATGTTGTCTTCAGATGCTATGGGCATCAGGCACTCTAAGCAGGTGTCAGATCCTTCGAAGAAGGTGTTCGTCTTCTCGTATCTCTGGTAGTAGTCTATTTCTTCGTCGACATGGGGCGGAACCACCGTCGAAGGTTCGGTGGAGTTATCCATGTAGTCATATTGAATCTCATACCAATCCCGAAGGGTGCCATTGGTAATGTGTGCGGGATCGCTCTCCGACAACAAGGTTATCCACAGCTGCGGATCAAAGGCCAGAGAGCAGTGAAAACATGATAACTGACCAAAGATTATATCATCTCCACAATCAGGGCACCTCAAGACTGTTGGAGAGCTCAGGGTTTTTTTGCTGAACCAGGCCTCAAGACGATGAAGTCATCTTCCCTACGGATCTTAGGATCAGCCGGAATCCAGAGGATAACCTCGTCGTCCTTGTTGAGCAGTTCCGTCTTGATGATGGACTTGTCATGCAGGCCCGAAACATCCGACATCTCAGAGAAATCCGGACGAACGACCAGGTTCTCACAGAGCAGACACTGGTTATCGACATCGACCTCAGGATCGGTCAATACGACCATGCAGAATGGGCAGGTCAGATCGAAGCTGCTGTTCTCCAGTGAGCTGATGACACCAAGAACTATGTTGGTGGCTAGCGGAGGGCCGTCGCTGGGGTAGTAGCTAGCCTTGAACTTGGAGTTGGCTGGTCTGGTGGCCGGGGTGGTGTAGCTACTGCCTGTCCAGGTCGAGCTAGAACCAGCCGAAGTTTTCGACCCAATAGCCGTAATCGCTTTTTTTTCGACCTTCTTGACCCACTCCTCGACCTCAGCCTGAGGCGGAAGCGAAGGAGCCTGAGCAAACACCTGCTCCGGGGTAAGGGTCCAGTTGCGCTTGTCGATGGCGAGCTCGATGTGATACTCCGTAGGTCCACCCTTCTTCCAGCCGAAGGTGATGTGGATGCCGTCCTCTTCAGACTGATCCGCATGGTCGGTCCCGGAGGCGTACGCGGACATCTCCGGATGGGAGTGGATGGTTCCCACGATGGAGGTCGTCTCGTTCGAGATGTTGGCGACTACCGAGGAAGGGTCGTACTTGCAGTTTACTGCAGTGTTCTCCTGCTTGGGGATGAGAACGCCCCAACCCTGACCCGGATCTTCACTCTGCCGGAAGGCGTTGTCGTAGGTCAACATCACCGTGGCTTCGGTCCCGATCTCCTCATGAACCCGGCGAAAGAACTGGTCACACTTGCTGAGCAGCTCCCAAGGCAGCCGCGGCAGGGTGAAGGTGACGGTGTTGTCGATCTTCTCCAGCTTGAGAGACTTGGGGTCCGCCGGGGTAACCGAACGGAAAGCCATCGACTTCGTTACCTTGAAGAGCTTGATCTCCTCATGTAACTTGTAGGGGCTCTTATCTTCCTTCCAGGAGTGAACCCCAAGGACGTAGTACACATTGATGTTAGCAGCTTCGATGTGCTTACATACGTCCTTGACGGCACCGAGGAAGACCTTCGGGCCCTCGAAGTCCCCAATCTTCAACGTCCAGTGAGGGATCTCACTGATCGGTATGATGTCGGATTTTGGGGGGTTGGCTAGTTCGATTTCTGACACTCTATCGATCCTTTGTTCAGGGCATTTCCAGCACGGTATCGGAGCTGGTTGTCGTGGGGGACATGTCGTTGATGCTCAAAACCGGAACGGTTTGACCACCTTCGATTTCATCGTCATAATCATCGTCATAATCATCATAGCCGTCATCATCATAGATGGTGTCATTGTCAAAGCCGACGATCTGAATGGGTTCAACGATGACGATGTCTGGTGTCGGGGGGGCCTTGAAGTTCCCCATATCCAGAACCACACCTTCAGAAGTGTGCTCCGGGTCCCAGAACAACTCTCCGGTTGGTTTGGTGCCAAGGCAGGACTGGCAGCAGTTCGTTCCATCACCCAGCTCTGCTACGAAGTGGGTTGAAACTAACTTCTTGCAGGCACAGATGACGTGGCTGACATAGCATGACGAGCACAGCTTGAACTTCTCTGCCGGAGCATCGACCAACTCAAGTGCCGTGGCATCGACTTCGGAGCCACCAGCAACCATCTTCTTGCAGAACTCACAAGCAAAGACGTCCATGCACTTGACACAACCAATGACTCCATCGTCGCTCTTGATCTCACTCTCAGACCACTTGGCCGGAGCCTCATCACCAAAGAGACCCAGCCAAGCAGCAACTTTCAACTGAGTTGAAGTGCTCGGCATATGATTATGAGTGTAGACCTCTTGGCACTTGGGGCAATGAAACTTGGATGTCTTGACGGGAATATGGCAAGCTCCACACATGGCCTCTGAATCATCAAAACTGAAGTCAGCCTTTACCCAAGAGTGTTTGGCTGTAAAGTAGACTTCATTGCACAGCTTACAGGTGAAGATCTTATCAAGGCACTTGGAGCAGATGTGCTTGCCGTCCTTGTTCAAGAACTTAACAGTCTTGACATGGGACCAGTCACCTTCAACCCAGTACTTCTTCTGCTCGTAGTCGAGATCTTCCTTATCGTCGGTTGCGTAGACGATGGAGCATCCGTCGCACTTTTGAGTAAAGAGCTGCTTTATGACGGTTGCGGACCCAAAGTCGACCGACCCAGAATCTTTTGGGTTTAGCTCGACCTCCGGTTCTTTGACCTTGGCGACGAATGCCTTCTTGAAGTTGACGAAGAGCTGGCTCTCCACTGGCTCGACTTCACCATCAGAACGACTCAGGAGGTTGAAGTACTTCCTGTTCGCCCACTTGGATCTTGGGACGCCCTTGTCGTCATCGTTGTAGCCGTACCCGCTCTTGGGCAGGGCCTCAGCAGTGTCATTGTAGTAGGCAGAGTAGTGTCCATACATGGCCCAACGAAGAGTCAGGGGCTGACCCTTGGGGTCATGCTTTTGCTGCTCATCGGGGCTCTTGACCAAGATGGGCAACCAGATGTTCTCTTGAGTGGTCCACCCGAAGCCCTCTTCGCTGGTCTTCTTCTCCCATTCAACCGGGCTGTGCAGAAACTTGTGCTTGGAGAACTCACCATAGAAACGGGTACCATCGGTTCCGCTCATGTTGGCGTCGTTGTAGGTCTCTTCCCCACTGATCCGCTTCAAGCAGTAATCGAGCTTCGTCTTGAGATCGTATTCAGAGATATCCTTGTTCCGATAGATGCAGACCCAACCTACGGCGTTGTTCGGTCCGTACCCCCGGCAGTTGACGTTTGGAAAACACGTGTGGTACAGGGGTTGATCAAGGGAGATGATGCTTCTAGGGGAGAAGAACTGCTTCCCCCCTAGAAGGTTACCATCGACAAGGTCCATGACGACAATACGCCATGGTTGTGCCAGATGATAGTTCCTCGGGGTGCCACCTTCGTGTCCGGTCCATGCCACCGGATAGACTCCGGGGGCATACTGGAAGACGAACTGCATGTGGTTCAACGCGGACCGCAAGGACAGGAGCCCAGTTCCATCAAGAGGCAGGAGTCCCGTATCAAAATGTGCTATATCAGATAGAGATTTGTAGAAATCCACAAAAGATTTGGTTTGAACCTGCTCTGCAGGACCAACCTTTGAAATGAGTTTTACCTGTGCGTCATCAGAAGAAAGAACTATGGTGTTAGAGTTCTTCGGCGCCATCAGTTACTTCCTCTTTATTAGCGGTAGAGATGGTGTTTAGTTCGTTCTCGATCTCGGACATGAGATCGTCGGCATATCCACTGGTATCAACCAGACGGCTGAACCAGTCCTTCTCATCGACAAGAACGCTGAGAGCCCCTTGTCGACGTTGAAGCTGTTTCAGTTGTGTTTGAAGGTCAGCTATCCTGTTCAGAACCTTGGCCAGGATCTTCATATGCTTCGGCTCTGAGATGTGTTGCCGAAGAAGTTGGATAGCGGGAAAACCATCCAACTCCTCTGCGGTTCTTTCCTCAAGGTCTGAGATCTTCGCCTCGTACTTGCTAATCAAAGAAGAGAGATCCTTCGATTCACAATTGAGCACCGACCAATCAACGTTCAGTTCAGCTAATGTTGATTTCTTGGTTGAGCTTTTCTTCTCAGATGACATTTACATGTCCTTTATTCAGACCGAAGTCGAGTAGGGGTGTTGCGTGGGGTTTGCGCTGTTGACGACATAATCCACCAGCAATGCAGCTGCGGCGGCAGCGCTACTTATACCTCTTAAGATCTTTATCACGAAGTCTACTACAACATTCGTATCAAAAGACCCGATCGTTTTCAGTATTCTTATCAATGATGTTACAAAAGTATTATTCGGCACTATGAATCTATTCCTGGATTGTTAAAGAGACCGGGGTCTCTGCTACTCCAGGTGTGAGATATTCTTGAACATGAGCTTTCAATATTTCCAGATTGTCTTTTTTCCAGTATTTGAAAAAATCTTCTCCACGAGCCTCTTTGATTGATTCAATGAGCTTGTCTCGTTGTGAGGGTTTGGTTCCGCCCCAAATATGGTATTCATCCATATAACATATTGCCAGCACTAAGCACGGTTGTATATAATCACACCTAGAGCAGAAAGAGTCAATGAAAGTTGACTCGGATATCTTTGCTTTGTTTTCCGTTGCCCATTGAAATTTTCCAAAACAAGGGGCTTTCGATTGCCACTTTGTTGCTTCAGCGGAAAGGGCTCGTGACTGAATGGCCAACCCGTATAACGGATCTTGTCTTTCTTCTGTGACCGGCGAGACGAAGGTCTCTAGATCCAGAGGGGCTTCGATGTCGTATTCATCGTCATCATAAGTTTCATATAGTATTTCCTCATCAGTATCTAATACAATCATCAGTGTCCTTTGGACCAGTCTCCGTCAGGAAATCAGGAAGTTCAACAAATGTGGGTTCTGTGTCAAGGTGGCAAAGAGAGGGTGGCTGAATGAAGCACACAGCATCTCTTCTATATCATCAGCTAATCTTGCTCGTTGTTTGGTCGTCTTGAGGGATCGGCCACGAACCGTTGAAGCCAAGTTGGTGGTGAAGCCGCAGTAATCTCCTATGGCATGGAGAACTTCGTGTAGCAATATGGCTTTACCATAGGAGCTATGCGCCACTTCTTCGTTGATCAAGATGAGTGCTTCGGTTGTGAAGAACATCCCATCGGCATCTTTGTAATCAGGGTGACTGGTGTGGTTGAAGGTTTGAACCCTCACCTGACGCCCCCCGATACAAAGACTCTGTATCTCTGTAATATCCAATTGACGCTCCTCCTAGCTGAGACCTGCCCCGTGAGACCATGCCCACGGGGCAGGGATCAACTCAGGCGTTGCGCTGCTTGCGACGACGTGCCCGGAGGGTCTTCATCGTTCCGTAGCGACCAGCCGCCATGTTGGAGCGGATGCCACCAACCTGGAAGGGCGTGACACCATGGGCCTCAGCAATGCGCTGTGAGGATAGGCGCCGAGCTCTCTCGGTACGCTTTGACACAGCAGTATCAAGTTCCCAGTCGAGAACATCATTGAGAATTGCTTGGCGCTTCTCAGCGCTAAGGGGGGTAAGGGTTTGACTAGTAGTCATTGTTCGAACATCACTCCTATGATTGACGAAATTCCTTGAATGGCATGGAAGGGTTGATCTCCAATTCGAAATCAGAGATCGCACTTATCTCACCCTTTGAGAGGGTTTCAAAATTATTAGGATAGTTGTTTAGTTCGCAGAACTGTTGGTAATCATTTCTATATGCTTCGATGTGTGCCTCGATTAATTCTCTTAGCACACCCATGTAGAGGACTGAGTTCTGACGGACGGCGTTGTCTTGTGCCTCGAACCCGACGATAAAAGCATCGAGTCCCTCCAGCATGTAGAAGTAGGACCAGAGTCGCCGCTCCATCTGATTTACCTGGATGGTTTTGGACACTCTACCGTCGGTAATACCGTCGAGTACAGACACGATGGCTGCATTGGCAATGGACTTTTGGGAGACCTCAAGGGAAGTGAGACCAAAAGAGTTGATCATGATGAGAGAGAAGTCGCCCTCATGAGAAGCAGGGTCGATGAAGTTATCATCTGTGTTCTCTACTTCACCTACCGTGACGATCTCATCGTCGGTGGTAGCGGTGAAGAGCTCGTCGTCGTCTTCTCGTAGAAGGTCGTCATGGTTGGTCATTACACGACTTCTCTTTCGTTGTAGGTATGAAATCGATCAAGGAAATCGTTGCATAAACGATCTGCTGCTTGCACTTTCTTTCTATCCACCTGAATCAGTCTGAACTGAAATTCCTTACGAATGATTTCAACAGTATATAGCAATGGGCGTAGATGGGGACTCTTGCATTTCCAGTTACGCTCTACCTGATTGAACACAACTGCAGAGTCCGTATAGATGGTTGGAACCTGGAACTCCATCGAGGCCGCACATGTCAGGGCCAATATAAGAGCTTCGTATTCTGCTTCATTGTTGGTTCTGTATCCGAGCCCACGATAAGCGCTCATGAACTCTCTGTTGTTCTTGTAGAACACTGCGGCTGCGGCTGCCAGGCCCTTCGATTCTTTGAACGGGACTCTTGCTGCTCCGTCTATTATTATTCGTCCGATCATCTATTACACGTATCTATATTGATTATAGGTATCGTAATAGTCATCTAGCTTTGATGACTTCTTGTGGGCGAGCTTTATCTGATGCATGGCAACGCTCGTGTGTTCCTTCAGTCCCCATTTTGTCGACAACCTATATAGGTCCAGGAAATTGTCAAAACTGTAAGGGGGAACCTCGGACGAAGAAATGTTCTCCGTTCTGAGAAAAGACCATCGTAACAAATAGGGAAGAGTAGAGCGACCGAGCAGATCATAGTATGGTGGTGTCTTAGTTCTGATCAGACCAAGTTGTTCTTCGGCGATCAGAACAAAGGCGTTCTTGATGAAGCCCCCCAGGTTGATCAGCGTTTCTTGATCCAACTCTTCACGAAGCTGCTCACCAACTGATTCATACGTCGCCATCACATCATCGTATTTACCTACCGTTGTCATGATGTAATCCGGTACGTTTTCCAGAAGTTCTTTACCATTGGGGTCATCTACCAGAAAATCAATGGCAGCATGAACGAATGAATTGGAGGTGTCCCACAATGACGTGAGCAGAAAAGATTCCAGGCTCGCACTTTTCAAAGTCTGCTTCAGAAGAGCTTGTGAATTATCGTTGTTGTGTAGAGTATTGATGACAATAGCTGTCTGAAGAGAAGGTAGTATCGGTCGGCTGACAAAGCCATCCTGTTGGGTCAGGTAAGTAGGGTTGGCCGGAAGTGAAGCTATGGTGAGGTAGACTTGAGCTATGTTGATATCAAGATCGGTTCTCATTTTCTAGCCAACTTGCTGGACTTCTTGATCCGGTAGACCCAGGCATCGATCTTCTTGTCGAGACCGCAGTTTCGTGCTTCAGCCATGTTCATCTGTCCCATGAATGCTATTAGGGAATCGGTCCAGTTGGTTTGAATGGGGGCTTCGTCCCAACCAACGAATTGAGCCAAGAAATCTGCGACCATCAACCCTTTGAGATCGAAAAGATAATAGCTCTCGCAGTCCAGGTTGGTCTCTTCATTCCAATACAGATCGAAGATTGGCATGATCAGATCCAAGAGGTCTGCGTACTTGTTCATCTCCGTGTAATCAGATGCCTCAAGCCAAGAGTTCCAAATGCCCGGGACTGTATCTGCAATGGTTGGATCTGAGCCGATGACGTGGACTTCAGCCTCCAGTCGTTGAGCTGTTTTCTCGGTGATGGCAGTCGGAGCCGCTATCATGGAGACCAGTCCAGGAAGATCCAATATAGCCCAATCCCAATGGCTGATCATCCAAAAGTACTCTGGTAACCCTGAGGCCAGGGCTAGCTCCTTGAACCTGTGATGAGTGATCTGCGATTTACCCTGGCCTGCTTTAGGTAAGGCGATGTCTTGACGTAGCATGTAGCCGACGTTCTTCGTCGTGGTGCGGTAACCAAATCCACGCCTCAGTTCATCGGCTTCTGTCTCATTGCTGATCAAGGTTTTGTTGATCAACGAAGTTACACCGGCTACAAGATGGAAGTACTTGTCTACTTCACGACAGATTCTTTGATTGTAAGAGGCAATAACTGTCTTGCCCCACCAACAAAGAGCGTATCCCAGCTCAGCTCTGGCTAAGCGGTATTCTTCTGCCGCGGTTACCTCAGATGATGATGCTAGCATGGTCGGGCTCACTCATCTCTATGGGGCTGGGGTCGAATGCGTTGTCTATGAAGTGGTAGAACTTGTTGGCGAAGTGACCCCCAGGCCTGATTCGCGCAGCTGCAGATGGTGTTATCCCATAGCCCAGCTGACAAAAGATCTGAGCGCTCTCTTCGGTGGAGGGTATCTTCGTCCCATCTGAGGGGTCGATTGCAACGGCCAACTGGCTGTGCAGCAAGATGGCGGTACACGCATGCCAATATTGTAGCCAGAAATCGTCATCTCGAACTGGAGTCTTACCAACGACCAAGATTTTCTCCCCGAAAGAATAATCGATACTACGGGTGAAGGCTTCCGTTGCAGCGACTACGTCGGTCCAGTATCTGACCAGGGCCACCAAGAAGTCAGGAGTTGGCCTAGTCTTGCAACCATAACTATTTGTATCAGCAGGATTCACCTTCTGGGCGCGACTGATCCAGGACTTGTAATGATAGATGGTTAAGCCTAGGTTGGTGAGCGCAGACTGCTGCGATACAAAAGTGTTCTTCAAAGCGCTGAGAAGATCCATCTTGAAGACAGGGAATGCTATCTTCACAGTTGAGGGATGAGGGATGTTCATCAGTCTTGAGAGGGGGAAGATGCTTGGATACGACCACAGATCCAACAGAGCAAACCCCCAGAAAGCCACGTCGACATCACTATAGTCCGAATCTTGAAAAGACATGGACAAGTTGTAGACCGAACAGTTCTCATAGATTCTGGTCATGGTGAAGTTCCAGGCATAGAAGGCCTTGGCGAGCATCACCTTTTCTTCATCATCCATTGGTACGGCCCCAACCACTTCCATGGTGTCTTTGATCAACAACGAGGGGCGCTGATCAGTCGGAAGGGTTGTCCTGGACCTCTTGAAGTTCTTCAATGCTTCTATGCTACCGTACTGAGAAAAGCCAGCCTCACCCATTATTCGAGTTACATAATGATCAACTGATGACAGTGCGGTATCAGCCACTGTTACTCCTGAACCTGGGAAGTTTTAGTGGACCTTTGAACAGCTACGTTGTTGTCACGAAAGACAAGCCTATAGGGCTTACCAACCGAGACCTCTGGGATCTCAGCGGTCTTGAATCGACCAGTCTCCTTACGCCTCTGCTTGAACTTGATGTGCCCCCAAGCGCGCTTTTCAAACTTACGAGACAAAGAGTACAGTGCCCGTGACAAAGCTATGGTGTCACCTATCTCATTGTCTCTAGCATCAGAGGGGTGCCTAAAAGAATAACCCCTGGAGCTGATTCCATCAGGGGTTCGAAGTTCGATCCGAGTCAACTTACCTGACCTACGGACCGTCATCTCTAGCCTTAGTTCAGAACTCATGACGACGCCTCGTTTTGTGTAGCGGTTTCGGTGGTTTCGGAATCCACACCAAGCATAGCTTCAAACAGTGCCTTCATCATCTCTTCTACTTTAGAAGCTTTGTCTCTGAAACCCTTGACCAAGCTATTGAACTCTGCACTGAGATAGACCTCGTCATCATTAGTGGAAAAGATCTGCTTCGAAAATGAGTCGATCTTATCTTGTTGTGACTTGACGATCTCTCTGTTTTGATCAAGGGTGAGATGGGTGTTCTCGTCGGCGAGAATGGCTGTGATCGACCCGGCGTTGGTGTTGCAGTAAAAATTCTGCATTTTGTGCAGAAGAACATTGAAAGATACGGTGTTGGTGTCTTGAATCAGGTATCTGATCCCACCCAGCGCAATGATATAGAAGACCTTCGTGACAGCTGAATCATCAGACACGACATATTTATTTATGTTGCTTGGCTGAAGCTTGAACATATACGATGAACTCACATTGAATTCTTTTTCCAGCCAGACCAATTTTGGAGAAAAGGACTCAGTCTTCAGATACTTGGTTTTTTCCCCATAAGACATATGGCCAGGAAAAGAAGCAGTAGAGTAAGGAATATGACCTATCTTCGAGAGGTTGCTCACCGCTACATTGAAGCCCATCTTCTCAATCATGTTTGGAATACGTTCATCAAAACGACGTGTCAGCTGATACTCTAGTTCAAAGATCCTAGTGAACATATTATCTATTCTCTGCGTAACAGAGATGGGGGGCTCAGCAAAAGAGACACTTTCGATCAGTTCGGCCGCTGCATATGGTTTCTTGAAGGCTACCTTGCTCTTGTCCAGGACCGCCAACCTCTTCAGTATCGCGTTCAACTCTCCTTCACCGAAGAGATTTGATGTAGGAAGGCTCTTGGTGGGGAATTCTACTACCGTCTTGATAGGTTCCGGATTGGGTGCATCGGACGGAAGAGTAGCAGATAAAGAGGGGGGAGCCACCGCCGGTGCATTGGAGAAATTATATGACGTAGATGTAAGATTCAATTGCGCAATGGGGGAGGTAGTCCCCTCAGAGGCTTGTAATCCGTTTTCGATACCAGGGACAATCATGGGTAGTGTTGCCATGACGTCCTGGGCAAAGTGTAGGGGACCACAATAGATCCCGCTAAGATAGCTGGGGGTGTCGTTTCCGCTATGCACAGGAGCGATGTTGGCAGTAAAGGTAACTGCCGCAGCCACGTCCATTATCTTGTAGTCACACCCCGGTTTAGAACACTTCATCTCAACCTCTTACTGGTTCAGTGATCATATGGCTGAAAACGGCTTTCAAGGTCAACAGACCACTCATCTCCACCCCGTAGTCATCATTGCTTCGTTCCACCAGGTCCTTCGCCTTCAGAAACCACTGTGGTTTCTCATAATTCGGCCAATGGTCATGAGCGACTAAATATGACACGGCCTGGCGAGCTTCAGCCGTGTCAAGTTCAGATATTTCACTAGCAATCAAAGTCCTAGCGGCTTCGATCTCGTCCGATCTCGCATTCCGCATCTTGTTCAGGTCGAACTTCATGATGCTGGGGTCTGTGGAGGTTTCTTGTTCGACCGCTTAGGATTGCTTCGACGGTGCAGCATGTGACCGATCATGCCAATGATGTCATCAGCCACTTGTGGATATTGGTAGTTGGAAGCATACAGCTTAGCTTCCTTGGGATCCATCCCGGTTTTTTTCAACATGCCGAATATAACGTAGAAAGTATTGGGTAGTCTTTCTAGTTTTTCAACATTGGTCTTATTCAGTCGTTCCATTATCTGTGTCTTCGCTTTCAGTATCATTGTTTTTGTCTGGAGGAGTAATTTTTGTGTAGAGCCGAGTAATGTTGTCTTCGTTTATCCCCGGGCCCTCGGTCACTACGTGTCCCCGAGCCTTGAGGAAGTTCTTGATGATCTTGTAGTCGAACAGATGGGCTCCACCTGGTCCGTGTCCATGTAGATCAACAAGGTTTACCATGGCAGACTGGAAGATCAGGGCTGGGATGTCTCCGATCTTCGTTTCCTTGTTATCAGAGCTATCGGCATCTACCCACTCATCAATGTCTTCGGAGTAAGAGGAATGCGAGATGGTAAGACTTGGCCCACTGGAATCGATGCCGATGTTACAGACGATCTTAGGACCATCAGGATCCTGGGCCGGCATGTAGCTCAGGAGGGTGAAACACCCTGGAAGAGACTTGGTGATCAACAGCATCTCGAAGATGGCCTCGGCAAGCTCGGAATCAGAAGTAACCCTACGACTGATGACCTTGGTAAGATCCATACCCGCCCCGGTCTTGAAATAAGCCCGAGGCATGATGGGTTTCCCCACGGCAGCCAGAGGCTTGATCTCATTCAAGATCTCATCAAGAGATTCATCATAGTCAAAGGCAAAGCGTTTGGAAAGTTTTTTCATGCCGATCATTGAGACCGATCCTCACAAATTTTGTGGTTGAGTGGGGCTAGAAGATCAGAGACCTTCATCTTTTTTATCGTTCTGTCGTGATAGAAAACAACGAAGTTGATCTTTGTGGAGACCAAAATTGCTGCACAGTAGACACATGGCTTTGTAGTAGAGAGACAGATCTTCGACTGACTCTTCTTCCCTGCCACATATACAGTTCCGCCACGAATTTCTCTGTCCATCTTGTGGATGGTCAGCCAAAGGTCCAACTCAGCATGGACCCCTCGCCAATCAGGATAGAGTTCACTGATGGTATTTGCTGGACGATTCAGCTGATTGCCGCCAAGCAGCCTAAGAGAACCCTTGGCGTACATTGCCACCATATCATAAGTTGATCCACTATCGTGATTGTTGGCAAACTGTTGAGCTTGCCTCATGTAGGATTTATCTTTTTCGGTCAGGCCAAGGGCCATCAATCAAACTTACTCTTGTCAACGAACACTTTCTTGCCTTTACCGGGACGTACCCACAAGACAACCTCTCTTTGTGGGGGAAGGTTCTTCTTGTCGGCAGCGGAGATCTTCTTCTTTTTGCCGCCCCCGGAATTAGATGAAGAAGCCTTGGTATGCTTGTAGGCCTTGCCCTCCGAATATCTTTTTCTCATTACTAAATCCTTCTTGTAGTATGTGATGGTCTGTCTATCTCTTGGGTTTCGACCATCTCTAGATAAGATGGAATCCTTAGGACCCTGGGGATTGCTTTTACCTCAGCCAATGTTGGAGTGGCCTTCTTTGGTTCCCAGACCCCAGGCCCGACTCTATGCTGCAACAGTCTCTTATCTTGAGCATAGCGAGCCTCGCTTAGATCATGAGGAGACCTCCAAGAGGGTCGCCAAAGAACCGGTGCCCTCCAATGGGTGGCTGGCTGATCAAATTCGCTCAGCCTGAGTCTTTCCATGAAAGACTCCAAGTCGGTCAAACTAACCCAAGATCTTCGTGGGCTGGAGCCAAAGGAGGCTTCCAGAACCCTGTCCATGGCCGCAAGATCAGCTTCAGATAGATTCAGTGTCTTGTATTCGATCTTCTGTGTTGGTTCAGTTCTATAGTTGATCCGTTGTTTGAGCTTCTTCAAAGTCGTGGTAATCATGATGGTTTGATAACTTTCCAGTCTAAGAATATATCATATGAGCCTAAGTACTTTAAACGGTTAGGTACTTATCACCAAAGGTATTGATGATGGTTTTTCTTGCTGTAGACAAAGAAACCCCTTGGTCTCAAAGAGAACACGTGGGGTGAAAACTCTATGTGAAATTTAAGGTGTAGATTGGTGCTGAACCCCTACCGTGGGTGCGGACACACGGTAGGGGTTCAAGCATCTTTGGGATCTTAGACCTCGAAGGCCGACAGATCCTCAAGGTCAACCGCCGAAGTGGCGTTCGACTCAGCAGCCCGCTCCTCACGAGTGGCCCACAGGTCGATGGTGACCTCGTTGGCATCGGGGCCGACAACGACGAAGTCCCCACAAGGAACATGCGTAGGAGCATACTCGCCAGAGGGCTCACGACGGATCTCTCCATCGTCACCAACACCCTCGACCGGACGCATGATCTCCTGGACACCACCCCAGGCGTTGACCCAGGAGGTGCCAGCATCGCGCAGGCGACGGATGCGCTGCTGGTAGTTCATGACGTCGTCCTCGCTGAGGGACGCCTTCTTGGTGTTCAGCTCCTGCTCAAGGGCGCCACGAGCAGCCCGGTTTGCCAGGATGCGTCGGAAGTTCTCCACCTGAGCACCGATCAGGTTCTCGAAGCCGTTACCGTAGGTGGACATGGACCGATCCATCGACCCAATCACCATCGAACGAATCCGGAGGCCCCCAGAGCTGAAGCCGACAACCTTCTGGATGTTGTTGCGACGCTCGACCGGGATGGTCTCGGTCAGGTCAGTGGCTCCCGCACTCGTCATGAGGTCGAAGAGGGTCTCAGCCTGAGCCTTGGTGGTGCCAGGGTGGTTGGTGACCATGACCATGTTGGGCTGCAGATAGCCAATGGAACGGAGCAGATCCGCGAACCGGCTGGCGGAGAGCTGGTTCTCCTGAGAGCGCTTCTTGTTCAGCAAGCTGAGCAGGAAGTCCTGCAGCGTGACGGTCTCATCACCAGCATCGATGGTGATGTCGATCGGACACGGCTTGATGGTGGTGGTCACCGAGAGGTAGCCGTTGTTACCAGGGCGCTCGTTCCACAAGAGGGTGGCTCGGTTGAGGTAGCTGGTACCCAACGCAGTGGAGATCTCAAGGTTGTTGCTACCCAAGGTGGCGATGGAACGAGTCGTCTCACCGGCAATGAGGGTGGTCCGATCCGAACGCAAGAAGAGCGAAGCGAGATTATCAACTCCGAAGTCATCAACTTCGAAATCGATTTCGGGAAGGGTGGAAGTATCCATGGTGGATTCTCCTAGGTGTTGTAGGGTGAAATTACAAGGTGTAAAGAACAAATGAAGTTTATGACGTTAGCTTTATTTATGTAGAGAAATGAAGTAGATGGGGGTTTTATAGGAGTGTAGCGTTTGGTAGAAAAGAATCAGGACCTCTTCACTATA
Organism: uncultured Iamiaceae bacterium; assembly: GCA_964494405.1. Taxonomy (GTDB): domain Bacteria; phylum Actinomycetota; class Acidimicrobiia; order Acidimicrobiales; family SKKL01; genus Actinomarinicola. Next base: position 167,199 of record CAZBTQ010000001.1, read on the forward strand.
GAGGTCCCAAGGAATAACTTGATTCAGGTCCCATATGAAGTGTCTGAACTTTGCCTCATTATATGGACCCACCAGCTCAGCACAGCGCTTTTTGAAGAACACATCAATACGGTGGTGTGGTGTCCAGTCGGGACTACTCGTCTTGTGGGCCACATCACCTATCACCCCCATGCGAGTGGGTGAGCTGACGCTCAGGCGGGTGTTGCCTGCTATACGAGCCATCTCACATAGCACGGTGGCAGCTTCTATATAGGTGTTCGATGACCGTTCCATGCCATAGTCGTTGGTCTTGAGGTGAAGAGCCAGATATCTCTTTACGCTATGGAGTCGGGCCTGGCGTATGCTGGAGACCTTTCTTGTCCGGGTGGCCGTCATTGCTTGGTTCCCCGAACAAACCAGAGGTTCCCTTTATATTGAAAGCACACTGCGGCAAAAAGGTCTAGAACTTCACCGCAGTGAGTCTCCCAAACGACAATCTTCTTGCACGTCTCAGTGAAGTCTGTAACCGTTCTGTTGAAGTAGGGTCCGGCAAGTCTGTTGCAATAGATGGTAAAAAGACGATCTATCTCCACAGGACCGGTCTTCATCGAGATGGTGCCATCACGGGTGCTTCTATGGGCGGGCAGCTTGTTGCCGACGATCATAGCAGCCTGAGTCAGACATTCCTTGGGGTCAACGTACAAGTGAGTTCTTGTATCATCGAACAGATCCTTGTAGAAACGTTTGAGGTTATATATGCGGAGAGAGCTATCTACTTCTAGGCTCTCCGAGAGTAACTGTATTCCAGCACTCATTGATCACCTCTATCTCCCAAGATGAATCTGGGTTATCTGAATCTATCTCGGGCTAGGGTACTTTACGGCCGGTGACCGGTCCACTGACGATGTAGGCACCAGGACACGAAGAACACTGAGACGGCAATGACTAAAAGGACTTCCATGCAGTTAGTAGTAACACCACACTCTATTGCCGAAGGTTCTTGATGCGACGGGAAAGATCATTGACGAAACCCCTCCCTGACTTCACCAACTCATCATAAGCCCCATGATCGTTCTTCCATCTGAGGTCTACCTTATCCAACACATTGGCAAAGGACACCTTGAGATCTTCAAAGGCTCCCTCTAGGGGGCTCTCAGCGACAGCCTCTTCTGCTGGGGGCTCCAGGACGTTGATGTCTTGGAGGTTGTCAGTATTGACATAGGTGATCGTCTCTATGTCGTCTCCAAATTTATCGACGATGAGTTTCTTCGCCTCGAAGAATCCATTGCCATCATCGAAAGAACAGCGGTAGAACTTATAGCCGTTCCTATATAGCTTTACCACAACGATGGTGTCGTCATCACCTATCATCGCGACGACCCTTCTTGGTGTCCTTGATGTCTTCTGAGGGGTAGTACTGTTCTCTGTGATAGCTACATATCACGATCTTCTTGACCGTCTCGGGAACGTACCCACAGAAATCACACAGATTACGATACTTTCTAGTGGGTCTGGCATCGCCATCTTCGTCCCACTTGTTCGACTTCTTATCGAAGCTCATTCAGCCAGTTCCTCTCTCAAAGTTTGAAGGTCTTCCAATGTTATCTCATTGCCTATCAACTTCTTATCGATCAGGTCGGTGATGAGCCAATAAGCTTTGTTCTTCTGCAGCGACTTTGCCGCCACAAAGATAAAGCCATAGGCCAACAACACCACCAACGTGATCAAAACTAGAACAACCCAGAAGTTCATTGTGAAGGGTCCAATCTTGAACGAATGAAAAGGGTTTGGAGCTGTAGCGGTAGGACTCGAACCCACATTGCCCATTACGAGCGACGCTTAACAGGCGCCTGCATTACCAATCTGCCACGCTACAAGGTCAGCTATCCAATACTAACACAACATCAATCAATGAACAAGGTACGGTTATTTGTCTTGATCATCAGTGAGCAGTGCTTTATGAGACTCTTCAAGTCCGAAAAAGTCGTAGCAGAAAAGGGCGGTTGGCAACATTCGCAATTCTTCTCCAGAGGGACATTGCCAGATTGGAAATATTTTCTCACCTTTAATTGAGCTTCGATAAGGTCTCCCAAAACCACTATATCGTTATACCCACCGAAGGGACCTGACGACGGGGGAATCTCTTTCTTATTACAATGGAAAACGGTCCAGATCGTCATGGTTTGTTGTTCTTTCCGCTTCCGCCACACTTGCGACAGACACGATGTGAGTCTGGCCCGCCATACTTATACGAACACCTGGGCCCACAGCCGTTCTCACATGCGTCTCCTTGACACACAGAGCAGACATCTTCGTCAAAATAGTCGGGGTTGTTCATTTTTCCTCTCAAATGGAGTGAAGCTAGGTTCTTCACCAAGAAGGGCTCGAACCCATTCACCAGCAGCTATTTGATGCACCTTATTGACACAGACGTAAGTGGACGCATGGGCTCCCTCTAAAGATCCACCATGGACGAAGCCAATCCATTCATGTGAATGCTGACAATCACAAAGCTCGACAATACCTTGGTAGAATTCCTCAGCAGCGGCTTTTCTCTCTTCTGTTATCATAGCCCACCAGAGATCAACAGTAATAGGATAGCAATGAACGCACCGATTACTATCCCAAAGGCAACATCTTCTAGAATGTCACGACTCATGTTGGCTCTTTATGTAGATTTCCTCATCCATCAGGATTCTCCCAGCAGACAGTTCCATCCTCCATCAACACCAGGTCGATGGTAAGTACCAGACGATGACGAGCCCCGATACTGCAAGAATATACCAGATCCTTGCACTGGCATTCGAGCCACCCAGTCATGTCCGCCATGGTATGCTCTACCTTTCTTCCGGCAGCTTTGTGAGCTTCGATGACTGCTGGATCGGTTAATATCAGAAACCCTGGCTGCTTGGTCGGCTTGGCCCAGACACGACTAACAGCTGGTGTATCTTTTACAATGTGGATCAATTCACCATGAATATATGGACTATAAATAGCCCACTCCTTCCTGGTTACATTCCAGTATTCAAGGCGCCCTCCAACATCCATCCAGTCCATGCCCTGTTGGACCTTCTCTTCATCTGTGCCATAAAGGGGGAAGCGGGTGAGCTCACACTCTGGTGGATCGAACTTCTTCTCAGTTGGAGCAACCGAAGGCGTACCTGAACTGACATCATCAATGGAAGGGATATATTGTCGGCTGCTCATGACATCCTCCTAGTAGAGCTTCAAATCGCTTGTTATAGGGTCCAGTCGATCACTATAATCAGGTCCGATGGCTAACACCGTTTCAGTTGGTATCCCACCGAATTCAGTCAGGCCCTTGTCTGTGATCAGATGACAAGCAACCCCAGCCTCCTTACATTTTTCCTGCAGCTCAAGAAGTTCTTCCACACTATGGACGACTACACAGATCTTCGTAAAAGCCCCCTCGATCCACGCCTTTTCCGGAGCTGTCAGCTGTGCTGTATAGATCCCTTCTCCATCAGGGGCGGAAGCTTCAAGGCTCAGGCGTCTGGTGAGCCATGCAATGGAACCATGAGCCCCTTGCGCTATCTCCTTCCCCCTCCTCATCTTGAGATCTTTTCGTATAACGATGATCTGTTTTACTTCTGCAGCAGTCATGACACAACCGATCGGGTCCGAAGGATCTTCTTAGCGATGTAGTTCTGTCTACACTGAATAAAGAATCTGGGAACAGAACTGAGTACCATCACCCATCCAAAGATGGTCATCATAGTGGGAAAGAAGAAAACCATCAGGACAATAGCCCCGAAGACAACCAACATCATGAGCGCCCCCAAAGCAAGCTGTCCTTCAGAGGAGCTTCTCTCTGGATCGAACTCGTTCAGAAGATCATTGACTGGTCCAATCAACCTGACTATATCCAGGAAGTACAGACATACATAGACACTCACCACGATGCGACTTGTTTCGTGGGGGGCCATGATGGCAACAACCCCAACGACCATAGCTGCCAAAGACCACACGGCCCAGAGTGGTTCGAGCTTTCTGAGGCCATTGAGCAGACGAGCAGCTTCTAGTCTTCGGGTAGGTTCCGTATTGGGATCTCGCATCAGTGCTTTGGCTTCTCTAACGTTCATATGACATACCTTTCACAGCCAAACAAATCGTCTCTTTGGCGGGTTTTTGATCTCCGGGATGGCAGTTTCACAGAAAGCTTTCCACAAGACCTTATCTTCGTCCGATAAAGCATCGTATCCAATGTAGTTTTCTGATTCGGAATGGATCGCTTGAAACAAACCATCCATGACCCGATGGATGACCCAGTCCTTCTTGTGCACCCTCTTGGACAGGTAATCCCCGGTTATCTGGTTGAGAGCTTCGCTCAGTGTGAGGTCATACATGTCGAACGTATAGGAGTTGGCCCAGTTATCATCATTACGTTCATACCAGAAGTAGAAACCCCCGTAACTACACAGACCATCAACAGGTCCATCGTAGTATCCTGACACCGTCAGCGGTGTCACGTCATCAGTCGTCAACGTCTGTAATAACACTAGCTTGTTCTCCCATTCCTAATCCGCCATAACACCAACTCTGTATCGAGTAGATAGCCTGATCCAACATGCCGTTGTCCAACGGGGTCCCATGTACGAGTGGGTGGATTATAGCAATACCGACCAATAATGCTGCTGAGAACGGTGATGATATCACTACTCTTAACAATGTCCATCTATTCATATAGGACCTTCTGTTCAATCAGGAACCTTTAGGCACCGCACTTAGTTCTTTTCAACGCCTTCGATTTCCATGACGAAATCATCCGACACCAACACACCAGGCACGAAGTTTACATCTGTGTCAACCGATACGTCTGTATCCGGATATAGGACACCAGCTATTCTCAAGCCCGAGATGAATGCCCCGATCAATTCATTGGGCACCCCACTCTTCTTGATGTTGGGTGGTATGGCTGCATTATAGATGCAGTAGAACGAGACCTTAGCTGTCATCAGCGGAGGAATGTCCTTGGCTGCACCAGTTGACTTCAAAGACCAATAAGAGGCAAGATCTTGTCTCTTCTGCTTGGAGTAGTCACGAACCTCCAACGCAGATGGAAGGTACTTCGTTGTAGCCAAAGGTAGATGCCAATGGGAAGTGGGCACAGCGGCCCTACGAACCATTATGACGTATTCAACACCATTGCCAGCTGTCATGTTGTAGAAATACGTTGGAGTGGGTGGTGGAGGGTGTTTGACCAGGAACCACTTCCGTCCACCACTTATGTAGATGGATCTACCTCTCACGAAGTGTTTGAAAATGGTCTCGGACCAAGACTTGAAGTTCTCGTCAGGACTCTTCACCAAGAAGTCATACTTCTTCAGTTCTTCGGGGTAGAGCATCTCTGGTGGTTTGTCGGTCTTTAAGACTAGGGTGGTCATCATCCTCTTTTCACAGATAGCATTCGTTCCGTTGACGTCCTCTACAGCTTTATGAGGGCTGTCTGATCAGCATGTAGAGCCCAGAGGTCCCCACAGAAGAAGCTGGCAGCAGCCTTATGGCATAATCGATCGTCACTTGAGATTGGCTATGAAGAACTCCGCCGTCTTTTAATCCCTGCACAGCTGCTCTGAGATAACTCTGGGGGTAAATGCTTTTCAGAAACTCCGGGTTCCTGTCTGGCGGAAAACATCTGAAGACAAAACTGATCTCGACTATGGGGTGAGAAGGTATCCACTTGCTTCTAGCAACAACATTATCTATGTATTGCATGGTGAGATGGCCATTACTGTTGCCCTCCTCATGCTTGTATTTCATCTCCCATTCGAATTCTTTGGAGACGAGAATCTCATATTCCCTATGCTGGTTAGAATCCTCACCTATATCAAGAGCCGGTAGAGCTCTCTTCACCATGACTTGATACTCAGATGAGTGATATCGCATCATGGTTTCAAAATGTGAAGCCCCATCCAAAGGGGGCCTGAAATCTACTCGAAGGAGATCGGTTCCCGAAACCCTATAGATTGGGCGATCCACACGATAATGCTTATACAAGATAGCTGCCCACTGCTCAATACTCTGATCAGAACCTCGCATCAGAAAATCGTACCGTTCGATATCTCCTGAGTAGATCATAGGGGGAGCATCAGAATCACGAGTTGATGTTGTCATTGGATAGGACCTTTGTTCTCAAACAGATGCAAGGTGTTCGGATGGCGCCCTAGGAGGGATTCGAACCCCCGTTGATCCATGCTACGGTTCTCTGGATTAGAAGTCCAGTCCGATACTAGGGCAGGAGAAGGTAGCCCTTGAAAAAATTCCTTAATCGACAAAGCCCATTAAAAATTTTTTCTGATTTCAACCCCTAAAGGCTTTATAGGTTTATACGCCTTTAAGCAGCAATGGCCCCACCGAGGACAAAGCTATTGTGGTTCACATCATAGAAGACCAGTGATTGCCCTGGGGCGACCCTCCTGGTAGCCGAGTCATACTCCAGGTATCCCTCTTTGACCTGAGCCCTCACAGATGGCCCCTGAGAGGACTTCTGGACCATAACCTCCCCATAGCCGTAATCCAGCCACGCAGGGGCAGAGAAGGGCTGTAGATGGGTGATGAGGTCCCCCTTGCGCCCTAGTGTCACTGTTGTCGAATCAATATGGGTGACATAGTGCGGTTGAGAGTCGATCGAATAGAAGGGAAGACCCTTTCTCTGACCAATGGTCACAGCACCGGGTTGAACCTTACCTGTGGATCTGATGCCGTCCCCGAAGACCTCCAGGGGGGCCAACTTAGTGCATTGTGCTGCCGGGTTGAAACACAGATCCGTGCTAGCAGGCTTGTCCGCCACCGAAAGACCATATCGATCGGCCCAGGAACGAACCTGGATCTTGTTCAGATTATTACCGAAAGGGAAGTAGAAGTACTTCATCAGATCTCGGCGCAGCTGCCATAGGAAGTAACTCTGATCGTTGTCCGGATGACCTCTCGTGAGCCACTTATCCGACACGATTGCCGCATAGTGACCGGTAACGATCTTGTCGAAGTCACCCTTTTCAAGGAGAAAATCCGTTAGCCACTCTATCTTGAAAACCGTATTGCAAGTTACACAGGGATTAGGGGTCATCCCCTTTTCTACATGTGAAACATAGGAGTCAACGACTTCGGTTTGAAAACGTTCGTTGAGATCGAAGACGTACAGAGGGATACCCAGCTCGTCTGCTGCACTCAGCGCAGCTTCTGAATCTGCGGTAGAGCAGGACTTCGAGTTGGCCTCTCCTCCCCACAGGGAAAGGTAGACGCCAGATACATCGTGTCCAGCCTCAATTGCCATCTTCGCGGCAACGGTTGAATCAACACCCCCCGAAAGGGCTGCTAACACACGCATCGGTCGCTCCTTGAACTAGAGTACTTCGTACATGAATCATCAGATGACACAGACGGTGACCTGGTAACTCTCGGCAACCGTCTGGTCGATTATCTCAATCACCTTGTCTGATTTCAGGCCGCCTATCCCACATCCAATCATTGGTATAGCCAAGGTATTGAAGCCTTCTGCGGGGTTCATCTTCCTGATCATCTCAACGAATCCATTGAGGTGGGTGAAGCTTACCTTGACCAGATCATAAGACGCATTAGGCCCAGGCTTGATCTGTGTGGCCATGTTGAACACATATCGTGGGTTCTTCCCATAGGTCTTCCAAGGGATGACTTCTCCACCCCTCAAAGTCCCCTTCTGGCACCTGCTGCGATAGTATTTATACATATCCGGATAACGCTTCTTGAACTCAACTGCAATACCTGCACCCATCACTCCAACGGTATTGACGCCATGGCCATACCCATCAGCTGGATAGTTGAACAGATCTTGATTGGAAACAACTGAAACAGTCATCAAGGCCTTTCTGGTTGAAGGGCTCCACCTCGTCAACAGCCCACGCCTTTTGAACCATTGACGTCACATGCAAGAATCACCGAAAGGAGGGGTGACCCATGAGAGGTTATACCTCAGTAGCATGTGACCAACATCGCGCACCCCAAGTGCCATGTTGCGTGGAATGGAACTGACTACCTTCTGAAAGCGGGCCCGAAGCACATGTTATAATGATTCGATTCTTCCATCAACGTCCTATCCGAATACAAAAAGCCACCGAACCAGCCTAGTTCTGGACAACCATACCACAAGCAATAGAAGTCATCATCATCCAGTTTCAGGGCATAGAGACCATCGGGTGGCTCAAATGTATCTACGGCGACATTGAGGACTTCATAGGTATAGATCTTGTCATCGATCCTGACCGGAACAGGATCACTATATCCATCAGCCAAGGTAATGGGACTAGCTATTCTTTCCCCATCCTTTATCTTGGCATTGTAGGATTGCTGTGTAGACATGGACTACCTCAGCGATTATCGCCTGATCCGGTTAGAACGTTTCTCTTCTGGCGGTCAGATAGCTTCTCGAGATTCTGGAGACCGACATCACTTAGATCTGCGTCTAGTTTGGTGGCGATCTCACTGATATACCAGAAGGCGTCGCCCAACTCAGCACGAAGCGCCTCTTTCATCTCCGGGGGTAACTTGCCATCATGGTCCCTGAAGATCTTCTTGGCTTTGTTGGCCAGTTCTCCAGCTTCACCACAAAGCCCGGTGATGGCTAACAATAGACCTAGTTCTCCCGAGGGATAGATCGATGTTTGATGAGCTGCACTTTGGTATTCTGTTAAATCCATTATAAGAGTATACTTTCCGTATCAAATAAATCAAGCTAGAAGCAAATCCACATAGGCCAGATCAATACGATTTTCAAGATGATTGATCACTTCTAGGACTTTGAACTTCCAACCATCGCGTGGTTTTAGTCTATGAATCGAATTCAGCCAAACCGGCTTGAACTCATCATAATATATTGACGATGAGACATCGTCAGTTGGTGTTATGAGATCGCAGGGCTCCAGTTGGGCTAGACCCTCTACAGACAAAGCCCTGTTCATGGTCTGGAAATCTCGTTGCGATCTGGCATGAATATAGCGCCCAAGGCCGTATTGCGACAAGGGAACGCCTTTGTTCGTGTAATGATATTCCTTGTCAGATGAACCACCCACTATGAGGTAGTGAACAAATCTTGCTAGGTCAGGAAGATAGGTGGGGATGGTGATCAACTTGGTCGGTAAGGTTTGCGGGACCTCCTGTATGATCTTCTTATAGGTCTCTGTTATGAAGTTATCAGAAGACCAGTCGAACAAGCAAGAGGATCTGATTATTACCGCATCTTCTTTGAAGATGTGTTCCCCAACAGCATGCACAGTGCCAAGATCGTTGGAGGGACGAATCTTCTGCTGACCCTCAGAGACCCTTAGACCCCAGGGGTGACTTGAGGATTGATCAATGCCATCGAAGACCATATCAGAAGAGAAGTAGAAGACTCGCTTATCACTGTTGCAAGTTGATTTCTTGATGCATTGGGATTGCTGTGCGTTGACCTTCAGGTAATAGGTATAGTTCTTGGTAGCATCAGCAACATCAAAGGTGGGGGGCAGAGCTAAGATGATATGTGGGTCGAAATGATCAAAGGCCCTATCGTAGATCTGTTCCCCTGAATCCCAATCACCAAGCTCCGGAGCCATGACCCTATAGGAGTTCTTGAGATTACGGATGAGGCTTCTTCGTAAGGGAGTGTCCAGACCCATTATGAGAACTCTCATCATGATCAATCTCCTACTGAATCAGGTGGCGTGGGTGGCTCGCCCGAAGAGACGAATCTTCTCCTCCGCCTGATAGTCGCTCACCGCAACAGCGGCCTCGGGTCCCGATGGGGCCTTCACGAACACGGTCTGAAGTGCATAGACCGGAGCGTTCGCTGATCCACCGATGGGGATGTTACGAGTGCATGCAAAAATTCTCACGTAGTTACCTCTAGAACTTGATCTTGGGGGCCTTGATCGTCATGTGGATGAAAACCCCATTCCTGAGCAACTGCTCCGTTAAGGTCTCCATCCCACTGTCCATTGAAAATGAAACCGTGAAGCTCCTTGCATTCACAGATCAATGAAGGGGCTATCGAGAGCGGGTCCGCATTGACCAATCTCCACAGTTTATCGTCTGCTGCAACAGCTTCAAGATCGGTTGAAAACGGGAACATGGTCCCACACCAGGTTTCGTCACCATGCCAATGCAGTAGAAAGATACCCCCATCATAGGGCATGTAGCGAATGGTCTCGGTCAAATGAACTGTATGTGGGGCTTCAGCCATTTCGTCATACATCTCGAAGCCTTTCATTGATAGAAGGGATTGCCGACAATTCGACGTCTTCTCTGGAAGATCTGCTCATTGATGGCCCGGTTCTGCTCATAGAGCTTTGCCAGTGTTTTGCGTGGGTGTGGTCTTGAATCTATATTGACCACTCTCACACCATAACGAGAGTCGTATCTAAGTCTCCATACTTTATCTCCGTGGACGTCAAGGGTGAAGTCGATGAACTGATTGGTTTTGTCCACCCCAGAAGCCACAGCCACAAGCAGTTCCTTACCGAGATCGGAACGTCTCTCTATGGAGAACTCGTCACATAGGTATGTGGTCACATCTATGATGAATGATTCCAGCTGTGCTCTCTTGACGCTCTTCCGCTTGAAGCGGAAGCGGCCTATCTTCAACATTGGTTATCTTTCGTATCAACTGATCAGTTGCACCGAACTGAGGACAAACTCTTCAGCAGAGCTTCGATCTCGGAGATCTTGGTGATATAGAACTGCTTGTGAGGTTCTGTCGAGCCATTGGCCTTGTGGATGGCCTTTTCTCTGAGGATCAGAAGATCTTCTCGCATGATTGTTCCTTGAGGCGCTGGTATGAGGATTCGCCCCCCAAACAATTGGGGGACAGGGGTCCTGTATCAGATCAATGGACGGGGAGGTCTTATGATCTGATCTTGAATCAGGATCCCGGATCTTGAGACTTCTTGGTCTTGCGGATGTAGTAGTCGCTCTTGGGGCGTCGTCCGTGAAATCGCTCCCTGTCCTCTGGCTTCATCCCGGCCCAGAAACCATCTTTGATGTCACCACTCAAAGCAAGAGCCCTACAGGGGCCCTTTGCCTCAATAGGACAAGACGCACAGATCTGCTGAGCCTTGAAGTAGGCCCCCTTCTCTCCAGGAGGGAAGAAGATCTCGGCTCCCACCCCTAGACATGCAGCATGGTCCCACCAAGAAGGTCGTATCTGCTCAGCTGGAAGGGTGACTCCAAGCGTGTTTCCCTGGTCATAGGCGGACTTCACTACTACCTCCGTCAACTAGATATCGGGCTGGGGACAAGTGCGGGTGCCGATCTTCGAGAAGAGATGAAGGATCGGATTCTCTGTGGGAGTCCGGGTCCTGTTGGCTCAGCATCCATGCAGAAAAGCGATGCTGGGCCTATCAGAACAAGGGGGACAAACGGAAGATAGGCTCCCTCTCCAAAGCCCATCACGATGGCTATGAAAACAAAGCTATCGACTCTCCATTTGGAAAGCCCTATGTAAGCCTGAGGAAGAACCTCCGACAACGTTATCCCGTCTTTCGGGATCCTCTTCAGGTTCAACATGGAGAGGAATCCGATCATGATCTGAAGCCCAAAGAACATGATAACAGCCACAGTAGCAGGTAGGAGGGGCGTTGGGCTTTCAGTAGCTTCGGGATCTGGGTTCATGGCGGCCGGTAGTTGGGGAAGCCACCACATCAAAGTCACGAAGGTGGTCCAACGGCCCCAACGTTGGGGTTTCACCCCGAGAAGAAAACTCGTTACCTTGATCGGGTACTTCAGCATCTTGACCAGCAGGTTGCTTACTCTCCAATTCAAACTTGGCAACCAACAGATAGCAAAGAAGCAAAGGAGAGGAAGATAACCCCTCATGGCCACTCCTTAGACAAGAGTCGAATACGCGGCGTTATCTGAATCGAACTTGGAACGCCAGGGCCACTGATCCTTCACGAAACGACTATAGTCATTGAAGTCCAGGTGGAATATGTCGTCTTCGGAATTCTGGACCATCTCAATGGCCGTATCATAATCGGAGAGGTGGGATGTCGGAGTGGTCACCTTTATCTTCGACCAGATGTCCACCTTTTCGCCCCTGTTGAGCTGACCCAAGACATCCATAAGCTGCTCTTTGAGATAATCACGGTACTTTTCGCTGGCCTGGTTGAAAGCTGTTTCGTGCTCAGCGCGGTTTCTAACCAGGATTTCCAGCAGGGATTCTTTGGAGATGGTCGAAGTCAGGGACATTTTAGTTCTCGTTATTGCAGTTGATGAAGCTTTCCTTGGTGGAATACGTGATTCCAATGAAGCTCTTCTTGTGGGTCTGCTTACACAGACCATCGTCTTGGTTGGTCGTACCAACACTTGTCGAACAAGCCGACAAGGAAAGGGCCGCAAAAGCAACTACCGCAACAATGATCTTACGCATCATTCACCTTCTGATCGAGGAGGACTATAAGCAGTGCCATCACCATTGGTGGGGAACTGCTGACGATAAGGGTTGTAGTCGGGACAAGTATCATCCCATTCAGGAACCCTCACCACTGCGCCCGAAGTAGAACCAATTGAATGGGTGGTGCTGATGGTTCGCCAAGCAATACCTTCAATGCAGAGCTTATTGATGGTTGGGTGACCATCGACGTTACGATAGGTGGTCAAGACATCAGGTACCCGGGCTTCGAAGTCCTCAGGAAGAACCTTCCCATTTCCTTCGGGCTCGGCAATGTCTTGCTTGGCCGCAGGAGTGTCGTCGCTACATCCCGCAGCAACGAGGATTAAACCAACAGCAATGAAAGCTACAAGAAGCTTCTTCATTTTCAGATAGTCCTTTAATTAGGAAATTGAACTTTGTCCGGCCCCCGGGGATCGAACCCGGCTGCACCGACTACGCTTTCGACTGTATATAAGACAGAGGCGATAGGGCCGGTTGTAAGACGGCTACCTCGTTACCTATTCGTCGGGTCACACTAGTCCTTTCAGATGTCTTATTCTTCTTGGTGGGCCCCCTGGGATTCGAACCCAGGACCAACTGGTTAAAAGCCAGGTGCTCTGCCAGCTGAGCTAGAGGCCCGGATCATATTGTTTTCTACTGGTTCAGGTAATCCATCAAAAGATTGTTACTTCCATCGACAATGAGGAGTCTCGTGAACTCTTCCCAGAAAGCCATGGTCTTTTCATAGATCTTTTCTGTTCCTTCCGTCCCAGTTATCCCCATCCATTTTATTTTTAGATCTTCTGGAGCTTGAGTGAAGGAATCAAAAGCATAGGCCAAGGTTGGAGGATAGGTTTCAGCAGGGTCGAATTCTCCATCGGCTATGGCTTGTCTGTAGTTGTCAACTTCAGACTGAAAAAACTTGGTCATTACTTCTGACGGCATCAGTCCTCCTTGAATCGGGGAACAACATCATACAGTATGCTGTTTTGACCGTCAAGACGTTCCGTGTATCTCATGCAGGCGCCATCTTCGGGGTCCCTCAACAAGAACAGTCCATGCCGAAACTCACTCATGAGAGAGTCCCAGTCAACACCCTTGTCGTCTTTGACCTTCTTGACGACCTCGTTGCTGTTGAGTCCGAACAGAGCCCTTTGAGAGAAATGCTCCCTCCCCAACATCATCTTGGAGTTGCGAATCCAATCCCTTTGCCGCCACAGAAAATAATTGGCAACCTCTGTTGGATCAGGAATGGTGAAGACCCTGGCATCGAACATCGCTGGGGCTTCAGGTGCGCCATCTTCAGGGAGCCAAGATGTCTGTACTATCTTGTTGAAGTAAGCTGTGGTCATCGAAGCTGTGATGCTGGCCAGCTTCTGGACCCCACCACCAAGGAAGGGCTCAGTCTCTATCTTCGCCCCGTCCCATAGGAGAAGAGAGATCTCATCGGATTGATGATAGGTTACATAGCAGTTGGAGACATCGTAGAAAAGCTTCTTACTGACCTTTTCCATCGTGTCGCTCAAAGCCAGAGAGAAGGGCCTACGAAGCTTCTTCGTCCATGTGTGAAACGCTCTACCATCAATCCGGACAATGGTGTAGGTACGCCTAGGAAGATGAAGCTTGGTGGTAGCTTCGTATGACTTCATGCGGTCGCCCAGAGGATCCATCACTTATCCTTCACCTGGAAATCTATTGGTCGTTCTTTGACGTCTTGTCGGATTCGATCTTCTACATCCGAAGGTATGTATTCCCCATTTTTCCGGTGGACACCTATATGCGTGATGTATTCTTCCAGATCCTGAGTCTCGAACATTAGATCGACCTCAGGCAAAGAACACATGCAACACACATAGGATGACAGGGATTGATATAGGTAGACATCTCCTTCACCAAAACGACACCAGCTCATCTAGTCCTCCTCTTTATATCAATACTTACGTACAGTCATGTCAGAACGTTCTCCCCGAGGGAGAGGAAGGGCAAGGGGCGTCTACCGGGGTGGGTTTCTAATTTCAAGTAGATAACCGATAGACTTCGGCCCTTCCTCTAGGACCCTCAGGAGGAGATGAAGCTGCTCAGGAGCTGGGGGACGTCGGCAGAGAAACCAACGACATCCAACATACCTGGATCGTTCGGATCAGCAATGGTGAACTCGGTTGCAGTCACCGCACAGACAACCAGCTTGGCGTCGATCCCACTCGCCTTGCGGTACTTCACCAGAGCCTGATGAGGATGGATACTACCAGCCCAGGTCTCGTTGTCCGTCCACACGATGAACGTATCGACCTCCAATGAGTTTTCGAGGGCATAGGTCATCGGCAGAGAACAATCAGTACCACCGAATGAAAGATTGCTGACAGCCCTGATCGCATCAGTGAAACCCATGGAAGGAGTCAGGTTCAGGGGGGCGAAGTTCTTCTCGAAGGCCATCGCCCAACTGTTGGGCTCGGAACGAATGGTCGCCATGGCCATGGCAGCAGAGATCTCTCTGGCGCTCAGTCGAGAGCCCGAGAGAGGCGACCAACCCATGGAGCCAGACACATCCACAGCCACCATGATACGCTTGTTGGTGGGCTCGATGTTGGTAAAGGCTGCATGAAAGCCCTCATCCAAAGCCTCGACAACACGGGGGTTCACCGGCCATGTCAATTCCTCAGGACCGCCGAACCGGTGATCCATCCAGCTGTGGTCCCGAGAGACACCACCGCCGTAAGCACCCACCCCGAGAAGGATCTTGATGGGGTGCAGACGAGCCGAACGCAGAGCGTCATGATCGCTGAGTCGGCTGCAGACCGCATCGATCACCTCATTGCTGGCTCCGGGGTTCAGCAGTCCCGCCTTGGCGAAACGGCTGAGCTGGCGCAACATGGCCTCCGGGGGCATGCGAAGGGCAAGCTCCGTCAGCACCTCGGGCTCGTTGATGCGATCATCTGGGATTGCTTCCCAGGGGAGGTTGTGGCTTCCAATCAACTCGATGATACGATCATTGGTCGTTGCAGGGTCCTGGGCCTCCAGAAACGCCGGGATGATCTCCGGGACGTTCTGGGAGATCTTACCAGAGGTGATCCAACGGAACACGGAGTTCATCTCGTCGGTAACCGCAGTGGGATGAGCCACACGAAGGAGGTCACGCTGAGACCAACCTTCACGCTGACGGTACTTCACTGCCTGAAAGGCAACGTTGTCTGCGGTGCGATCGGTGAAGAACCTTCCAACACTACGACGAAGGCCGCGACCAAAACCACGATGGTTCTTGGCGTAGTTGAGGAAGGTGGACATGAAGAACATGGTACGGCAGACCTTCGGAACCGCATCCAGTGCAGCTGCACGAAGTGCGTCGTTCGGAGACGACGCTGCCACGGCCAGGGCGAAGAGGCTCGGCTGCTGGCGAGGAGCGAGACCGTTCAGAGAGACATCCAAGATGATGTCGACCAGAGCCATGTCCCCTCGGGCTGCCATGTCGATGACAACCTGAGCGTTCAGCTTGGAGTGATCACGAGCGTTGGCATAGTAGGTGCCCTCCTCGGATCCAAGGATGAGGAAGCGACGCAGCTGATCGTACTCCGAAACAGTGAAGACGTACCCGCCAGCGTTGTTGGCAACCTGGTCGCTACGTGCAGGCTCGGCCTGGGCAGTGGCCAGAGTACTGATCTCACCAAGGGGTCCGTTTGTCATGATGTCGTGCCTCGTTTTCTTCTTGAGGTATGGATAAGTGATCGTCCACTGGGGTTGTGCATAAGAGGTAACCAATGAACTTCGACCCATACGAGAATGGTTGCTGAGCAAGTGGGTGTCTGCCGGGTTTGTCTTGATTGAATTGGTTAAGATAACCGACAGACTTCGGCTCAGCAGAAGGTCTTGAAAGATGGATAAGGGGTGTTGACCGGGGGTGTTCTTTCCAATAAAGATAACCGATCAACTTCGACCCATCTAGAGAATGACTCGTTCGTTTTTCTATATCTTCAAACTCAATACGTTGAGACTGTCTTCCCGGAGCTTCCCAATTTCATGGAAGAGGTAGATTCTTGTGCTCTCAGTGACGATGTTCGGATCGTATCCCATGGGGACCATCAATTCCTGCATCTCTCTCACCCCGATGTAGAACTTGCAATCCAGCGCATCATCGATCCATCTGGAAGCCAGGTCCAAGGTGTTATCATCGTTGGTGAGAGGATCGGGACGGGCAGTTGAGCTCCACAGAGCAACGATGTCCTTCTTGTGGAACTTGTCAGTGTCAGAACCACTCAGAAGCCACGTTCTATCTGCAATGAACGCTGCGACCAATGTATCAGTCACAACTATATGATCAACGTGGGTCTTGCCCCAACAATCAATGCAAGGTTTCATCTCGGGCCTCAGAATTACCTCTCATGGCCACGACGTTCGTGGTCTCGGAGCCCTCTTCGGTTGAATCAGTGTAGGTGATTGGCTCGATCTCCTCAACGACACTAGGATGGAAGATACCATTTACCGTAACATGTGTCTCCCCCAACTCTTGACGGATGGCGGCGGCCCTCATGTTCTTGATGGCCCTTGTCTGGGAGTTGGCAATTGCCTGAGAGATGGAAGCTTCACGACGAATCTCAAGTTCTATCTCATTAGCCTCGATCCAGTCGAAGGCCTGACGTCGCATCTTTCGACCAAGATTCAACAGAGCCCTACTCATGGCTAGAGTTACTCCAAGGTCCCCATCCAGGAGATCAGAGGGGTCATGACGAGCAGATCCGGTCCCAGAGAAAGAAAGATCTTCGGCAACAAATGCATCGACACGTACGGCAACGACCTCATCGTTGTCATTGATGATGGTCCAAGTCAGATTTACATCTTGACCGGACAAAGAATCATGGGACATGGTTAGAATCCTTCATCTGAAGCGGAGCCTTCCTTTATTACAACGACTGTTCGGATCACGAAACATCACTTCTTCCAACGCTTCACAATTCGATACACATCTATTGGCCAACTAAGCGATACTATGAAGAGGGCTCTATTGATGATCCAGTTGAACTCTCTTCGCCCGATGACAAGAACTATTCCAGGGTTCTTCTCCTGGAGGATAGTTGTAATCTCTTCGCGGTAATAGAGATTTACAATCAGTGCCCCGATGAAACCACCCAGGTACCCGCATACAATGAAGATCAGTAGATGCTCGAAGTTCATCAGTCTTTCTCCGGCCCCTTGAAGAAACCAACACTGAGATCCCAAGGCCACCTGAGTGCCGCCAGAACCATCTCATAGTAGATGATGAGCTTCATACGCCTTGAGCTGATGTGGTCAGCATAGTCGGGATAGTTCATGGTAAGGGAAGAAAGAATTTCTTCTCGCCTGGTCAAGTTCCATACCAGGTGCATGAAGAACCCAGCAACATAGAACACCACAATTGCGGTCATCACAGCTGACCAGCTCATGAACCCTCCTTCTTTGATTTAGGTGTGTGTCAAGCGGTGCTTGGTGCCCCCTCCCGGACTCGAACCGGGACGCCTTACGGCACGAATGTTTGAGATTCGCTAGTCTGCCAATTCCTACAAGGGGGCATGAAGGATTCAACGATATTAGGTAGGGTCTTGACGGTCAAAAAGATTTATTTCACATCATCATCTTCATTTAGATAGGTGTCCTTGATCTCTGGAAGGGGAATACTCTCCCTGCCAGAACGCAAGAAGATCCAGACCATGAACATGATGACCCCCATCAAGATAGTGAACCAGGGAGCCACGATGACGGTAATGATAACAACAGCAACACAGACAAGACCACAGAACCAGGTCAACAAGGTGACCGTCTTGTTCTCCTGTTCCTCAGTGATCATTACTTCCGCCAAGAGTTGTTGAAGGGGCCGTAGCTCACGACTGAGGGATTGTCCTGGATTCTGTAGAAAGCCCCCTTAGGATGCTGTGATGTCTCATGGGCACTGAAGGCGTTGATACCGGCTTCGTTGTAGGTGTGAGTCCAGATCTCTTCTCCAGAACACCCTGTGCAGATCATGATGACTGCTGCATCTGGGATCTTCTTTTGGTCCTTGAACGACGACATGGTTTCTAGCTTTCTTTTTAAGGCGGTTTTAGACGGAGCCGGATGTCAGAATCGAACTGACGACATCTTTCTTACAAGGAAAGTGCTCTACCATCTGAGCTAATCCGGCAGAACTACCATTCTGGAGTGGTTGAGTCTGTTTTTACATCAAGACTTCAATGCTTCAGTGATGGTTTTTTTCTTATCTGTTGCCCAATTGATAATCTCGGTGAACTCTGTCCATTGTTTTATCTTATGTCCGATATAGGCGTCTTCGATCTCGACTGTTTCGCTGAATGGACCATTGTCCAAGAACCACTGCCCAGCTTGTTCACTCCAGATGTAACCGTTTTCGGTAGCCCACTCTTCCAGGCTCTCGTAGTCCGGATCCAGCTTCTTCAGAATCGACAAAGCTTTTTCATATGATCCATCATATGTCGTCATCTGATCCGGTCTCCATTATCTTCTGTAGCGCGGGGAACTCTACGGGGGTGAAGTTCCAAACGTCAACTCCAACATTTATCTGACGATCCCTCAATCGCCAAGTGTCGTGGACGTGACCGTGTAGCAACCACCTACCTTCATCTGGGGGTCGGAAATCAACGTACCGATCCCCGGAGGTATGGTCCCCGACGTAGGGGAAGTGAGACACATCGAATGACATTTCTCCGACATTCAGGGTGACATTCAAGGTGTCACTTATGGTGACATAGTTTTCGTAGAGTTCTTTTGCCGCAGCCCTTCGGTGTGGCTTGGACTTGTAGGCTGGATGAACCTTATCGTGGTTTCCGGGATTCAGGATCTTGAACCCGTTCAGTTGTCCTAGAATGTGAACGTTGTCAGTGAACTGCCCCATGATGGCATCACCCAGAATCCAGACGGTATCTTCATCAGATACAACGTTGTTCCAATTGGCAATGATAGTGGCATTCATCTGCTCTACGGTACTGAAGGGTCGATGACCTTTCTCGACCAGCATCACATGGCCAAAATGCATATCTGATGTGAAGAACAGTTTACTCAAAATCTATACTCCGGCAGTATCAAAGGATTTTTCAATGAGCGTCGCTTTGTGTTATACAAGATCGACGCAACACGACCGTTTCCGTCCTCAAAAGGATGGATCCGCAAAAACTCAAAACAGAATTCGTCTTCGTTCAAGTTAGCCTGGTTGTCCAGAAGCTGGTTGATCAATCGATCCAGCTCTGATGCGGGCGCCCCATAGTTGTCCCCGATCTTGACCTGGGTACGACGAAACCCCTCCCTGAGGGGAACCATCTTGACCAATGACCCAAGAATGTAGAGATCTTCGACCCCAACGATGGATGGGTTGATGGAGCTTTCTGCATATCCCCAGGCGTTGATCATACCAACGACAAAAGGAGGATCTTCAACTTGGCGGTGAACTTCACTACAAGCCCACTTCACGACACTCATCGGAACAATCATGGAGCTACCTTTCAATCACCTATATCGGACGCCCTCAGATTCAGGTGTGGGTTCTTGTTCTTCGGCTCTCCCTGAAAATACAACAAGTTCCAGCCCGTCTCACACTCGTTCAGGGTGATGAAACGATCGTCGGTAGAATCGATGATCCTGACCTGGGTGTCTCTTGAAAGCAGCAGCTGTTGGTCTTCAAAGACCACGAAGAAACTACTTTCCGTCACCGTTATCTCGGTGATCTTATAGTCCACACGAATACACTGGGGCCAGTTGCCCACCGCTCTATTGGAAAAGAACATCCCAAAGGTGAACGACAGCCCTAGGGCTCCCAGAGCAAAAAGACGGATGAACAGTGAGAATTCACTTGAGTAAAACCACGCTCCGATAACAAAAAACAAGATAGCTAAGATCAAGAACATCACTCATTGCCCTCCTCAGAAAGAAGATCTCTCCAACCTGGGTGATCCAGGTCAGCCTGATCCTCTATTCTATCAGCAATGAATGCAAAATCTCGATTCTGATCATCGTTCATGGTTACCAGAGAAGATATGAATTGATCATAGCTGAAACTAGGTGGGCGAGAAGACTCAAATGGGTGAAAAGTCTCACCAATCCCAAAATAATCTATGAAGATATCTGTTGGAATACCGGTTGCAGAAGCGTATCCATTATTGAATATATATTGGTTCCCAATCCATCTGGCATCACCCATTTGATCACAGGCAACTCCTAGACAGCAATAGTTCCATTGGTCATCGGAGTCTTTTTTTCTGAGCATCCCGCTACCTTGAGAATAAAACTCGCTGCGGAGGTTGTTCAGCCACCCGGCAACGTGTTCAGCTTGTTCCTTATTCATCTTGGGTGGCCCCTGGTTCTTCTGTGGAAAGTCCGAAGATCTGTTCGATCAGAGTTTGATTCGTCAACACTTCTGATATAGCCATATCTTCTAATAGTGCATTGTTCAGGATGGCTACAGCATAGCTACCAAACTCATACTTCAGCAATTCCAAGCAAGACTTATATAAAAGGGTGGCAAAATCTCTTTTATCAACCATAGCTCCCTTGATCAACTTAGAGACAGGATATCGTTCTAACACTAAATAGCTACGTAATACCTCTAAGCATTTATCAGTATAGTTCACATAGAGAGTTGTAATCTCTGATAGATGTATGGATTTGCTGATTCTCCAACTCATCGATTACCCCTTAGAAAAGCTCCGAAGTAGATGTCTTGTTCTGGTGAGTCGGGCCGAAGGACCTGAGCCAGACATCAACACCCAGTTGCTCTGAAATAGCATCCGATCCAGCCAGCCAGAAAGTAGGAACAGATTCCATCTTCATCAGGCGCTTGGTCAGTTGTTTCCGTTCAGAGAGGTCATGCTTGTATCCAACATGGATCTTATCATGATATTCCTCTTTGTCCGGATCGAAGTACTGTGTCCTCAGCTCGGTAACTTCTGTATCGAGATGGGTGATGGCCAGACCATCAACTCCACCACAAACCTCAATGGCATAAGCTGTAGCAACAGCATCGAAATGTCCTACCCTGAAATCACCCATCCATTGTCCAGTATGGTTATGCCATTCAGGATGGGTCTTAGCAAGAGATGGGTCCTCTGTGGGCATGGGGCCCGGACCGTGTCTCGTCGTATAGGAACGGACGACTCCAAGCTTCTTGGCCGGACGATCACCAAGGAGATCCAAGGCGTTTTCAAAGGTCGTAGTGGACCAGGTGGTATAGGGATGGAAACCATACCACTCATCCAACAACACCCCCTGAGAACCTTCGAAGACACAAGGCCCCCTGTCCAACACGGGCTCCATGTAGTCGATCTTGATCTGTCGACCAATTCCGATATAGCGATCATGAAGATTATTGACTACCGAATCTGAGTCGTCGGGGGCTTCCAACTTCAGACCAAGGGTATCATACAACCATTCATCCAGAGCTTCCAGTTTGGCTCGAAGCATCCCGTTATGGATATCCACCATCTTCGGCGCTAAGACCGGGTTCTCCAAAGAGTACTGCTTCGTTGCCCCAATACCCTGTCCACAACTACCATGTCGAGAAGCTCCCAGGCTCTGTTCAAGGTGCCGATTGTAGGCAACGTGATATGGAGTGGTCAGCAAACAATCCGGAGACGCTGTGAGCCTCTTGTACGGGTCCATGATGCCAATCGAAGAGAGCTTGTTCGCTTCATTCTCCAGGTTCAACAAATTGATCATCATGTACTGTGACAGGTAGGTGTCAGCTCCTGCCAAAGTACCGGACCCGAATTGAGCAAAGGTGTGGTGCGTCCCATTGGGGAGGACTACGTTATGGGCTGCTTGAGCTCCACCAGAGAATCTCACGACCGTGTTGATCTCGGGAACGGAATGGCAGAGGTAGTCAACTACGGTACCCTTGCCTGCATCACCAAACCCGAGATCAACAACGATTGTGTGCATCTCAACTCCTAGATACGGTTTGTGCCATCAGAGGCCGAAGCCACCTGGGCAGGAGCCGCAGAAGTGACCACCTTGGAAACCTTGCCGGAAGCAACCGTGGCAAGACTGTTGCTGACGGAGGTCTTGAGGTTCGAAGACCCAACATTATCCAGGTTACCCAGAGCAGCATCGAGATCGACAACCCCCTCCATCATACCAACAAGGCTGGCAATGACCTCTGCAGTGGCTTCGGGCTGCACAGCCTGCTTGAAGTTCTCCCCAATGTAGCGGATCCAGCTGTCTTCGACCTTGCGACGATTGCCGGGGCCGGACTGCCAGTCGGTACCAGCCATGTGCAGATAGAACACATGCCAACGCTCTGCAACAGCGTCGAAGACCTCCTGAGCAGGAATTGGAGCCTCAAGATCAAGACCAAGATAGCGCTTGGCCTCATCAACGGTGATCTCCTGGTGGATAGGCTCATCACCACAGATGAACAGGTATCCCTTCTCACCACGCTTGTCCCAGTGATCGGTCTGAACCTGGTGCGCTGCGAAATAGAGGGGAAGCAGATAGCTCTCTCCTCCGTTACCACCACCATTGTGCTCCAGGTAGATGTTGGCGAGAACCTCATCCATGCGGTTGTCGGACTCGAACTGACCAACCTGAAGAGGGGCCGCCTCATAACCGGTGCGACCATCACCAACAGCCCCGAAGCAGATCTGAGGACCCTCCGCATAGGCTCCACCAAGGATGAGGCCATGAAGAGTGTCGAGCTTGTCGATCAAGATCTCGGGAACGACGCCCATGGAGGCAGTCTCATCGAAGATCACCATGATGGGTGTGGTCACCGGGTGGTCATCGTTATCCCGTGACTCACGGGAGACGAGGGAGCCGTTGTCCAGGACCTCCAGATCGGGGTGCGCCGACTTGGCGGTTTGGCCGGACTGAACCGCCTGAGTATGGCCAAAGGCGTACTGGCCTGAAGCCTGACGAGCAGACCGTGTTGCCTGGTAGCTGCTAGTTGAATAATTTCCTGAACCCATTGGGTTTTCTCCTTTAATTGAGACTGGTCTTGGCAGTTGCGGGGACTGTCATCTCATGAAAAGATGGCGGTCCGAAGATCTCGCTCAGAAGCTTGTCGAAGGCCCCAAGTAGGACCCAAGCATCTTTTGGTCTATCTGTGGGCTTCGATGCCATCAGAGCTTTTGCATGAGCCTTCATTCGGCCCGGCATATCACTCCCGGTGAACAACATCGCCGAACCTATCATATAGATGTCGGTTTCTGGTCCACCGTGGGGCTTCTTGATCCGAACTTCTGGTGGATAGCTGCTCAACCACTCTCCATCGAATGCCTTCATGGAGGTTCCCACCTTGGTGGAATAACCCAACCCCACGATGTAGACATGATGAGCTGCGGGATCAACCAAGATGTTATTCGGGGTGAGCGCATTGTGAGACAGACCCAAGGAATGAAGGTGTCCCACAGCAGTATAGATTCGACGAAAGATCCAAGCAATGTCTCGACTGTCGATTGGCTTGGACTTCACCAATTCTTCAATTGTATAGACATCCTTGATGGGTTCCAACACGAGACACTTACGTTGAACGTTGTTGTTGGTCTCTCTATGTGAGAAGAGTTCCACCACCTCAGGAAAGAAGATCTTGTATGTCTCGGGCCCATTGGCTACTGCTGTCAAGGCATTACCTTCGGCGGTCATCAAGTCGTTGTCTGATGCATTACGAGGCATCTTGACTAGGATTTCACGGTCACCATCATCGAGCATCTTCGCCCAATAGAGAACAGAGATGGAACCCGATGCCGCAACTTCTCCCAACTTATAGATATGTTCTTTGGTGTGAAGGACTATGTCTGTTGTCGGAGAGGGGTTCTGGTTGTCGTAGAATCCAGCTACCCGGATGAAGGCCTCATTGGCCTTGTCCTTGTCGTGGTCGCCCACGGTGTCGGGATGTAGGTTCTTCTTCAGGTCCTTCAAGAGGTTCAGGGCCTCAGAAGCTTCGAGGCCGATGAAAGGATTCGTCTCACTCAATTTGAGAGCTTCGTCAAAATCCATGTCTAGTCGACCCTCTCCTGTAGAAACGAACTGAGGCCCTTGACGTTCTTGTCGTTGAGAACTACTTCTGCATTGGGCGTGTCTCGACCGAACAGGATACGGATGGCACGACGAAGACGCCTAGAGAACGTGACTCGCCCAGAAAGGACCACACTTTCTATCCACAAGAACCGATCGTCACCAAAGTCATTCCAGGAGAAACGGAGATAGTCTCCATCAACTGCATCACAAGACAAGATGTACTGCTCAGTATCGTACTTCTCGGCTGCCTTCAGACGATCTATTGAAGCTGGAGGCTCCATGGAATCATCATCAGCGGCGGTCCAGGGGACGATCTTCCACATGCGCTTCGGCCCATGCGTTGCTCGCCAGATGTCGTCCAGGCAGGCTGGGCAGATGATATGGGAGCCGGGGAGCATTTGCTGATCGAGGCTATTCCACACCTCAGAATCAACATGCCAACAGTACATGTTTCGTTGACCACATCGGTGACAGAAATCCTCGGGGTGCCAATCTGGCCACCCCAATGATCGCTGACGTTCGATCTCAGCCATCGTCACCGACTGTACCCACGGTGGTGCGTAGCCCTCGGGGGTAGAGGTGCTTCCCTTCGGAGACTCGATCGGCAGCAGACGGTGGCGGTGGCCCACGTTCTCGCCCGCGTGGGTGGACGTGCAGTCGCCCCACACGAGCCCTAGGAACACCTGCACCTCCCCGCCCTTGGCCTTGTGTGCCTCGATGACGGCGGGGTCGCGGGTCTCGATTGGTTCAGCGATCACGACGCCCCCGCTCGATGAGCACCTCGACGAACCCATCGGGGTCGATGCGGGGCCGGTTGGCTTCGACGTGTCCTGCGTCGTCGAACATGAGGAACCCGCCTGACTCGCCCTCGGAGACGATCAGCACGTCCCCGCGGCCCGTGTCCATCCCCTTGCCATCGGGGGTGACGCACAGCAGTCCGCGCCGGACTGCTGCCCATGCCTGTACCCGCTCCGTCTCGGGTGCGGGTGGCTCAGGGATGGGGCGGATGACGCAGGCGGTGGGGAGCGCGGGATGCCCGACCTCGCACCACGTCAGGTTGGGCATCAGCCGCTCCCACCCCTCGGCAGGGATGTCTCGGCCCCACACGATCGGCAGGGACCGCGGCTCATCCGCGGTGGGCTCGGTCCACCCGATGACGGTCACACCGTCGGGCGGGGTGATCCGCTCGGGCGGGGCGGGGTGGACCAGGGCGAAGCGGTCTCCGGCCTTCATGCGTGTGGCGTAGGTTTCCCTGTTCACGTGGGGTACGGGAGAGATCGGCCCAGCGTCGTCGATGCGCCACACCGCGTACCCGGCGCTGATGTGGTTCGCGCAGCGCTGCGCCCACGCCTCGACGCTCGCGTCGTCGGGGCGTTCCTCCCAGGTGGGACCGGGGGGAGGTGTCAATCCGACGCCGCCTTCGACGGCGCCATCCTCGCCCTCGCGGGTGGAGGCACCTCCCCCCGGAGACTCGATCGGCAGCAGACGGTGGTGGGACATCCTGCCGCCGGGGATGTGCGACTCGTTGCACGGCTGCCACGGCCCGGTGATCGCCCACTGCCACTCCACCTTCCCGTCCTTGGCCTTGTGGGCCTCGATCAGCACGGGGTCGCGGGTCTCGATCGGCTCATTGGGGTGTTCGAATTCGGTTGGAGACTTGATCAGCGTGTACTTCTTGTCCAGCCACGAGAAGTCTGAGAACGACAAGTTACCAACGCTGTTGCGATACAAGACGTACGGCAGGCGCCTGGGGCCAGTCCACACCTCGGTTGGAACGAGGGCTAGCGTAGCCTCCTGTCTCTCATCGGTGTCGATGATGGTGACGTCATAGGGGGCACCGCTGTCATTGCACTTGTACTTTCGCCATACGAGAGACGAGCCGGCTTCATCAGTTGATGAAGTTTGATTCTGCTGAAGGGATGGAACATATGGCATAGCGGTCTCTTTTGGATCAACTTCTGTCTTCCACCCACATGGGGGGTGATGAATGGGATTGTCTTCAGAGCAGTAGGTCGTCGGGTAACCTATAGCCATGGGCTCACAATGCCACTCACTATCCTCTGAAGGACGGATTGGCATCAAGCGATGCAGAAGACTGATCTCAGTGTTTCTATCCGACAAGTGACTGACTCTGCATTCAACCCAATCGCTGACACCTACTCGGGTATCTTTTAGTTGAACCCGACCCTTCTTAGCCTTATGAGCTTCGATCAATGAACGATCCCGAGTATAATAAGTTTCGTTAGGAGTATAGAGATTATCATGTTCCGTTATTGCGATAGACTCGTCACTTGTCATTAGAATCTCCAAGTGGGTGATCTTCGTTCGAAGCGTTCCAGACAATCGTACGCACCTGTGTAAGAAGCTCTTTATCGATACGGCAAGGCCAAGAATCGGTATCCCCGACAAGGCGCTCCAGAATGGACATCAGATAGTCGTTGTCTGTCTGCAGTCTGGCAATCTCATTAGCAGCTCTGATGAGGTCAGCTTTGTCTATCGAGTGATCCCCAGGTTTCAAAGCTGCAGCACTCAGCTTGACTATTAGATCGGCTGCCTCAGACATCATCGGCCTTTTCTACATCGAGTACCTTGACAGTGCCATCAGGGGAATCAACATACCACCAAGGACCAGTCCCACATCCCAGAGCCACGTGTTGTACGGTCGGGCCAAAGGTCCTGGCCTTGGTGATAGGCTTGCCGTTATGTGCTGAGAGACGACGATCCAATAGGGCCTCATGCCACAGCACTCTGCTGATTCCGGGCTCAGTGGTCTCCGGGTGATCTTCAGTGTAATGTTCTGAAGTTGAATGCTTTGCTTCTTTGAGCAAGGTGTCCCCATAAGCACAATCATGACAAGAGGAATCCCTAGTAAGGCATCTCTTTGCGTGGGTCAGATTCACAGCCATGCGCCGCAAGAGAAGCTTCAACTTCTTGATCTCACCATCTTGTTGTTCAAGATCTGTTGCACACTGTTTCAGAGTTGCGGTAGCATTGAGTGCCGCTGATGAGAGATTTTCAGCATCTGTTTCGATATATTCGCTAGTCATCGTAGGCTCCCAGAAGAGCCATGGCCTCAGCCAATGTCTCACAAGAGTCGCACTGAATTGGGCGATCAGGCCCATGTCGTTCTGCCACGATGGTCACCAGGCGCTTGGTCATCTTGACAAGAGCATCAAAGTGATTCGCCTTGTCGATGTTTTCGGCCAAGGTGGTGATGGCAGCTTCTGCCAGTTCTGGATCGAATTTGTCAGTTCGTTCCTCGATCATGTACAACATCTCATCTACATCGATACGTACGCAATCAGGATCATCTGGGCTATCGAAGCTGATATGCGGTGGCTGCTCCAAATCTGGACGATAGACGTACCAGCGCTGGTGAATATTCAATGACTCATCAGACATTACCATCTCCTCCTATTCCAAACCATCGATTGCCACTTCAACAGAGGCAAGGTCATCTTTGGCTAGCTCCAGATACCCTAGGGCTTCTTCGATCAGATAGGGATCATGATGAACAAGCTCTCCTTGATCGAAGACAATACCCTCTAGACACATCATGGTGGTCGTCGAAAAGTTGTTCAAGGCTTGTTGCCAGGTATCATTTATGGCATTGATGGGAATGGGGAGAAAGGATTGCCCCACATAAGCTGTTCCATCCAAGACATAGCAGGCTTGTTCGATCTCGGAAAGATCACCTGAGGCCACAACCATTTCCAAATCATTGGTGTCATAGGCCAACATTCGAATGTTCCACTGATTGGCCCTCAACCAGCCCTCCATCTGATCTGGAGCATCGATAAAGACAACATCGGTTGTTACCGTTACTGGCTCAGTAGTTGTCGGCAGTAGAGTTGTCGTGGTCGTCGTGGTGACAACAGTTGTCTCAGGAATGGTCTGAGAGGCCCCTAGATTGCCGCCTGAGGCCCTCGGGGAATCTCCTTGGCTACCAACCACCAAGACAAACAAAAGGAACAAACCAGCCAGTATGGGAGCGATCCAGGTCTTCTTGTCGTCCACTGTAGGCCCCTAGCATCAAAGGGTATTGGCTCTGCCCGCAACACGGTTGATACGAGCATGGAGTTCTCGACAGTACATGGTGATCTCAATAGGCTGTGGGCCTATGTCGGAATCAATCCAAACGGTACAGCCACTATCGTGCTCTTTGACTCGAAGAACCCTGTGGATGGGCAGCATCTCGTTGCCCTCCAGTCCTCGAACCATGATGAAAAGATCATTCACTTGAGGCCTCTGCTTTAGGTTGTTCGATGAGAGGATCAGTTTCTTTCAACTCGGCCAGGCGTTTCTCCAGGTTCGCAATCTGACCTTCGATGTCGTTCTGGTAGCTGATGAGATCTTCAGCGGTTGGGGCTTCTGCCCAATCCGCATAGAGGAGCTCCCCTTCCTCCGAGATCGAGACGTTGATGTTCTCGGGGATTTGGAGTAGAGCCTGAATCAGATCGTCTCTCCTCAGCGGCGTACCAAAATCAACATCCCAACGGACATAGATTACTTTCTTGTCGCGTGAAAGGAACCTGAGAAGCTTGGCTACAGTCATTAGTCCTCCTCGAACTCTTGGAGCATCTCTACGCAGATATCACAATCTGGGAAGATCGGACCTTGGGGTTCGTCTCCGATCATCCCGTAGAGGTGTATGGTGTCGTTCAAATCTCGCTCATAGAAGACGCAGAACTCACCCAACAATGGGACGATCAAATAGATGCTCTTGTTATGGTATTCGTCGCAACCTCGTCTCGGCCACATGGTCTGGGACAAGAAACCCCATCGGGTAGTCGCCCAAGGTCCGATCCAATGGAATCGCCTTTTCCATATCCCTGCCCGATATCTACGAGGGTCATCTGGATGAGCCCTGTTCCACTTACGTTCCTCATAGGCGGCATAGCCGTATACCAAAACCCATGCCCCAACGAGAATGGTAAGTAGGAAGATCGCGATAGCCAACATGTTCACTAGCATAGGTCATCCTCCAACCAAGGTGCGAACAGATATTTGGCTGCTACAGCTATGACTCCCACCCCTGCCGCTACAACAAAACCCAACGCTAGTTTAATGATCATCTTTCTTTTTCTCCTCAGAAGATATCTTGTGTTCAATATAGGTGCTCAGCCAATGCTCGACAGCACCAAGTCCCCGGTCAATAATCTTGAGTATCGGACCGGTGAGGAAGGTAACCACCACTACGGCAATGATGAACCATATCAAGAAGTTGGACATAGCTTACCTCAATCCCAAAGTGAGAAGAAGATCTCGCCCATCTTCGTCCAAGCCTGAACGAAGGCCTCTGCATCGGCGTCATCGTCTTCAGAGGTTATATTGATGATGCGTTGTCCAGCTTCGAAACCGCTGATGATCTCATCATAGACCTGATTGCGTCTGGCCAGAGCTACGTCTCCGATCGCATTGTCACTGGACCAGAAATCCTCCATCGTGTCAAAGAAATGAGAGGCAACGCCAGGAGAACCCTTGAGTTCGTTCAACCCACCGATCATGACCTCAAGCAGATATCCATCGAAGCCCCAGACATCGACATGGCCATAACCACGACGAGATCTACTCCACATGTTCGAAACACGATTTCGGATGTAGTTGAAGACCCTTTCGGGGTTGGACCAGAAATACAGATTCCGACCGAAGATCGTGGTATTTGCACAGAACCTATTCCATTTCGATCTGTTCTGTACATCAAAAAGTTCACTGAAGTTTTTGCTCATGATTACCTTCTGCTTGTCAGCTTATTATCAACCATACCATAGGGAAAAGACTTTCGACAGTAGACACAGAACCTATGAGCTGGCTTGCCGCAGTGGTCGTCAATGACTTCGTGTCCAAGGACCGAACAGAGGAATCTGTGGAGCCCTTCGAAGAGTCTCTCAACAATCTCCCACAAAGGATCTATCCATCTTACATCTCTCCACCTACGATCATAGACCAGGAAATCGTAAACCTGATCATCGAAGTGGAACAGCCAACGATGCATCTTCAGTCTATTGTCCTCCATCAATTTTCTCCTAACTCATATCTAGAAGGTATGTTCATTACTAATCTAGCGACGACGGACCCCAAAGGAGCAAGTCTATGAAAAAACGCCTGATATCACTATTGATGGCCTTGGCGGTAATTAGCCCACTAGCGGCATGTGACCCTGACCCCACAACCCTACCCTTACCCATCAATGGTGCCAACGGCCCCAGGGAACTGGTCGAAAGAGGTTATGGACCGGTCACCTATCCACATGACCCTGATACAGCGGCTTTCAGAACCGAATGCTATTTGTCACACTACGCAAAAGATGACCCCATCATGTTTCCGGGCCAACCTGGAAAATCTCATGCCCATGGTTTCTTCGGGGCAACGAATGCAGATGCCAACATGACCAATCCCCGAGAGGGCAATTCAACCTGTCTGGGAGGCACTCACAACAGCACCGCGTATTGGGCACCGGCCATGGTGGACATAGGCACCTGGGACCCCACATCGAACACCTTCGATTCTGTCCCCTTCATCAGTGGGTCCTACATGCTGCCACTCCAGACCTATTACAAGAGTGGTTATGATGGGGTCTTGGGAAGGACCGTTACACAATGGTTCCCTGAGGGCCTACGCATGATTGCCGGAAGCGCTGCTTCCAGTAGTCCTCAGCCCCTGGATAGAATCTCCTGGGGTTGTATCAACAGTGGTCGCGTTGACGACTATTACAACGGCATCTATCGTCGTGAATCCATTCCGAAGGATTGTCCTCCGGGCAAGATCATCCAGGGGACCATCAAGTTCCCTCAATGCTGGGACGGAAGAAATCTCGATAGCCCAACTCATGGTATCGATCCTCAATACCCTCGTGGAGCAAACAACCCCGCTAACGGTGGTGTGGGTCATATGTCCTATGCTCGTGGCTGGCCTGATCTAGGCTGCCCAGCATCACATCCAGTTCCTCTTCCTCAGATCGAGGAGCACTTCAGATGGTTTGTTCCAGCAAATGGAGCTGCAAACGTTCGTCTTGTCTCAGACATGTACAATGATCCCAGAGCAGGCATGAGCCTTCATGCTGACTGGTGGAACGGCTGGGACCCCGAAGTTGGTCAACAGATCATCGATCTCTGCTACCATCCGGTTGCCAGGGATTGTCAGATGAACCTCTTCGGTCCTGCCCCGACGAGTGGTCATCGATCCCTTGCCGATCTTCCGCCTGGTGACAGGATCCCTCAAGGAAACTAAGCTAGGTTAGAAGAAGAAACTTCACGTAGGTCCCGCCTGTAGTCATATCCAGCAGGCGGGACTTCGTATATACGCCCATCCCAACTGAAATAAGTATAGCCACTGTTCTTGGCGGCGGTGATTGCGTTACTGATGTGGCCCCAACGCTTATGTTCGGTATTGAAGATCTCCGACCAGTCCAGTTCATCTCTAGTCATCGTCATTGAACCTGACCGGATGCTGGCCTCGGCGAGGCCGGTGCCGTCGATGAGGGCGTCGGGGGCGACGGCGAACAGCAGGGTCACCGGCACCTCGATCGTCTTCGAGACGGGCACGGTGGCGGCGGACTTGATCGCCGAGACGATGTCGACCGGCTTGTCGTCGTGGTCGACCCAGCCGCAGCCGGACGCGTCATCCTCGCACCCGTTGCAGAAGACGTAGCCGTCGGCGCGGGCCCAGGATTCCAGGGTCTCGTAGCCGAGCGACTTGGCGATCTCGTCGGGGGTCGGCGGGAACTGGTCGGGGTTCGGTCGCTTCATGGGCTCTCCTGTTCTTCGCGCCAGCGTTGCTGGCACTGGTTGGCGACGACGAGAATATCTCTTGCCAATGGTGAAGACGAAATCAGCACCAAGGAGATGGGCTGAACGCCACATAGTCCCGATGTTGATTGCCCTCTTCGGGTGCCAGATACCTACACCAAAGTACTGACCCATCTCAACGAGAACGAATAGGAATGGGCCTCAGGGAACCTTCAAGGCTCTCTTTCATCTGACGCTTCCTCGTCAACACGATGCCGGCTCCGATCATACCGCAGATCACACCAGCCTGGGCCCAAAGCCAGAGGTTCGCCCCGGTCTTGGACAATGGAGAATGTAGCGATGTTGTCTCTGTTGGTTCAAGTGGTTGAGGGAACTCCACATCCGGGGTGCCGTGATCATGGTAGTCGGCTTCGGCGGTATCTGCGATGAGGGCAAACACCAAGATGAAGACGATCACCGCTGCGGCTACCATCAAGACCTTACGCATCATGAATCTCCTTTATTGTTATTTGATTCCATCGGCGGCGTCGGATATATCATACGCCAATGCTTGGAGTTGAAGCTGCTTTAGTTGCAACATCAAACCTCGAATGGTCAACTTCCTGTATTCCGACAAATCATCCCAGTCGTCCCCATTAATTATCTGTTCCACTCGTTGGATGGAGTAACTGATTTCATCTGCGTTCATCTCATCGGCAAGGACGGACATATCCAAGAAAAATATATTCATATCAACAGATGAAACAGAGTAGATGTCTCCGTCTTTCTCTGTCACCACTAGTGCAAAGGCCATTTTATCTCCAAATAGTTTGATGTCTTAACGTCTAGGACGTAATTGGCAGTTGGGGTAATGCTTCAACTGATCGTCAGTGCTGCATGTGCAGCGCTGCTGAGCCGCTAGAATCTCGGTTATCCGCTTGACTGAAGGTGACAACAACTTCATCTGTTTCCATCCAATCTGTCTTCAGGGTTCTATTGATCTTGTCCAGGCATATGCCTACGGTGAGTCCATCGCCCAGTGGGTAATCGGGCCCTAGGACTTCCTCCATGTAGATGAGGGCGTCATGATCATTGGGTTTGTAGTTGTGTTGCTGGCCTTGACTGTCATAGATGACCAAGCCTGGAGGCTCCACACTGAACAGATCATTGCCCCTGGGGATCCAGTCACGATCCCCGGCATTCAAGACAGTGATCGTTCGTCCGAAGAGATGAAAACCATCTGGTGCTTCAGGTGGGTCGAACAACCCATCCACCTTCTTGGCGATTCTATTCTTGGATTCATCTAATGTGTCTGTTGGGCCCAATGCCCCCTCTACGGTAATCATTGCTTTTTCATCCTCACTACATAGAGTCTAAGACCAATGAGAATTGTGGTTCCTATCTTTATCCTGTTCCAGGGCCTCAATCATGTCTTTCTGTGTATCAACAATCCGTTTCAGAGCTTCTGTGTCAGGAGTGCCATAGTCAACTCTGGAAAGCTTTGACTTGAGAAAGGTTATTTCTCTCTCTTGAGATCCCTGAGTGCTCGCAACCAAACCCAATATGGCCCAAAGATACTTCAGACCTCGGGACAAGAAGAACGCCGCAAGAGCGGTAACGCTAATGCCAAGAACCCCATTCATCCCCCCGTTTACGCTGGGTTCAAGAATGGTCTTCACCACATTGAAGACCAGGAGACCGAGGGAACCAAGAAAAATGGTTGCCCAAAACCAGATATACACAATCTCATAAAAGATCGAACGTATCCGCACCTCATGTTGGAGAACTGACAGATTCCTTCGAAGCGTTTTATTACGATAATAGTATTTTCGGTACGTATTGATGAAGCGAGGAGGATTCGATACCGTGTTAACTTCAACGATTCGCATACAAGTTCCTCCTAAATTACAATCTCATATGGTGAGGACCCCTTATCGTCATGGAATCCGACAACCTTAGCTGCACGACCCTCGTGGCCAGGTCGGGACTGGACCATCAAGACAGATCCCTCGTAGGCGTCCGGGTTCTCCATCATGTCCCTGGTCAAAGCTTGGTTTCCAACCTGAGAGGGACCAAGGTTGAAGGTCTTATCGGACTCAAGAGAAGTACACCGCACAACTCCAGCTACCCCACCCTTATCACCAGGGCGGAATTCCACTGAATCAATGCGCCAGTCATCCGCATCGGTCCACCACTTCGTCTTGAATCCATCATTGACACTGCTGTCATAACCAATGGTGACCACACCCTCGAAGCCCTTAGCGGCAGCTTCTTCAGGACCCATCAGCTCCACTACCTTTAAGACATCGGGGTTGAGGTTGGAGATCTCCTGCTGACGATGTCTGTTGTCCCAGAAGGGCTCATTGACAGTAGTGGTCCTACCAACCTTGTCAACGCGGTACAACCGAATCTCGACTTCGACATCATCTGGTACGACCGCATGAGAATTCAAGATGCCGCTACCAGTGGCCTGAGGAAGATATTGGGGCGGCCGAGGATCCCACCATGGAGTCTTCTGCTTGAACATGACTTCGCCCATGGCCACGACAGTCGTTGGAGAAGTTGTCTGAGCTGCCCCGGGGATCTTGTGAGTGTACTCGATCTGGTTGCCTGTGGTCTTGGAGGTACGAGGTGACCAGATCGTGGTGCCCTTGGGTCCAATCACGACATAGGCTGAAGAACCATCGTACTTTGCCGTCGTAGCTCCAGGGTCCAACAAGATCTGGTGGGCTTCAAGATCTGCGGGATCGACCATCTTCAGATGTAGACGATCTTCGAAGGTGGGTACCTTAGGGGTCTTGTTGCCCCAGATCAAGATAGGAGCACGGGTATCTGTACCGGGATAGATCTCATAGATGTACATGGATCCGTTGGGGTTCAATGCGGGCGCATAGAACTCGATGGGGCCATCTGAGTGAGCCTTGTAGACATCAACGGTTGAAACAGAAATGACTTGGCGGGTGTACCCAGCTCCATAATGGGTGGCGTTGCGGTCACCGTTGTACCAGGTTGCCCTGGCATTGGTGACGCTGTGATCCAGATTCTGAGGGACCAGGGAGTTTCCAGCGATCTCCTCAGAGACGAAGTCCAGAAGAAGCTTCTTGGAATCAGCGGTCAGCTCACCATTGGAGTTATACTTGAGCTGGGAGTAGACGTCGGGCTTCACACGATACACCACACTGAAACGCCCGATGTGAACATCCACATGGGGACCCGCACGATTGGCATCGTGGAAGACGATGGTCATCTCGTGACGTCCAGGCTCATGGATCCAGCTACGGCCTCCGAGACCGTTCTTGCGGAAGAAGTCCTTACGGGGAGCCCGAGCGACGATCTTATGTGTCTTTGCCACACGAAGCTTCAACGGCTTACAGATCTTGCGAATAGCTTCACCCGCAAGCCACTCTCCAGCAATCTCCGCATAGGGTGTGCCTTGTTCAGCAGAGCGATAGACCTTCCAACCTCGATGAACCTTCTTGAAGGTACGGGCATAGAAGGCGGGGCGCCCCCTGAGTCCCATTGGCCAGGAGGGAGAAAGTGTTTGGAAGTACGGCTTGGCTGCAATGAACTCAGATGTCATGTTCGACATCAAGTTGGACATCAATCCTCTTCCCGGCAGAAGCTACAAGTAGCCTTGCAAAGTAGGCCATGGTTCTTGTGGTAGTCGTGTTCGACCTTAAGTTCTTCAGCCAACAGCTTGGCCAGCTCTTCGTAATCGATCTCATCAGCTGGATCAGAAGGTGGCTCTTCGGCAAAATGTCGTACAGTCAGATGTACATCCAGATTGTTCTTGGCATTCTCCAGAGTAGCATCTGGCATCCAAGAACCCCTCTCTGCCCGAATGACGATCTCGCTAATGCCATTGGAGATGGTCAAGCTGTCCTCTAGCCCACAAAGGCCGACGAGGGCCGCCCTGAGATCATCTACGTGATAGCCGCTGCCATCACCATCTCTAAGGTAAAACGTTACCTCTTCAGCCATGAGAGTCCTTAGCTAGAGATGGTTCAGGTCTCGCTGGTTCGGCGAGAAGCCGCCCAGAAGATAGCTCCAACACTCAAGAGGACGACGGCCACCACGATGAGGCCGGTGAGGTTCAAGCCGGTCTTGGCCAAGGCGTCGGTAGTGGAGGTGATCCCCTGTTCGATGACAGGGATGGGGTTGTCACTGACAACAGTACTGCCAGTTGAGCCCGCATAGGGCATGGTTCCATCGGTCATGAAACGCTTCTTTCTTATGGTGAATGGTGACTACCAGGACTCTTGATAGATATCCCTGGCGAAATTGAACTCGGTCAAGCTGATCACGCCTTCTCGCATTGCGGAGATGTAGTAAGAATGAGGATCATTGTACATGAAGTCATGACGAGCGTGAATCTTGGCCCAGTCACAAACTCTTGTGTTGATGACTTGAAAATCTAGTTTCGTCATTTCTCGTTACTAGCAGTTCTCTAATGGAGTCTAGGTGTCCTACTTGCTGACCAGGTCTTCCACCTTGGCACGATAGCGCCTTCTGGACATCACCTGCCAGAAGATGTGGGCGAAGGTCCCGTAGATCATCAAGATCTCAATCGGAATCATCAAGATGTTTCGCATGGTCTGTAAGAATGCACTATGCCAGATCTTGAACCAATAATTGTGTAAATAGTATTTCATTAAGTTCAGACTTCTCCCATTTCAGTAAGGATCTTCCTGCCCTCGTTGGTGAGGGTCACAACTTCTGGTGAAGAGTTTATCACGTAGTTCTTGCGACGCAACTGGGTGAGCGTTTTCAATGCCGTTGGTCTGGTCATGTTCGTGAAGGCCAAGATGTCATTCGTCTCCAAGGAGCCACCGTTGACCTCAATGGTCTTCAACATGATGTCTTGTCGCCATGATTCCAGATAGCCGGGGACGAAGCTGTAGCGGAAATCGACCCAAGCTCCCAGCAGGTAATTATAGATGAGTTTTGTTCGAAACCTCAAACTCATGGAAGTCTCCCTTACCAGATAGACAACTCTTATTTATTGCCGCTAAGGTGATTACAGATGAAGATAAGTACCAAATGACCTTTATGCTGCCATGGCCATACGAGCGGAGGTACGGCGATTAGCATTCCACACCATGACCGAAATGATCGCCACACTCAAGATGGGGATCACCATTGGGGCTTCGATCCAGATGGGGAGAGCCCAGTAGAAAGGGATTTCTGAGAGAATCGCGGTAACACCGAGGGAAGACAGGATCAAGATGGTGGTGGCTTCAGCATGATCGTACATACCACGTACGAAGGACTTGACCTTGCGAGCAGCACCACGACAGACGTCTTTGGTGAAGCTCCAGGACTTGGTGATTGCAGAGCGAATCTTCTTGAGAATCATCAATCTGACCCGATCTCGTTGTTGTGCTGGGTAACGATAGCGACAACCGCTTCGGTGATCATTTTCCTGGAGTGGTCAATGTCACACTGCAGCGAGGGAGGCGTAGGGTGGTACTTGTCTGCTTCGGCCTTCAACATGTTGAGGTTATCAACATAGTGAGCCAAGACGTCTGCTGGAAAGAGAAGCATGTCTAGATCCAATCCGCAAGGGTGATAGGGGGGACGTTAGGGAATGGTATGGGACCCTCGTATTCGTAGAGGGTGTGCTGCATTACTGCTCCTAACAGTGAGAATGAATGGTCGTACAGTTGGGAAGGGGGACTCGGTAGGCCAAGTAGTGCTCCCCAACCAAATTATCAAGGGTCTTTTCAATACGAGCGGCCCCAACAGGGTTCTGCGAATGAATGTAGATCCCCTTGACAAGATTGGTCAGCCCTCCGGTCTCGGTCAAGTCACGGAGCAACCGAGCAAAGAGGGCGGCGGTCAACAATGCATTATCGCCCTCACCAAGATCATGATCGAACCAGATCTCTTTGATGACCTCTTCGGCACCAAGTGGGGTGTCCCACTGACGGTTGTACCACTTAGCAATCCAACGCAATGCCTCATCTGCTGTACGAAGATAGATTGCGTCTTCGAATGCCGGATCAGTGAAGATCCTTTCATCATCAATGACTACGATCATGGCTTATCTTCCTCGCAGGATGTCGAACAGCGCTGGCCGGGGTGGTCGTGGTGTTCCTGGTGTTCCGGGATGGACGGGAAAGGCTAGAGGGCGAGATCGCCCCCGTCATGCATGATCATCGGACCGTGCAGTTCTTGAGTCCATCCTCGGAGGGAGGCTGGAAGTTGTTATCGGAATCGACTTCGACCGTGAGGGTCTTGTTGTCCCCTAGGTCACAGTCGATGCTGGGGACAACGTTCAGGGAGATCAGACCGGTGATCAGGGCGCCGATCAGAATCCCCAACACGATCCCCACGATCATGCTGTCAGCAGAGTCGTTCATGTTTGCTTTCCGGCGCGGCCGATCAGCTCGGTCTCGAGCTCGGCGCGCAGGTCGTTGAACTTGTTGAGCAGGGCGCTCATCGGTCCACGACGAGAACGACATCGAACCGATGATCGCCGTCGCCCAGCGACGGGAAGACGCCGATGATCTCGCCACTACCGTCTTGTCCCGTCGACAGGGTCGCCTCTGCCCGGTGCCCTTCGAGGGCGGAGATCAGATCCCCAACGTTCATCGCGGCATCGGGGAGCGTGGGATGTGGACTCGCGGCGATGGCCGTGAACTCCACATCGTTCTCGTCGTACGAGCCGAGGACGGCGACGACAGGGTCGCGATTGGACAGCCCCACGGTCCCGTCGTCGTTGTAGCTCTTGAGCGCGTCGATCACGGTACTGACGTTCATGGTGTTCAGACCTTCGTGTTGGCGGTTGGCGGGGTGAACTCGTGGTAGGATGACCTTCTTCATCATGTGTCTTGCTCCTTGATGGTGGGTTCCGTTCGCTTCTTGCGTAGACGGATGGACTTGCGGATGGGGGTGTTGCGCTGGGACTTCTTGATGGCGCGCAGGTCGTTCCACGTTGCGATGACCGCACGGTCATACGCCCCCCCCCGAAATGGCCCACCGCCCCCGAACCAATGACGATTCGGTTCTGCGCCTCCATGCGGTCGTACCAGGAGACGACCTCCTCGATCGTCTCGGTCAGCTCGCCGACGGCGAACCGCAGGTCGGATGTGTCGTAGTCGGGTCCCAGCCAGAACGGGGGGTGGTCGATGTCGTCGCCCAGCGGGGCGGCGCCCGTGGCAATCAGGTGCTCAAAGCAGCCCTTGTGCCACTTGCCGTACCCGATGATGGGCTTTCCGCAGGTTGGACACTTCTTCATGGGGACTCCTAGGAAGAACTGCATCAGTGTCCCCTCTCCTCTCCGCGCTCGATGAACTGGTCAGGGGTCACGCCACGACGGAACGCCTGTACCCAGGCGGGCCAGCACTCGCCGCAAAGGAAGATTTCGCCGCCGTGGCAGTCGATTGCCTCCTTCTCGGGATGGATATCACAAACTTCCATTGTTCAGTCCTCGTTCGGTCGTCCACACGGAGAGTACTTCGCTCCATGTCATGGTGCTGCCACAACCCTTAGGGCGAGGTCATAGTTCCTTAGCTAGAGCCCTCAACAAGAGGGGTTCTTACTTGATCGGTGGTTACACCCGATCTTGATTCTTCTTGGCGGACAAGAGCCTCTCGTCAATGAGGGTGAGAACCTCATCGGCGAGTACGTAGTCGCTCTCTTCGGCAACGGCTCCCTCACAACCGGAAGCGATCTCGGCAATGAGTGAGGCGGCCCTATCGGCCGCAGTCTTCTGGCGCTTATGGCTAATCCAAGTGAACCAACCAAACACGAAACCAAGAAAGCCGCCAAATAGAACGAGAACAAGATCCCGAGCAATTCCAGCGCCTTCATATGCTACCATCATCTAGGGGGGCCTCCGGGGCAGTAGTTTCCATGAATCGATCATACATGCCAAGCAGGTAAGCCTTCTTCAGAAGCTGACCACCAGTACCAACGAATGGATAATCCGTCCGCAGGTCCAGACCCAAGTCGAAGTCTCTGCGTCCATCCATGTACTCACGGTAGGTCCGAAGGACTTCATCAGTCTGCTTAGCCATGTTTACCCCCCCTAAAGAATTAGGTACTTAAATCCCCTCCCTGGTGTTATCGATTTGAGAAGATGGCCCGCAAGCATATCCGGGCCATGGCGGTGCTCACTCCTGTGGTTCGTGAAATCCTTGAGTCTCGGAGGACGCCTTGTTCAGTTGCCCTTACATAGCCGAATTGTTCAAGAGACGCAGCAACCCATCGGACGAATGACCGCTTCAAGCCTAGTGGTTCCACCATATCCTCGAACCCAGAAATCTGGACCTTCTTAAGATACGGGTTTCACTAGACACCCCTAAAGAGTTACGCTTTAGGAACGTTTGATGTATGCGATAGCATCACCGCTGTTGCTATCTGTCACGGCATTGATACAGACCATCATCTAGAATAGGTCTGGCTGGACTGAACGCTGCTATCCCGTTAGGGCCACAGGCGGAGTATCCGTGTCATAAATAATGGTGGGTGATCGCAGCAAGGCCTCGGTGTCCGGCAAACCGGACCCCCTCCGGGCCTTCTTAATATCTCTCACGAAACACCGCTGCCAGTCCATGCTGTCCCCAGCATGGAAAGTTGTGGGTTAGGTGCGGCCGCACCAACATCTCAACCTCCCCGAACTTAAAACCAGAACAAATGCACTGGTGTCGGATCATCGGTAGCTTTTGATGCTGTCCCCACTTAGACGTGGCCCCGGTTGGAGTCGAACCAACGTTTTACCACTGCCATAGCTCCATTCCTGGCGATCAACCCAGAATGTACCGGTACTAGAGGAGCTTACAGGACCATGACTTGTAATTTGTGGGCGTCGCATCATCTCCGCGATCGTTTAAGTTATGTATGGTGTACACAAACCCCACAAATTAGAAATTGCCTGGTGGCCGAGCGTCTCAACCCCTTCGTTCGGTCTTTAAAGGCACCAGGACTGGGTTGGAGGAAGAGAGTAGTGCCCGATAACACACGTCGTGTCCGATCGATGGTTTCCCTCTTCCCCATCCTTCGCTCTTGCTCGCACAAGCAAGAATTGACACAATACACGTGCGAAAATGTATTGTCTTCTCTGCTGAGTAGTCAGCCCTCGCTAAAGCCAGGGGAAACTTCTCAGATCACGAAGTGGTTTTTTGGTTCACCCCGATATGGGTGCGCTTGAGGATTCGTCATTTGACTAGGCCTCTCCCGTATCGGTTTCTGTGTATCCTTCACAGTCACGTAGTGGGCTCCCTGACGTGTGTTGCTGTCAGCCGGAATGCTCCTGGGTACCCCCAGAGATGCTCCTTTATCTCCCACTACCGCTCTGGGCCTAAGACCTATTTAGCGTCGCCCAGACGACGTATTTCAACCTACTTTTAACAGTCAATCGGTAGAGATTGGGTCCTTACGGATACCCTGGTCCCCTAAGCGGAAAGAACCTTCATCTCACCCAGCCCGAATGCAACTACGAAATCCGGTATTGCAATACACAGAAACATCCATCTGCAGGGTTTACCTGCAAGAAATGGACAAGAGTCTGTTCGCTGCATGGGTTAAAACCTTGGTTGGATATGCATCTCCGACCCAAGGCACCGTTTTGCTTGGCATTGAGATGAAGAATTCTCTCCTGGGACTAGACTTAATCCATCTACAAGGCTCTTTCTTAAGAGGTTCTCGTCTTTGGGTTTAGTTTATATAAATTCGCTGTATGGGTTATGACCAAGTCAGAACCGTTTTGGGTCGGGAATACAACTTCGAAATCCCCGTTGATGACCTCAACGGATAGGCATCATGGTGGCCCACCAAGCAATGCCACTCCGTCACTTCTTATCTAGCTGGCCGAGTCGAAGAGATCGGAGACCTCGTCAGCGAGATCGGCCTCCATGGCGTCGGTCTCCAGTCGGATGATCCCCAACTTGATGACCTCCATCACCTCATCCTGAGTACGCCCGGGGGCGTCGTTGAAGTTGGGGATGCTGCAGTACTTACCGTCGTAGCGGTCCTCGATGATGTCCTGCAGGACCCCGATGGCGGCGTTCTGGGCATCGGTGGCGTTGTACCCGGCGCAGAAGCCGTAGATGGCACCCTCCAGGCAAACGTAGGACTGACCGTCCCGGCGGCTGTGCCAGGTGCTCTGGGCCCAGCCCTTCTCGACGCGCTTGAGGGCCACGCGGAGGACCTTGATGGGGTTATTCGCCTTGCTCATGAGACGCATCTCCTCAATGGGTAGTGAGCATTGTCTTTTTATTGCCCGGAAAACAAACCAAATCTAGTATAAACCACTAAAGGCAATCCCTTTAAGAGGTACCTCATAGCCTTTCATACTGCGACATAACACCTCTAAGCATTACCTATCTATAAGAGGTATGCCACAACACCAGGCCAGGTTATCTAGATCAGAACGTCTAACTGAGCAGAGCCTCCCGAATTCCACCACCAAGGCTAGGGGGAAGTTGCTCAGTTGAGATCAGACGTTCTCGGCGATGAAGTCCTCCCGATCGTCCATGTCGGTGAAGTCCTCGTCGGGCTCCAGGTGGTCGAGGGTGACGCCCTCGGGGCCGTGGTGACGGATCACCAGCTGCAGGGAGTCACGGACCACCTGGGTGCCGTCCTCGCGGGTGTAGCTGCTCTTGTCCTGGCTGAGCTCGCCGGAAAGGATGACCTTCTTGCCGGAGCGGTACAGGTCCGAGTTGGCGGCGATCTGGGTCGCACGCCCCCGCCAGGCCACGCACTTGACGTAGGTGGCCTCCCGACGCGGGGCGTCGGGGCGGTTGTAGGGGTTGATCGCCACGGTGAAGTTCACCACGGAGAAGCCTCCGGGGGTGACGTTCAGGACTGGGTCCCGGACGATGTTCCCGGAGATTGTGACGATGTTCAGGTCGGCCATGATAAAGGTCCTTTCAAGTGGCCGGATGGGTGTAGGGGGGACTGGTTGGCCCCTCCTTTATCCAAGGAAACCAAGGCGATGGTTCCCCTAGAAGGGAGACCGGGATCAGGTGAAGATCCAGATCCAGATGATGATGATGACGATGAAGATGATGAAGGCGGACACGGGAGAGGTCTCCTCAGTAGGGGATGAAGATGGCGGCCAAGGGGAGATCGTCAGACTCACAGGTGTAGAAGATGTTGTCGTCAAAGACAAGGGCCGCCCCAAACAGATCAAGACCGATGTAAGTGAAGAAACAATATCCACCACCAAAGAAATGAAGAGGGGGCATGAAGCTAGGATCTATCTCAAGAATTCTCATCTTAAAGGGGGGCCTTTCCCGCAAAGAAACAAAGAACCATCTACAAGCAGGAAACAAAGTCCCGCAAAGAACTAAATCACCAATGCTAATAAACAGTTATTAAAGCATCATTATGTTGCAATAAGAAATGAGAAACGAACAACCAGGGATAAACGTCACGCTTAGGATTCTATATCTCAGGTCTATATCGCTATATGTTCTATATCACCACATCTGTTCTATATCGCTTCTATATATGTTCTATATATGTTCTATAT
>CAZBTQ010000002.1:0-59773 GCA_964494405.1 uncultured Iamiaceae bacterium
ACACGAACTCGGGCCTGGCCGGCGGTCTCGCCGCCAACTCGGCCGAGGTCCCCCTGGTGCACCTCGAGGCGGGCCTGCGCAGCTTCGACCGCGCCATGCCAGAGGAGCACAACCGGGTGCTCATCGACGCGCTAGCCGATCGGTGCCTGGCGCCCCACGAGTCCAACGCCGAGCTCCTCCGCGCCGAAGGGATCGCCGACGACCGCATCCGCGTCACCGGCAGCACCCTGAAGGATGCCCTCGTGGACATGCTGCCGCCAGCCTCGGAACGGGCCGCGCTGCTCGCCGAGGTCGGCGTCGAGCCCGCCGGGTACGTGTTGGCGACGGTGCACCGCGCCGAGAACGCCGACAACGAGGAGAAGCTGCGCACGATCCTCACCCAGCTGGGCTCGCTCGGCATCCCGGTCGTGCTCCCGCTGCACCCGCGCACCCGGGCGCGCGCTGCCCAGTTCGGTCTCGACGACCTGCTCGCCCGCCTCACCGTCACCGAACCGCTCGGCTATCGCGAGTTCATCGGCCTCGCCGCGGACTGCGCGGCGATGGTGAGCGACTCGGGTGGCGTCCAGGAGGAGGCCACGATCGTCAAGCGTCCCGTCGTGATCGTGCGGAACTCGACCGAGCGACCCGAGATCCTCGGAACCTTCGCCCACCTCGTGCCGGTCGGACCGGGGATCGGCGAGACCGCCCGACGGCTCCTCGCCGATGTGGCTGCCACCCACGGCGCGCTGGAGGCACTGCCGTACCCCTACGGTGACGACGCCACCGCACTGTGCATCGTGGCGATCGACGAGCTCACGGTGTGACGAGGGGTCACTCGTCGTCGGCCAGGCACGCCTCGAAGCGTTCGACGTCACCGCTGCGCACGACGATCCATCGCTCCGCGTGGTTGCCGGGCAGCAACCCGGATCGCTCGACACGGCCGACGGCCACCACCTCGCCGTCGGCCGGTGGACGCTCGGACGTGATCAGGACCTGGCGCTCGGCGAGCGGGAAGATCCT
This sequence comes from uncultured Iamiaceae bacterium, assembly GCA_964494405.1. Lineage (GTDB taxonomy): Bacteria > Actinomycetota > Acidimicrobiia > Acidimicrobiales > SKKL01 > Actinomarinicola. The sequence continues at coordinate 1,000 of CAZBTQ010000002.1, forward strand.
GTGGTGCCACGACTCCGGAAGACCGTCCTCGATCGGCGCCGCGTCGAAGTACCGAGCGCGGGCGATGCCGTCGTAGTTGGCCCCCATCCAGACGAACCCGGCGTCGATCTCGTCATGTGCGACACCAGCGCACTCGGCACGCCGCGCACCAGCGAGGTCCGCCGCGGCCACAGCCTGGTCGTGGTCGAGCGTCCACGCCGAGGTCAGGGCGACGCCGACGAGGGCGATCCAGCCGGCCACTGGCCGCCGGGCGATCGAGCGATCGGCGTCGAACGTCGCGACCGAGAGCACTGGGAGGACCAGGACGAGCAGGAACAAGGAGTAGCGGGCGAAGTACGCACTGGTGACCAGGGCGACCGCGAGGTCCGCAGCGAGCACGAGCGCCGCCGACAGCGCGGTGACTCGCACCACCGACGCGCGCGGCAACCGCGCGTCGAAGAGACCGATGATGACCGTGATGATCACGTTCGTCGCCACGATCGCGGCGATGGCCCGGGTCGCTGGTGATCCACCAGCCATCGTCCACACGATCGTGAGGTTGTCGGTGATGCGGTCGGTCGGGTCGACGGCGGCGACGCCCGCAGCGAACAGCGCGGAGGCTCCCAGCCGCAGGGCGACCCAGCGGTGCAGGAGGGGCCCGTTCGACGCGACGACGAGTGGCAGGAGGGCCAACGAGACCATGACCACCATGACCGCGACGCTCGCCCCGATCTCGGGGACGAAGACCGTGACGATGGTGCTCCCTCCGTGCTCGAGGCCCGACCGCCACACGTAGAAGGGCACGATCGCCACCGAGTAGACCGCTCCGAACACGAGCCAGCCGAACCGGACGTGGCGTGCGGCGAGGAGGAGCAGCAGCGCGACCGCACCGGCTGCGACCACCGACTGCTGGCGCACGGTGAACGCGAAGATCGACGCCACGCTCGACGTCACGACCAGCGCGTAGAGCATCGCTGGTGCCCGGTCGTCCCTGACCGCCACCGAGGCGGCCAAGGCGAACGAGACGACGGAGCCCGCGAGGGCGAACTGGTCGGCCATGTAGGTGCCCGTCGTCGCCACGAACCCCATCGCGGTCCCCAGCGTCGTCACGACGAAGGGGATGCACAGACACCCGAAGGTCACGAGGATGGACCTGAACGCCCACAGGGTGACGAATCCCATCACGGATCCGAGGAGGTTCACCTGGAGCGGCCCGTACCCGACCACGCTCACCCAGAGCTCGGTGACGGGGAACATGCCGACGAGGTTGATGTCGTTCCAGTCGACGAACGAGATCGAACCATCGAGGTGGAACGTCTCGAAGATGCGCTCGTAGGCCCAGGCATCGTCGTTGGGGTACCGCCGAGTCCCCATCGCGACCCGCCACAGGTAGGGCGCGATCGCCAGCGCGACGCACAGCACCACGTCGCGGGCGACCCTCGCCGGTGCGATGGACCGCCGATCGGGCGCGTCGGCCTCCGCCAGTGCGCTCACATCACGCCGGAGACGCCGTGGCGCCGCGGTGTTCGATCTCGCTCATCAACGCGTGGGCCGGTCGGATGCGCTCACGCTCCCGGTCGTGATCAGCCGACCCCGCGATGAGCGCCAGGAAGTGGGCGAACTGGAGCGCCAACGGTTCTCCGGTGTGGCGCACGAACGGGATGTCGATCTCGGTCGAGGCCCTGTAGCCCACACCTGTCCCGCCTCGTGTCATCTCCTGGCTGACGTTGCGGTACACGGTGACATCCTGGCGGAGCAGGTCGACCTCGATGGTCTGGTGCTCGGTGTGCACCGTCAGCGCCCGAACCTTGCGCTGCCCGATCCGGTTCGCCGAGACCGACGCCACACCCACCCCGAAGTCGATCGAGCAGTCGGCGATCTCGAAGAAGTCGCTCGATGCGGGCCGGTGGCACGCCGCCCCCACGACGGTCGCCGCGTTCCCGTCGAACAGGTTGACCGCGACGTCGAGGTCGTGCAGGAGCAGATCGGCGACGACGCTCGATGCGATCCGTGGCGCCGGAGGCGAGTGGCGCGTGGCGATCACGTGCATCGGTGGCCCGTCGAGCAGCTCGTCGGTCGTCTGGTACGCGGCGTTGAAGCGTTCGACGAAACCGCACATGATCGGTACGTCCTTGAGCCGGGCCAGGTCGAGCAGGACGTCCACATCGGCGAGCTCAGGAGCGAGCGGCTTCTCGATAAAGGTGGGGATCCCCGCCTCGATGAACGGACGCGCGCACTCCACGTGAGCTGCCGTCGACGTGGCGATGACCACCGCGTCGGCACCCATCGCCACGTCGAGGTCGCCACCGGTGCGCGCCCAGAACTGGCCAGCGAGTCGCTCCGCCGCCTCCGCATCGCGGTCGATCACGATCCCGAGATCGGCGTCGGCGGACGCGGCGATCACGCGTGCGTGGCTCGACCCCATGTGCCCCGATCCGACGAGAGCGATGATCGGCTTGGCCATAGCAGCTGAACCTTCCTGGGCGCCGTGATCCATGCCCGTCGGCAACGACATCGATGAGTGTAGGGATCGTGGGTGGTCAGGTCGCGCGAGAGGGGTGGTCGTCCTCGTGCCCGGGTTCGGCCGGAGGGTCGTCGACTCCTCGACCGACGACGCCGATCGGCGTCGTTGTACGGCTCACCCAGATCAACGCGATCCACGTCGAGACGAAGACGGTGACCTCGGCGATCGTGGTCGCGACCACTGCGCCTCGCCAGGAGAACGGCGGTATCAACAACACGAAGAGGAGGACCGTCCACACCGCGTTGGCGACGAGGATCCGGGTCCGCAGCGAGTTCCGCCCGTAGCTGAGCAGCCCGTTCGCCGGGAAGGTGGCGACGGCACGGATCAACACGACAGGTGCGAGCCACCGGATCATCGTCGTCGTGCCCTCGAACTCCGAGCCGAGCAGCACCGGAGCGAGCGGAGCGAACACGAACAGCGCGATGGCAGCGAGGACGCCGTAGCCGGCGGCGACGAGGGAGTATCGCTTGGAGAGCTGGATCGGGTCGAGATCTGACTCGCGGTCGAGGAACGAGAGGTGGGTCGAGTTCAGGAACGCGTTCGTCGGCACCTGGGCGAGTGAGATGATCCGCGACGCGGCGCCGTACAGACCAGCGTCGGTGACGTACCCGGCCGAGTTGAGCACGACCTTGTCGGCTCCGGTCTGCACGCTCGTGCCCGCGATCCCCGCTGAGTAGACGAGGACGCTTCGGAAGATGCGTCCGTCGAAGCGACCTGGGAGCAGCAGGGAGTTGAGCTCGCGCCGCAAGGTCCACGCGACGACGACACCCGCGAGGACGCTCGTGACGATCTGGCCGATCGCCAGGTTGTGGAGCGTGAGCTCGTCGACCACCGCCAACGCGACGATCATCACGCCGCGCAGCGCCATGGCCAGGATCCGCATGCGCTGCGCAGACGCAAAGCTGCGCACCGCCTGGATGACGGCGATCCCGAGCATGAGGGTGGCCACCACGACCATCTCGCCGAAGGTGAAGAGGATGATGAGGTTCAGCGGCAACGTCGGCAGGAGCCAGGTCCCGAGCACGACGATGACCACGAACAGCACCGAGCCGATCAGCAGGGTCGAGGTGAACGCCGCCCTTGCCACCCCTCGGCCCGGCTCTCGCAGGCCGACGATGTGCTCGTAGACGGTGAGCGCGACCGCCGACTGGTTGAAGCTGATCGCGGGGCCGAGGAGGCCGTAGAGCCCGACGAACGCGCCATAGCCCTCTGGACCCAAGCGCCGCCCGAGGAGGGTGAACGAGATCATCATCACCGCGACGTTGAGACCCTCACCGATCATCGCCCAGCCGGTGTCTCGCGCTGTGGCGTTCCGGGCGAACCCGGAGACTCGCTGCACGTACTTCATCGGCGGATTCGTCCAGTGCGGTGGATGGGGGCGACGAGCCCAGACGTCGAGAGCGGATCGCGTGGTGACCTCAGCCGACGGAGCGTAGAGCGTTTCACCACGTGCACCCCATCGACGGACGACCGGTCGGATCGTCACGCAGTCCGTCGTCGCCCCACGACGTCATCGGTGGTCCATCCAAGGACACGTCCCTATCCTGTTCGGATGCTGCGATCCCGCTGTACGGCCCCGTGATGCCCTACGGGGCGACGGACCACGGTGCCGCCCGGCCGGACCTGGACCAGCGTTCGATCGGCACGATGCCGCTGTGGATCGTCGCGGGCCAGCTCGGCACGATCGTCACCATCCTGCTCGGGTTCAACGCGGCCGGCTTCTACCTCACACCCACGATCGAGGGCGCGCTCATGGGCATGGCGGTGCTCGCGACGGTGCTGCTCGGGCCGGTGAACCGCCTCTCCCACGTCGTGGTGACCCTCCCGACCCTCTTGTTCCTCACCTGGTGGCTGGCGTCCTACCTCTGGACGTTCCAGCCGGCCACGTTCATGAGCGACGCCTTCTTGATGTTCCCGATGATCGTGGCGCTGGTGGTCTTCGCGACGTTCCTCCCCTATCGACGATTCGTCGGAGCCCTCGTCGCGGCATGCCAGGTCACCATCGCCTGGGCGTTCGCCTACACCCTCGCCTTCCCAGGAACCGCCCTGCACCACACCGATCCGATCGGCGGATGGCCGATGTCGTTCGGGCACAAGAACGGCCTCGCGCCGTTCATGCTCTTCGCCATCTTGACGTTCACGTTCTTCGAGGAGCGCCCTGTCGTGCGACGACTCGGGATCGTGGCGGCGATCGCGTGCCTGCTGCTCTCCCAGTCGATGACCGGTCTGGTCACCGGCATCCTCCTGTTCCTGTTCGGCCTCTTCCTCCGACACGTCACGGCCGCCGCACCCCGGGTTCGGAGCTCGATCGTGCTCGGCGGCGCAGCCCTCGGGTTCGTCACGGCCTGGCTGGCACTCCTGTTCCTCCCACTGGTCGTCGGGACCTTGGGAAAGGACCTGACGCTCACCTCGCGCACCGACATCTGGTCGGCGGTCTTGAGTGCGATCAACGAACGACCGTGGCTCGGCTACGGGAAGGGGGGCGTCTGGTTCGTGAGCGCCGCCGAGCCGACGAGCAGCATCGTGGCCGGCACCGGCTTCCCCGTGTACCAGGCGCACAACGCCTACCTCGAGATGGTCCTCCAGCTCGGCATCATCGGCCTGGTCCTGTACCTCGGCATGCTCGCCGCACTCGTGCGGCGCGGCGTCAAGCTCATCAACACCGACCCGGCGATGACCCGCTACCTGATCCTGTTCGTCTCGCTCCTCGCGGTCTACTCGATCACCGAGTCGGCGACCTTCGGCATCTGGGTGGCGCTCATCTGTGCCTTCGAATCCCTCGCCGCCCGTGAGGTGCTCGCCCTTCCGCGCCTCGCGAAGAAGGCGACGTGGAGCCAACCCGTCGTCGTTCCGGCTGGCGCTGCCAGCAGATCTGGCCACGGCGACGCCGACGGCGCACTCGGCGCCGACGTCCGGCCGAGCTGACGCGTCGGTCCGAGCTCAGCGAGGGGTCGGCTCGGGGGACCGCTCCGAACGGTCCGCCGGCTCGTCGTCGTCGAGCTCGACCTCGACATCCGCGTCGACATCGCTCGCGCTCTGCTGGAGCAGCGGCGCGGCCTTGGACCGCCGTCGAGACACCGGTGTCATCACCGGCACCACGGTGCCCGTGAGACCCGTCAGCTGGCGAGCGACGACCTCGAGGCCCGCTCGCGACTGGTGGCGCTCTGGGATCGCGAGGACGACCACATCGGCGTGGTGCGCCAACTGCACCGACGACGCAGCGTCCATGAGGTGGCCAGCGTCGACCACCACGACCGGGGCCTGCTGCGACGCAGCGCGCAGCAGAGCATCGACGTCCTTGCGATCGATGAAGCGCCGCGAGATCGGCTCGTCGCCGAGGCCGGCGAAGCGGACGTGGCTGAGCCCCGCCGCGGAGAACCCGACGGGACCCGAACGGAGCGGCCTGGTCGCCTGGGACGCATCGGTCCGCACGAGCCGCCGGACACCGCTGACGCCCTCACCCATCACCCGACTGAGGCCTGGATCGCTGGTGTCAGCATCGATCAGGAACACGTTCGATCGCTCGCTGGCCATGCGGCTTGCGAGCTCGGCTGCGAGGCTGGTGACCCCGGCCACCGGCTCGGCGCCGGCGACCACGATGACCTGGGTGTCGGGCGTCGACCCGGCTTCGATCTGGACGCACAGCTCGTGGATCGTGGGGGCGACCGCCGGTGGTGCGCCACCCAGCAGGATCTCCCGGGCGTCGGGAACCGCACGCGACCTCGGCAGCACCGCTGCGATGGGGCGCTGCAGGATCGACTCGGCTTCTTCGGCATCGAGGATCCTCGACGACATCCTCGCGGCGAGCGTCGCCGCGATCACTCCCATCAACGCACCCAGGAAGGGCGCAGCGAGCAGCTGCAGCGACACGCCAGCCGCCGCGGTCTCCGAGGGCAGCTCGGCCAACTGGGTCTGGGTCGGGAGCTCGGCGCCGTCGGCGCGCCGCATCTCGTTCCTCACACGGAGCAGGTCCATGTACTCGTCGAGCAGGACCCCATGGCGGCTGGCGAGACCCGGCTCGACCTGGTCGATGGTCGGGACGACCAGCGCATCGGGGTCCGACGTGTACGGGAGCATCGCCGCCTGGATCTGTAGGTCGAGGTCATCGAGATCGACCTGGAGCTCTGAGATCCGACTCTCGATCGACGCGATGCGCGGTGCCTGGATCTCCTGGACCTGCTCGCGGAGGGTCACCAGGTACGCATCGACGTAGGCGTTCGCGATCACCTGCGCCCGTCCAGGCGACGAGTCCTGGACGACGATGCGGATCACATCCGACGACGGGACCACCTCGAACTCGACGGCCTCTCGCACCGAGAACGGTGTCGCGCCGGCGACCTCATCGGCCACCCGGACGGCGACGCGATCCGACGCGAGCAGCACCAGGTTGTTCTCGACGTTGCGATCGGCCGAGAGGCCGTTGTTCGACGGCCGAACCTGGATCCACGACTCCGTCTCGTAGAGGGAGGTCGCAGCGGGCACGGTGGCCACGGCGGCAGCGGTCGCGAGGACCACGAAGGACAGCGTGAGCCACCAGTAGCGCCGGATCGCCCGGGTGACGTACACCAGCTCCACACTTCGCTCCTCGCACGAACCAGCCAGCCAGCCGCCACCCACCATCGGCGGACAGACGTCGGATCTTACCGCTGGGACAGCCGGTACCTGACATCACTCAGGATCGTGACCCGACCACGACGGGTGCTCCACGAGTCGTGCTCTGCGCCGTGGCCGCCCTCTGTCGTCGCCGTGGCGACCCTCGTTCAGTTCGATCGCCCGGGTGCCGGTACGGTCGTGTGTGGTGGACGAGCACCAGGCGCCTAGACCGCACCGAGGATCGGTGGTGATCCCTGCTCACGACGAGGAGCGAGTGATCGGGAGGTGTCTCCGCGCGCTCTTGCAGGACAGCACCGAGGGCGAGTGGGAGATCTTCGTGGTCGCGAACGGTTGCACCGACCGGACCGCCGCCGTGGCACGTGCAACAGCTCCAGGCGCCACCGTCGTCGAGCTGTCCGAAGCATCGAAGGTCGCCGCGCTCAACGCCGGCGACGAGTTGGCCTCGGCCTACCCTCGTGCGTTCCTCGACGCCGATGTCGAGGTGAGCTCGGCCAGCCTGCGAGCCGTCGTCGAGGCGCTGGAGGCCGACGACGGTCCGCTGTGCGCGGCACCGACGATGCGACTCGTGCTCGACGACCGACGTTGGTACATCCGTTGCTTCTACCGCGCGTTCTCGCGGCTGCCGTACCTCGCCGACGACCTCGTGGGTCACGGTCTCTACGTCCTGTCCGAGCACGGTCGAGGGCGATTCACGTCGTTTCCTGAGATCACCGCTGACGATCTGTTCGTGCGCAACCTGTTCGCCCCCGGGGAGCGAGCGAGCGTGCGATCCGGTTCGTTCACCGTGCATCCGCCGCGCACCATCACCGGACTCCTGGCGATCCGCCAACGCGCGTATCGCGGCAACGACGAGTACGTGCAGGCCGGCTACTCCTCACGAGCCGAGCGCACCTTCGACCGGTCCCGAATCGCTCGTGAGCTGGTCCGGTACCCGCTCGACACCAGCGTGTGGCTCGCCGTCAACGCGATCGCGAAGGTCCAGCTTCGTCTTCGCAGGGGCGACGACACCCGCTGGGAGCGCGACGAGAGCGGTCGGGAATGAGCCCGCGATGACCGGCGATACGCTCGCCGCGGTGCGTCCGGCCTCGACCCCCACGACCGAACCCCCTCCCACCACCATCGCCGTCGCGGTGTGCACGTTTCGCCGCAACGATCCCTTGCGGCGGATGCTGCGGTCGCTCGAACGCAACGTGGACACGCTCGGCACCAGGGCGCAGCTCGGCGTGGTGATCGTCGACGACAACCCCGACGGATCGGCCAAGCCGATCGCAGGCGAGTTCGCCTCGTCCTTTCCACTGGGGGTGCACTACCGCCACGAGGGACACGGCAACATCTCGATCGCCCGCAACACCGGGCTCGAGACGGCGATCACACTCGCCGAGTGGGTCGCGATGACCGACGACGACATGCTGGCCCCGGACCGGTGGCTCATCGACCACCTCGACGCTGTCGAGCGCGCCGGCGCGGACGCGTCCACCGGCCCCGTCTACCTGCGAGTTCCCGATGACGCGCCGTCGTGGCTCACCGATCAGCCGTTCCACGAGGACGCACAGCTGCGGTTCGACGACGGCGAGGACATGGAGCTCGCTTCGACCGGCAACTCGATCGTGCGATCGGAGTTCTTCGCTCGGAGGCCCGACCTCAGGTTCCGCGAAGACCTCGGCGTGACGGGGGGCGAGGACATGGTGTTCTACCGAACCGCCCATCGGGAAGGCCTGAAGATCACCTTCTGCACGTCGGCGTACATGGAGGGCATCGACCCGCCCGAGCGCCAGACGCTTCGCTACCAGATCCGCTCGCGGGCGTGGATCGGCAACACCGAGTGGCTGACCAACAGGTACCTCGGCGAGGCCTCGCGGCCCTGGTGGATCCTGCGGTCCTCGAAGCTGTTCGGAGGTGCCGCGGTACGACCGTTCGTGCGACTCGCTCGGTCAGAAAGCCCCCAGTGGCGGTATGCGTTGGCCAGCATGGCCCGCGCATGGGGGATGTTCCTCGGAGCGGTCGGTGTCCGACTCGACCACCATTGAGAGAGCGACGGCGCACACGATGAAGCCTGCGGTGCTCAACGTCGGGGTGGTGGGCTGCGGCGCGATCGCGCAGGAGCACCTCGCATACCTGGCCGCCGCGCCGGGGGTGCGACTCGACGCCGTCTGCGACCGTTCGGCGATCTCAGCCGAGGTCGCGCGGTCGACCTTCGGGGCGGAGGCGGCCTACACCGACCTCGACGAGATGCTGCGCGCCCGCGAGCTCGACGTGCTCCACGTCCTCACTCCCCCTCCATCCCACGCCGACATCGTCACCTCGGCCATCCGATCCGGCATCCACGTCGTGTGCGAGAAGCCGCTGGCGCTCACCGCCGATGACATCGCCCGCCTCCTCGCCGACGCCGAGGAGGCGGGCGTCGCGGTGCTCGAGTCGCGCAACTACCTGTACAACGACGGCATCGTCGGCGTGGACGACCTGATCCGACGCGGCGAGATCGGCGATGTGAGGGAGGTCGACATCGCCTTGTGCCTCGACCTCGGGGAGGGACCGCTCGCCGACCCGAACCTGGACGGCGGTGGACGCGACCTGCCCGGTGGCGCGGTGCACGACTTCCTGCCCCACTTCAGTTCGATGCTCCTCCACTTCTGCGAGCCGAGCGCGCCCATCGGGGACGTGGTCGGCTGGCTCGACGACCTGGGGCGCGGGTCGGCGGGCGGCACCGACCACCTCGACGCGCTCGTCAGGATCGGCGAGGTGCGGGGGCGCATCCGGCTCTCGTCCGATGTGCAACCGGACGGGTTCATCCTCGCCGTCAGGGGGACGCGCGGCAGCGTCGAGTGCGACCTCTTCCAGCCGTACCTGCGGCTGAGGCCGCAGCGGCTCTCGGGGAAGCGCGCACCACTCGAGCAGGTGCTCTCGGGTGGGCGGTTGATCCGCGACGGCGTCGCGAACGCACGCAACAAGGTGCTCCAGCACACGACCTACCACGGCCTGCACAGGATGCTCGATGCCTTCTACACCTCCATCGCGGCCGACGCCGGTTCGCCGGTGACTCCCGGGGAGATCATCGAGGGCGCCCGGCTCACCGATCGACTCATCGCCCTGAGGACCGGAGCCTCATGAAGGTCCTGGTGACCGGAGCCACCGGGTTCCTGGGGCGCGAGGTCGTCCCAGCCCTGCTCGATCGGGGACATCAGGTCGCATGCCTCGTTCGACCCGCGCGTTCGCTCGACGACCTGGAGTGGACGCGCCACGAAGGGGTCACGTTGATCCGTGGCGATCTTCGCCAGCGCGGGCCATGGATGAGCGCCATCGGGGGTTGCGATGCGGTGGTCCACCTGGCCGCGGCGACGTCTGGGGGGTACTCGGAGCAGTTCGCGGCGACGGTCGTCGCCACCGAGAACCTGCTGGCGGCGCTGGATGGCGATCCTCCCAGGCGTCTCGTCCACATCAGTTCCTTCAGCGTCTACGACTACAGCACGCCGAAGACCGGCTCGCCCATCGACGAGCGCAGCCCGCTCGAAGAGCAGCCGATGCGACGCGACGCGTACACGCGCTGCAAGTTGCTCCAGGAGCAGATGGTCCGCGATCACGCCGAAGGCTCGCCCTCCGAGCTCGTCGTCCTCCGTCCTGGCGCCATCTACGGTCCGTCGACCGAGTGGGACCACGGGATCGCCGCGAGGATCGGCCGTGTCGGGCTGATCTTCGCACCGGGGAGCTCCACTCGGCTCATCGAGGTCTCGGACTGCGCGCGCGCCATCGCGGCCGCCGTGGACGTGCCGGCCGCCGCGGGTCGCACCCTGGACCTCGTCGACTCCCAGCCGCCGACCCACCTCGAGTACTTCCTCCGCTGCCGCGCCCTGGGGGGAACCGACGCGATCCCCATCCAGGTCCCGTGGACGGTGGTCGACGCGCTCGGACGCGTGATCCGCCTCATCGACCGGGTCGCGCTCGGCTCCAGGGCGAAGCTCCCCGAGCTCTTGGAGCATCGTCGACAGCAGGCGCGTTGGCGTGACTTCACCTACCCGAACGCGCTCGCCCGGTCGGTGCTCGAGTGGTCGCCGGCGGTGTCGCTCGACGAGGGGATCCAGCGCATGATCGCGGCTCGACCCAGACGCTGACCGAGATCCGCGGGGTCAGGTGCTCACGAGCGGTCCGCCTCGTCGCCGATGAGAGCGATGAGCTGAGGAAGGTTCACCGCGACGTCGTGGAGCTCGGCGACCCGCTTGCGCGCCGCCTCGGAGAGGCGCGCCCGTCGCTCGGGATCGAGCAACAGGCGCTCGAGTCCCGCCGCCAGGGCATCGACGTTGCCCGCCGGGACGACGACGGCGGTCTCGTCGTCGAGGGCGAGCTCGGGGACCCCGGCGACCGCCGTGGCGACCACTGGAACACCGACCGCCATGGCCTCCATGATGCTCACGGGGATGCCCTCGTCGAGCGACGGCAGGCAGAAGATGTCGGCCTGCCGCAACCTGTCGCGCACACCGCTCGGGGGCAGCTCGCCGTCGAAGGAGACCCATGGTCGTCCCGATGCCCGCTGCTCGAGCTCGGCGGAGAGCGATCCGCCCCCGACGATCTCGAGGCGCAGGTCCACGCCCTTCTCCACGAGCCGGTCGCACGCGTCGAGCAGGATGGGCACACCCTTCACGGGATCGAGCCGTCCTACGAACAGGATCGTCGGCGGTTCGCTGGACGTCGTGGACGCACGCTCGAGGCTGCCGAAGAAGTCGAGGTCGATGCCGCACCGGATCACTCGGATCCTCGGCCAGAACCGACTCGGCACCTGGCGCATGATCTGCGATCGCGTGTGATCGGACACCGCGACGATGGCCCGGGCGGTCTGGATCTTCAGGTGGGGGATCGTCTCCCGCCGGTCCTCGATCTCGGTCCCGCAGTGGATCGTGATGACGAGATCGGTCGGCCCCTGCCCCAGCTCCTCTGCCAGGCGCACGGCCAACCAGGCGATCGTGGAGGTCGACTGCCCGAAGTGGGCGTGGATGTGGCGCACGCCCAGCGAGGTCGCATGGTCCCAAACGATGAGCGCTTCACCGAGGTGGAACAGCCGCCACAGGATGCGCCGCAGGTCGGCTCCTCCCGACGAGAGGGCGTCGAGCGCCACTCGGGCGACACCCCGCGCATCGACGCGCAGCGCACGCAGCAACGATCGAGCGGCCGCTGGGAGGCCTGCGCTCCTGAGGTAGGTGGTCTGCTCGTACTCGCGGCGCTCGCCTGGACCCTTGAGCTGATCGGGTGCCGGCTCGTTCAGAGCGACGACGTGGACCGTCTCGCCGCGACTCCTGAGGCCGTCGATCTCGGCCTGGATGAACGTCTGGGTGGCACGAGGATGGCTGGTGACGACGTAGAGGAACGCGCTGCGGTCAGAGCTGCTGGCGTTGCTCATCTGATCGACCGTATCCCTCGGGGGACCGGTGCCACGACCGGGCCGTGAGATCGGCGCCTAGAACTGCGGGCGCCAGCCAGAGAGTCGCGCCGGTCCGTTGTAGTTGGCCACCTGGGACAGCTGGGTGCCGTCGCAGAGCTTGCCATTGGAGGCGCTCCGGTTCAGGCGCAAGCAGTGCTGCACCCAGGTCGACTCGACGGAGTCCTCCCACGCACCGAACCAGTCGGCATGGAGGGTCGATCCGTCCGGCGCCGGGGTGATCATCCCGGCCCGGTCCGACGAGAGGTACCAATTGGACGTCCCCGAGGGGTTGTTCCAGTGGAACAGCTCGGTCACCTCAGGCAGGTGGACCGGGTGGGACGAGGGGCAGCGACCCCACGTGTTGTCCACCCCGTAGGCCATGTGCGAGCGGTGGTCGGCGGAGTCGAGGTTCTTGCCGTCCCAGCAGTAGGGGAAGCGCACCGTCGCGGTGAGGCGGCTGCCATCGCAGTTGGTGATCTCCTTGTTGTAGCTGAGGCTTCCGCAGCCCCAGCCGTAGGTCCCTGCTGGGCCGGGTGCGCCGGCGATCATGCGCAGGCCGTTCGGAAACTCCGAGACCTGGTTGGGCGACGGTGCGTTCTCGGACTTGTAGTACACCTCGATGCTGCTCGGCACGACGACCTGCCCGGAACCGTCGAACGCGGCCGGCATCCAGTAGGCCGTCCGGTTCATCGGGCCGCCGTCGCACGTGCTGTTGCCCGACGTGCGAAGGCTCGCGTAGGTCGAGCTCGCGTTGGCGAGGGTGTTGCCGAAGAAGGCGTGGAGGTGGCTGGCGTTTGCCCCTCCCGGGTACACGATCGGGTCGTAGTAGCCCAGGTGGCTGAACTCGCAGAACGTCCGGAACGCCGGGTACCCGTCCTCCCAGGCTGGCTGCCACACCGGCATGAGGTGGTTGTTGACGTTGAGGCCCGAGCTCACGTTCGCCAGCCCGCCACCGCCGGTACCCGGAGCCTGCCCTGCTGGGGGCGGCGGAGCCGGATTGGAGGGGGGAGGGGGCGGCGGGGGCGGAGGCGTCGGCGCCGGATTGGACGGGGCCGGTGAGGCCGCGGGGCCAGACGTCGCAGGCTTGGTCCTGGCGATGAACTCCTGGGACTCGGAGAACCCGACCATGACGTGACCGCGGCTCGCTCCACCGCGAAGCGCCGCCCGCCACCCCTCCCAACCTGTCGGGTCAGGTGCACGGCCCAGCGCGTTGCGGTAGACCAGCCGGACGAAGTCGTCGTTGGAGAGGTTCCCGTAGCGTTCCTGGAACTCCTGGGACTCCGCGAAGCGGTCGGACACCCAGATCAGGCTCCGCCCCTCGGCGCGGTGCTGCAGCCAGAAGGGCCAGCCCGTGGGGTCGGGCTCACGCTGGAAGTAGGCGAGGTACAAGCGACGGATCTGCGGTCCGGCCTCGGCATAGGACGCCGCGTCCGCGGACGTGTCGCTCGACTGGCGAAGCGGACCCATGACGATGGTCGGCAGGGCCACCAGGACGGCCAGCAGGCAGATCACCCCGACGCGTCGACCGCTCGGTCGTGACAACTTCATGTGGAACTCCGCTTTCGCTCTTCCAGTCGGTGGCGCCGACCTGAGCCTCGTCGGTCTCGTCATCGAATTGCAACAAACGTAACACGGTTGACCTACACGATCACGATTCCAGCGTGCCTCGGCCTCCGTGTCGACACAGGATCCATCGGAGCCTGCTGCACCCTCCTTGAGAAGATTCTGGGCCGATCGGCCCAGTCGGCGCGACCTCCCGCCCGGGATGTGGCGCTCAGAACTGGAAGTAGATGAATGGCGCGGATCCGACCGGCTGGAGCGCGAGCATCACCGCGGAGGTGACTCCAAGACCTGCCGCGAAGGACCGGACGGGGAGTCGCCGGATCCTGTCTCCGATGTTGCCCTCCGCAGAGAACCAATGCAGCACAGCCGCGACGACGAGGTACACGGCCAGCCAACGCGACAACACCGCGGAACCGGCACCGAGGCCGACGAGCGACCCGATCACTGTCCACGCATCCGCGAAGGTGCGTGCCCGGAAGAAGACCCATCCGAGGCAGACGATGCCGAACGTGGTGAGCGTTCCCACGCGGATCGGCGACGGCGCCAGCGGCTCCCGAGCCGGCACCAACTCGCGACGACCGCCCCGGTCGCTCCACCACTTCTCGGCGGCAAGACCGACGCCGTGCAGCGCTCCCCACACCACGAACGTCCACGCGGCTCCGTGCCACAACCCGCCGATCAGCATCGTGAGCAGCAGGTTCCTGTAGGTCTTGACCCGTCCGCGTCGATTGCCGCCCAGCGGGATGTACACGTAGTCCCTCAGCCAGCTCGACAGACTGATGTGCCACCGCCGCCAGAAGTCGGTCAGCGAGACCGAGAAGTACGGGAAGTCGAAGTTCAGGGGCAACCGGTAGCCGAACATCGCAGCGACGGCAATCGCCATGTCGGAGTAGCCGGAGAAGTCGCAGTAGATCTGTGCGGTGTAGCCCAGCACGGCGAGTACGGCGGCGCTGGTGCCATACGCGCCGGGATCGGCCCAGTAGGGATCGATCTGCGCACCGATCGTGTCCGCGATGACCGCTTTCTTGAAGAAGCCCACGACGAACAAGGCGATCGCCGGTCGCCATGCGACCTGTGCCAGCCGCCTCGGCACCTCGAGCTGGGGAAGGAAGTCGATCGCGCGAACGATGGGCCCCGCCACGAGCTGTGGGAAGAACGCGATGTAGAGGGCGACCGCGCCGAGGTTCCGCTCGGCTCGCAGCTCGCGGCGATGCACGTCGATCACGTAGCTCATGGCCTGGAAGGTGAAGAACGAGATCCCGACCGGCAGCGTGATGTGGAGGGTGACGTGGCTCACCTCCATCCCGAGGCCGCCGAGCAGGGACTCCATCGAGTCCAGGAAGAAGTTCGCGTACTTGAAGACGCCCAGGATGCCGACGTCGATTGCGAGGGTGATCGCGAGCCACCAGTTCCGGGCTCTCGTTCCGTCGGCCCGCTCGATGCCGAGTGCGGCGCCGTAGTTGACGAGCGTCATGAACCAGATGAGCAGGAGGAACCGCGGATCCCAGACCCCGTAGAAGACGAAGCTCGCGACGAGGAGCATCGCCTTGCGCGCACGGTTCGTCCGTAGAACCCACCAGTGGAGTCCCAGCACGACCCCGAAGAAGAGCGCGAAGGTGGGTTGGGTGAAGAGCACGACTACCTGTCGAGTCGATCGCGGACGATCGGACAGAGCTGCGCCGCAGCGGCCCGACTCACGGCTGCTCCACCGAGCTCTGACAGGTGGATGTAGTCGACGAAGAAGTCGGGGTCGTCGTAGTCACCCACGAGCGAACGGTCGACCAGGTTGATGATCGGGATGTCAGGCCGCCGATCGCGCCATGTGTCGGTGACCGCCGAGGTCATCGCGGCGTCGAAGATCGTCGGGACCAGCATGTGGACCCCCAACGATCCCGACGGCGTGTGTTCGTCGTGCTCGTCGAGCGTCGACATCCATCGCTCGACCTCGGCGGGGTCGGGCGTCTCCTCAGCCCACCGCTGATCCCACCTGCCATCTTCCACGAGGACCTCGATCGTCGCGTGGAGGTTCGCCGGGCCGTCGGGACCTGCCTCCTCCCAGAACTCGTCCCATGGTCGGTAGCCCAGTTGCGTTCCGACGAGACGCTCTTCGTCCCGCCCCGAGGCCTCCCGGAAGATCTGCTGGTGGATCGCGCCTTGGGGGACCTGGTTCACGACGAAGGCAGCGAGGAGGTCGAGCTGGTTGTCCCGACCCATGTTGAACTCGGTCGGCAGGCCCTGCATGTACTCGATCGTCTCGCGGGCCCGTCGGGCATCGAGGTACGACCGGTGTCGGACGCTGAAGTCCTGTGCGAGTCCGACCAGCAACGGTAGGGCGTTCACCGTGACCACGACCTCGGGACGCCCGCCAGGGATGTCCTCCAGTCGATGCATCGTCTCGTCGTACTCGAGCTTGGTCATGCCCAGCACGCCGAGGTTGTAGACCGACGCGGGGCATCCGAGGGCCGTCAGCTCGTCGCTCACGATGAACGGGTCGATGCCCTGGAAGACGGTGCTGTCGCCGACGAACACCACCTCGTAGTGGTCCTCGGTCGTGCTCAGGTGGTCCCACTTCGCCGTGAGGGTCGGGTGCCACGGATAGTCGGGGTTCGGAGGTGCGACGAACCGGAGGATGAGGCACATGGCTACGAACGGCACGAGGAAGTAGAGACCCAGCGCCCACCACCGAGGGTGATCTGATGCTGGCCGAGGTGTGCCCACACCTCCACTCTCCGCGTCGTCGTGCAGCATCGGGGCCCGACAATACCACTCTTGGTGATCGTTTCACCCGCTCAGCGCGTCAGGCGGATGTGGTCGACTCGGCGGCACGAAGTCGTCGTTCCATCTCGCGTCCCCGCCGCCGCAGGGCGTCGTCGACATCGAGGCCGGCCGTGCGAGCAGAGACCACCGCGGACAGGAGGCGCTCGATGAGGATCTCCTCGGAACCGATCGATGGATCGCCATCACCAGCACCGTGGGCGAGGCCAAGGCGATCTGCCCTCGCGATGAGCGCCGCCACGTAGCGCAGCGATGGGAGCGACGCCGGGATGCCGTCGAACGCACTCTGACGCCCGGGCTCGGCGGCCTTGATGCGCTCCCAGTTCTCCTCGACGACCCGCGCGTCACCGCCCACGTCGATGTCACCGAACACGTGCGGATGGCGGGCGACGAGCTTGTCGTGGATCCCACGCACCACGTCGGCCAGATCGAACCGTCCCGCCTCGGTCGCGAGCCTGGCGTGGAACACGATCTGGAAGAGCAGGTCGCCGAGCTCCTCCTCCAGCGCCAGGTAGAGGTCGTCGACCTGTCCGTCGTCCGGATCGCTGTCGAGATCTCGGCCCAGCGCGCCGGCTTCGGCAGGCATCTGGTCCAGCACCCCGACCACCTCGTAGGCCTCCTCGATCAGGAACGGTGTCAGGCTGCGATGGGTCTGCTCCTGGTCCCAGGGACACTCGGCGCGAAGCCGCTCGACGAGCTCGACGAACGCTCCGACCTCGCCGGCCACCGGAGTCGCCATCCGCGGGATCCACACCGACGTGAGGTGGTCGGGCTCGACCGATCGGTCGAGGTCCTCCCACGCGACCGACTCGATGCGCTCCCCCTCGGTGCCCAAGCCCTGCAGCACGACGACGGGTCCATCGGGCGGCGGATCGACCGACAGCTTGATGTCGGAGAGCACGCTGCGTCGATCGCACTGCGCGACGAGCAAGGGCCCCCGCTCGCCAGCGGCGTCGACGGCGAACCGATGGCCGTCGACCACCCGTACACCTGCCGCGATCGGGTCGACGCCGAGCCGAACCCAGACCAGGTCGAGGAACGACATCGCGGGATGCAGCTCCACCTCGACGCGATCGTCGGCGAGCAGCAGCTCGACCGTGTGCTCGGCCACCATCGGCGATCCGGGTACGGCGTAGACGACGGCCCCCTGCTCTGTGGCCGCATCGACGAGCGCGTCGACGATGCTCGTGTACACCTCGGTCATCGTCTCGGCCGCGTCGTACAGGTCGTCGAACGAGCGGGCTCCGACGACCGTCGTGGACGACGGATGGCGCATCGTGCGCGCGAAGCGCACGTCGTGGTCGTCGATCACCTGGCGCGTCCCCGCGCTGACGAGGTCGGGTCCCGCGGGGCCGAGTCCCACGACGACGACCCGTGGGGTCATCCCAGCGGGAGGGTGCTGTTCTCCCCCTCGGGAGCCTCAGGCGGCACGACCCGGCCGGCTTCGGAGTCCCAGGTGCCGTAGCGGGAGCTCACGGTGATCTCGGCATCGGCGATGAGCTGTTCGAACAACTCGTTGAACGCCGCAGATGGGGCACCCGCGGCCTCTTGTTCGAGCTGGGCCCTGATGTCGTCCTCGACGTCTTCGAACGGCGTGGTGCCTCGCGAGGTGACGAGGATGACGTGATACCCGAAGTCGGTCGCGACCGGCCCGAGGAACTCACCGATCTCGCCGTTGGTGATCGCCTCGGCGAACGGCTCGACGTATTGGTCGGGGGACGCGCACCCCAGGTCGCCGCCGTTGTTCGCCGCCGACGGGTCGGTGGAGCGGTCGGTCGCGATGGTGGCGAAGTCCCCGCCCTCCTCCAGCTCGACGAGGACCTGCTCGGCCTCCTCCTCGGTCTCGAGGAGGATGTGCTGGGCGCAGGTCTGGTCCTCGTATTGGGCGATGTTCTCGTCGTAGTACGCACGGACGGCCTCGTCGGTGACCTCGGGAACCTCGGTCGCCGCGGCGATGTCCCCTTGGAGGACCTTCAGCTGGGCGTTCCACTCGGTGTACCAGTCGACGAACTCGTCGGGGAGCTCGTCGAGGTAGGCCACCAGCTGGGCCGGGAACTGGGCCTGGACGGCGTCGCGGTCCTCCTGGGTGACCTCGAGGCCGCGGTCGTCGAACTCCTGGTTGATGAGCTCGAGCAGGACGTTGAGCTCGAGGACCGCTGCTGCGAACGATGCATCGACCCGATCGTCGGCCGCCTCGCCGTCGGCGTGGGGCGGGACCTGGTAGAGGCCAGCCGCGAACTCGGCGTTGTCGTTGAGCGTCCGGAGCATGTCGACGAACTCGCTGTTCGAGAGGTCGACGCCGTTGACGGTGGCGGCGGGTGCACCACCGCTGCCGCTGCCGTCGCTGCCGCAGGCCGAGAGCACCAACGCGAGCGCGAGCAGGGGAAGGACGAGGTTCCGAAGGCGAGTCACAAGGGGTGCAGGCTAGGTGTCACCCGCCCGCCCTACCAGTCACGCCTGGCGCAGGCGAGTCGTGACGAGATCGCCGAGGAAGTACGGGAGCGGCAGGGCTCTGGCCCGGCGCAGCACGTCCGTGGCACGCGTCCCGCCGTCGGTGACCTGGCCGATGACCAGCCCGAGCGTCACCCACTTGGTGCTCCATCGCCAGGAGTCGACGCGCAGTCCCGCCTCACGGGCGAGCGCGGACATCGTCGGTTCGTCGAAGAGCCACGCCACGCTCGGCGGGCTGAGCTGCTGCCAGCGTGATCCCGCCAGCCGAGCGGTTCGGCTCGAACGGTCCCACGTCTCGACCAGGATCACGCCCTCGTCGGTGAGGGCCCGGCGGGCCTCGCGCAGTGCAGCGAGCGGGTCCAGGAGGTGTTCGAGCGACTGGAAGAACGTCACCGCGTCGACACTCGAGTCGGCGAGCCCGAGCTCGGCGAACGTCGCCTCACAGGCCATCCCCTCGTCGCGGACCGCGCCGCGGGCGGTGGCGTTGGCGTCGACCCCCACGGGATCCCACCCGGCGTCGCGCGCCTCGAGCATCGTGAAGCCGAACGCGCAACCGACGTCGACGAGCCGGGCGCCCTGCCGCGGCGGCGGGCCGAGGCGCTTCAGTCGCCCCCGCCCGTTACGGCGGTGGATCGACGCATCGGCGATGTAGTCGTCGTACCCGGCGTTGGCCGCCGCGTTGAAGTAGTCGTCACCGTAGAGCGCAGCCGCCTGGTCCTCGGTCGGGAATGGCTCCACCCGCGTCAGGTCACAGGTCTCGCAGGAGACGTAGCTCCAATCTCCTGCCCCGACCAGCTCCCACCACCGATCACCTCCACAGACCACACACGTCATCACCGATCCACCGCTCCCGACGTCTCGTCTTCGACTGGAACCATCGTGCGCAGGAACAGCACCAGCGCCTCGACGAGGTCGGTGCCGCCCTTGATGCCGATCTGCACCTGGTGGCCGTCCTCCTTGTACACCGACCCCTGGAACAGCCGCTTGAGCCGCAGCTGTTGGCTGAGGAGCAATGGCAGCGGACTGATCCGCGCCGTGTGCTTGGGGCCACCGAACCCCGACCCCGAGGTCACGACGATGTCGCGGATGCCCACCCGTGAGCACTCGGCACGCAGCCGAGCCACCGCGAGGAGGTTCGCCGCGAGCCGCGGGACGGGGCCGTAGCGGTCCTCCCACTCGGTGCGGATGTCGGCGACCTCGGACTCGGAGGTCACCGCGGCCAGGCGACGGTACGCCTCCAGCCGGAGGTCCTCGCGCTCGACGTAGGTCGACGGCAAGGACGCGGCGAGCGGTACGTCGATGGTGATGTCGGACGGCTCGGGCAGCACGTCGCCCTTCAGGTCGGCGACCGCCTCGGTGACCATCTGGCAGTACAGGTCGTAGCCGACAGCGGCGATGTGGCCGCTCTGGCCGGTGCCGAGGAGGTTGCCGGCGCCACGGATCTCGAGGTCGCGCATCGCGATCTTGAAGCCGGAGCCCAGCTCGGTGGCCTCGCCGATGGTCTTCAACCGTTCGTACGCCTCTTCGGTGAGCGTGCGGTCCTTCGGCGTGAAGAGGTAGGCGTAGGCGCGCTGGCCGGCCCGACCTACCCGGCCGCGCAGCTGGTGGAGCTGGCCGAGCCCGAGCATGTCGGCACGATCGACGACGAGGGTGTTCACCGTCGGCATGTCGATGCCGGACTCGATGATGGTCGTGCACACCAAGACATCGAACTCGCCTTCCCAGAAGTCGATGACGACCTGTTCGAGCGTGCCCTCGTCCATCTGGCCGTGGGCGATCGCGATGCGGGCCTCCGGCACGAGCTCGCGAAGGTCGGCCGCGACCTGCTCGATGTCCTGGACGCGGTTGTGCACGAAGAACACCTGGCCCTCGCGCAGCAGCTCCCGCCGGAACGCTTCGGCGACCGCGCGCTCGTCGTACTCGCCGACGTAGGTGAGGATCGGCTGGCGCGCCGCCGGTGGGGTGTTGAGCAGGGTGAGGTCGCGGATGCCGGTGAGGCTCATCTCGAGCGTGCGCGGGATGGGGGTCGCGGACAGCGTGAGCACGTCGACGCCGGTCTGGAACTGCTTGATCCGCTCCTTGTGGCTCACCCCGAACCGCTGCTCCTCGTCGATCACCAGCAGGCCGAGGTCCTTGAAGGTGATGTCCTCGGCGAGCAGGCGGTGGGTGCCGATCACGACGTCGACGCTGCCGTCGGCGACGCCCTTGGCGACCGCCTTCGCCTGCGCGTTGGTGAGGAACCGTGACAGGACCTCGACGCGGATGGGGAACCCGGCGAAGCGCTCGCCGAAGGTCTGGAAGTGCTGCTGGGCGAGCAGCGTGGTGGGCACCAGGACCGCGGCCTGGGTGCCGTCCTGCACTGCCTTGAACACCGCCCGCAACGCCACCTCGGTCTTGCCGAAGCCGACGTCGCCGCACAGGAGGCGGTCCATCGGGACGTCGGACTCCATGTCGGCCTTCACGTCGGCGATGGCGGTGAGCTGATCGGGTGTCTCCTGGTACGGGAACGCGTCCTCGAGCTCGTGCTGCCACGGCGTGTCGGGAGCGAAGGTGCGGCCGGGGGTGTTCACCCGCTTCTGGTAGAGCACCACCAGCTCCTGGGCGATCTCCTGCACGGCCGATCGCACCCGGGCCTTGGTCTTCTGCCACTCGCCGCCGCCGAGGCGGCTGAGCGACGGCGTGTCGCCGCCGGTGTAGTGGCGGACGGTGTCGATCTGGTCGGTGGGGACGTAGAGGCGGTCGTCGCCGCGGTACTCCAACAGGAGGTAGTCGCGCTCGACCCCACCGATCGCCCGCTTGACCATCCCGGCGTAGCGGGCCACGCCGTGCTGCTGGTGCACGACGTGATCGCCGGCCTTGAGGTCGTCGAAGAAGCCCGCTACGTCGGTGCGGCGCGGCCGCGCCGCGCGGTGGGCTCGACGGCGGCCGGTGAGGTCGCGCTCGCAGAGCACCGCTAGCTTCGCCGACGGGAGGATGAACCCGCGTTCGAGCGGCGCGACCGTCATGTGGATGCCTGGCTGGACCAGCGTCGAGTCGTCGGGCGAGACGTCCCGCGTGTCGATGCCCTGGTCGGCGAGCAGGCCAGCGAGCCGCTCGGCCGAGCCGGGACCGTCCGCGCCGACCACCACGCGGTAGCCGTCGCGGCGCAGGTCGCGGAGCTGTTCGATCAACCGGTGGCCGTCGCCGACGACCGGGTCCCACCCGCTGGCCGTGACCGCCGCGATGTCGGGACCTTCGGGAACGGTGGTGACCGTCCACGCCGGGGCGTCGGTGCGCACCAGCAATCGGTCGAACGGGAGGTGCAACGACGGGAAGTGCCCCTCCGCGGCCTCGTCGGCTTCGGCGGCACCCCAGGTGCGGGCGAGCGTCGCCGCGAGGTCGGACTCCTCAGCCGCGATGTCGGCGGCGCGGTCACGCATGCGGCGGGGATCGAGCAGGACGATCTGCGCGTCGGCATCGAGCAGGTCGAGCACCACCTGCTCGTCGTCCACCAGCCACGGCAGCCACGACTCCATGCCGTCGAAGGTCTGGCCTTCGGCGAGGCGCTCCCAGTGCTCCCTCCCCCACGGCTCCCTGGCGACGAGGCGCTCGGCCCGCTCGCGCACCTCGGCGGTGGGCACGAGCTCGCGGGCAGGGAAGATCTCGACCTCGGACACGTCGATCGTCGATCGCTGGTCGGCGACCGAGAACTCGGTGAGCCGGTCGACCTCGTCGCCCCACAGGTCGATGCGGATCGGCACCGAGGCCGTGGACGGGAACACGTCGACGATCGACCCGCGGACGGCCACCTCGCCGCGGTGCTCGACCTGGTACTCGCGGCGGTATCCGGCGGCCACCAGGTCCTCGAGCAGCTTGGTCGGATCGAGCTCGTCGCCGACACCGACGACGACCGGCTCGACATCGGCGACGTGCGGGCCGAGGCGCTGCACCAGGGCGCGCACCGGCGCCACCACCACCCGAGGCGCCCGCTGCGGATCGCGCAGGTGCCACATGGTGCGCAGCCGCTGGCCCATCGTCTCGACGTTCGGGCTGACCCGCTCGAACGGGAGCGTCTCCCATGCCGGGAACAGGTCGACGTCGTCCTCGCCGAGGAACGTGGCGATGTCGGCCGCGAGGCGCTCGGCGTCGGTGGTGGTGGGCACGCACACGACCAACGGGCGCCGCTGCGACAGCTCGCCGAGGGCAGCGAGGACGTAGGCGCGCACCGCCTCGGGCACGGCGAGGGTGGCATGGGAACGACCGAGCGCTCCGATGACGGCAGGTTCGTCGCCGAGCAGTGGCAGCAGCGCGGACAGCGGCACGGTCAGTCGTCCGGACGCGCGGCGTTGTAGCGATTCATCGCCGCGTCGAACCCGTCGGTGAGGATCATCTCGACCGCGTCCGCGGCCTCCTGCACGACGATGTCGAGCTCGGTGCGCTCGGCCTTGCCCGGCGGGCGCAGGACGTGGTCCGCGCCTTGGCGAGCCGACGACGGCTTGCCGATCCCGATGCGCACGCGGGCGAAGGCGTCGGTTCCAAGGTGGGCCTTGATCGACTTGAGCCCGTTGTTGCCGGCGAGCCCGCCGCCGAGCTTCAGCTTGAGGCGCCCGACCGGGAGGTCGAGCTCGTCGTGCACGACGACGACGTTCGACGGGTCCTCGATGCCGAAGCGCGAGACCAGCAGGCGCACCGAGTCACCGGAGTTGTTCATGTAGGTCTGCGGCCATGCCAGCGCGACGCGCCGACCGTCGATGCGGACCTCGTCGACGAGCGCGAGCTCCTTACCCTTGCGCAGGCGACCGTCGTGGCGTGTGGCGAGCTCCTCGACCACCTCGACACCCAGGTTGTGGCGGGTGCCGTGGTACTGCGCGCCGGGGTTGCCGAGACCGACGACCAGCAGGTCGCTCGGCGTCCCCCGCCGTGGTTCGTCGCGCCGTCGGCGCCCGAAAGGGCTCACCGGCGCCCGGGATCAGGACTCGTCGTCGGACGACTCGGCCTCGGCGGACTCGCCGCCCTCGCCGGAATCGCCCTCGCCGGCTTCGCCCTCGCCCTCCACGGCCTCGTCCTCTTCGACCGCGGCACGGGTGACCGACGCGGTGACGATGACGTCGTCAGGGTCGACCTCGGTGCGCGCGCCAGCCGGGAGCGTGAGGTCCGACACCGTGATCGTCTCGCCGACGGCGAGATCGTCGATGTTGATCGGGAGTTCGTTCGGGATCGCGTTGGGCTTCGCGTAGACCGACAGCGTGTAGGACACCTGGTCGACGACGCCCTGCTCGGAGAGGACCTGCTTGGGCTCGCCCACGAGCACGATCGGCACCTCGACGAGGATCTCGGCGTTGGGGTCGACGCGCACGAAGTCGACGTGGGTGACGTCCTGGCGAACCGGGTCGCGCTGGATGTCGCGGACGATGCACAGCTCGTCGGTGCCGTCGACGGTCATCGTGATGATGGCGTTGAGGCCAGCGTCGGTGGTGAGCGCGTGGCGCAGGTCGCGGTGCTCGACGGCGACGGTGACGTTGTCCTTGCCGAGGCCGTAGAGCACGCCGGGGATCTTGCCCTCGGTGCGAAGCCGGTTCGACGACCGGGAACCGGTGGTGCGGCCGACGGTGGCCGTGAGGGTGACATCCATGGGACGGTGCTCCAGAGAATGGTGGGACGAAGGTCGTGGCGGGGCGCGAGCCGGGTCCAGGCGCGGCACGGCCCCGGGGCAGTCGGCCAGTGTACGCCCCTCACCGCCGGTGCCACCACTCGCGGCGGGCCCGGTGGACGCAGCGAGTCAGCTCTGGTTCTGGCCGCCGAAGATGTCGCTCACCGACGTGTCCTCGAACACGGCGTCGATGGTGTCGGCGATGACGTTGGCGATCGACAGGACCTCGATCTTGTCGAGTTGGCGCTCGGGCGGCAGCGGCAGCGTGTTGGTGATGACGATCTTCTCGATGCAGCTGTTCTTCAGGCGATCGATGGCCGGCCCGGAGAACACGCCGTGGGTCGTGGCGGCGAGGATGCGCTCGGCGCCCTTGTCCTTGAGCTGCTCTGCCGCGGCGACGATCGTGCCGGCCGTGTCGATCATGTCGTCGATGAGCACGCAGGTGCGCCCGGCCACGTCGCCGATGACGTCGCGGGCCTCGACCATGTTCTTCTCGCCCTTGAGGCGACGCTTGTGGATGATGGCGAGGTCGGCGTGGAGCATGTTGCTGTAGCGCTCGGCCACCTTCACCCGACCGGCGTCCGGCGACACCACCACGAGGTCGTCGCCGAGCGTGCTCATGAAGTCGACCAGGACGGGCATCGCGGTGAGGTGGTCGACCGGTCCGTTGAAGAAGCCCTGGATCTGGCCCGAGTGCAGGTCGACCGACATCAGCCGCTGGGCGCCGGCGGCTGCGAACATGTCGGCGACGAGCCTGGCCGTGATCGGCTCGCGGCCTTCGGATTTGCGGTCCTGGCGTGCGTAGCCGAAGAACGGCATCACGGCGGTGATGCGCTTGGCCGATGCACGGCGGGCCGCGTCGACCATGATCAGGTGCTCCATCAGCGCGTCGTTGACCGACGACTCGCCGGTGCTCGTATGGCTCTGGAGGATGAACACGTCGGTGCCCCGCACGGATGCGCCGAGGCGACAGTGCAGCTCGCCGTTGGCGAACTCGGTGCAGTGCGCGTCGAGCAACGGCACACCCAGCTGCCAGGCGACCTCCTCGGCGAGCTCGAGGTTCGTGCGACCGGCGATGAGCGCCAGCTTCTTCTTGGTGACCAGCTCCATCTCAGCCCCGTCCCGTCGCCCCTGCGGATCCTCGGCCCTGCCTACTCCGCGCTGCTCGACGCAGTGTAGAACGCCCCGGTGGTGGCCCCGGACGGGACCTGCGCCCCCGGTTCGAGCACGGCGAAGGGACCGACCCAGGAGTCGTCGCCGACCTCGGCGTCGCGGCCGACGGTGTGCTCGAGCACGCAGCGGGCACCGACGGCGCAGTCGATGAGGTGGGTACCCGGGCCGATCTCGGTGTCGGGGCCGACCACGGTGTGGCCCTGGAGGACGACGCCGGGGAACAGGGTGACGTCGGCGGCCAGCCGCACCGTGGCGTCGACGTAGGTGGTGTCGGGGTCGACCATCGTGACGCCCCGCCTGAGCCAACCCAGGTTGGTGCGGACCCGCAGCCGCGCTTCGGCCGCGGCGAGCTGGACCCGGTCGTTGACCCCGTGGGTCTCGGAGGGATCAGGGGCGACGAAGCTGCCGACCCGATGGCCGGCCTCGCTCAGCACCTCGACCACGTCGGTGAGGTAGTACTCGCCCTGGGAGTTCGATGGCGTCAACCGGCGCAGCGCCGGCGCGAGCAGCGCTCGACGGAAGCAGAAGATGCCGGTGTTGATCTCGGGGATCTCGAGCTCGTCGGGGGTGGCGTCGGCCTGCTCGACGATGCGCACCACACGGTCACCACGCCCTCGCACGATGCGGCCGTAGCCCGTCGGGTCGTCGAGCTCGGCGGTCAGGACGGTGCACGCCGCCCCGGTCTCGCGGTGCTCGGCGACGAGTGCAGCGATGGTCTCGGCCCGCAGCAGCGGCGTGTCGCCGAGCATGATGAGCACGTCGGCCTCATCGTCTGGCACGTCGTCGCCGAACGCGGTGAGTCCCACGCTGGTGGCGTCGCCCGTGCCGCGCTGCTCGCGCTGCTCGACGAAGTCGAGGGACACGTCGGGGCCGAGCTCCTGGAGCTTCTTGGTGACCCGCTCGGCGCCGTGACCGACCACGACCACGGCCTTGTCGACGTCGCACCCCGCCAGGCTGTCGAGGACGTAGAGCAGCATCGGTCGGCCGCACAGCAGGTGCAGCGGCTTCGGGCGGTCCGAGCGCATCCGCGAGCCTTCACCCGCTGCGAGGACGATTGCCGACAGCTCACGCGTGGACATGCCGGGGAGGCTACCCAGCCGGCCCGTGTCGTCGAACCGTGCGTGAGCTCGCGGGGGAGGGCTCGAACCTCCAACCTCCTGATCCAAAGTCGGTCAGGTGCCGAGCGCTGTGCGAATGGGCATAAGTCCTGGTCGGGTCTGAGCGCAACCAGCGCGATCAGACGTTGCCAAGGAGGCACACCCATGACCATCACCCCGACCGCAGCCCAGCTGCCCAGCTGGCTCAACCCCGATGTGATCCCGACCGAGGCCGCCGAGTCGGTCCGAGAGGTGATCGCCGAACTCGAGCCAGCGGTGCAGGCGATCATTCCTCTGCTCGTGAAAGCGAACGCGGTGGTGGACGCTGCCGACCACCAGATCTCGACCCTGCCGGAAGGCGCCTCGGAGGCGGTGCGCGAAGCCATGGGCGCCGATCGCCTGTGGGGGATGCTCCGCATGCTCAGCTACGTCGCCGGCGGCGATGACGTCCTCACCGATGGAGGGGTGCGCGGCTACGCCACCCTCATGCCGCACCTGTTCGGCTTCCTGCTCAAGGACGAGGAGGGCGACCGATGACCACCACCGAACGCATCACCCTGCCGGAGATCCCCGGCGTTCGCTACGACCTTCACGGCCAGCCGATGTGGGAACAGGACGCACTCGACGCGACCTCCGTCGAGGTCACCGATCGGGTCCACACGATCAACGACCTCCACATCGGAGACGCGGTCTGGTACATCGGCGAGATGCTCGGCACGGGCGAGGACTTCGACGAGGTCATCTCGCTGATCCACCAGCTCCGTCGTCGCGAGGTTCGACGTCGCGCCGTCCTCGAAGCCGCCGGCTGGTCGGAGCAACTGGCCGACCAGTACAACAGGGCCGAGGACCTCGCAGTGATCGCGGAGCATCTGGACATGTACGCCGATCTGATGTTGACCGCAGAGCTGCCCGCAGATCCGGCCGAGCTCGACCCGGTGAAGCTTGGCCACGTCCGGTTCAGCATCGAGGCGTTCGCCGGCCCGGAGGTGAGTGTCCCGGGCCCGCTCCGTCTCCTCACCTGAACCTCGCCCACACGCGACGAGAGCGGCCCTCGGCTTCGGTCGGGGGCCGTTGCGCGTCTACGCCGCGGTGGTGCGTAGCCGCTTGCGTTGACGTTCGCTGAGCCCGCCCCACATGCCGTGTCGTTCGGCCATGCCGGCCTCGGCGCAAGGTTCACGGACCGGGCACCCCTCACAGATCGCTCTCTGAGCGTCTGTGGACTCGCCTCGCACCGGGAACCACGACAGGTCGCTACGGCCCGCACAGGCGGCCTGGCGCCGAGCGGCCGAGAAGCAGGATGGTGCCGATCGGCACCATCCTCTCCGGTGATGCCTACGCCGCGGGGTGGCCTCGACGCAGGCGGCGGCGGTCGCGTTCGCTGTAGCCGCCCCAGAGGCCGTGGCGCTCGCCCATGCCGGCCTCGGCGCAAGGTTCACGGACCGGGCACCCCTCACAGATCGCTCTCTGAGCGTCTGTGGACTCGCCTCGCACCGGGAACCACGACAGGTCGCTACGGCCCGCACAGGCGGCCTGGGCGTGCCACACGGGCGGTCTGATGACTTCGAGGAGGTCGGCGAGGGCGTCGTGGACCTTGGCGGGGTCGTGGCGGTGGTCGATCGCGTCGGGGTCCGAGCGCAGGTCGAGGGGTTGCCAGGCGACGGCCACGCCCTCACGGTACTTGACTCTGGTCAACTATCCGAGGATGGAGGACTACTCGCGGTGTGGGCCACGACCTCTGTGGTGCGGCGTGGTAGTCCCTTGGGCTTGTGGCGTGTGCGGCCCTCACCGCCTCCACGGAGGGGAAGGAGACGGTGAGGACCGCGGTGCGTCTGTCGTGGCCGCCCCAAACGGCTACGGCGAGGCAGGAACCAAAGCCCTCGCGTCACGACAGACACGGCCGGGCGTCATCGGTGGTGCTCGCCACCTCGGCCTGGTCGGAGGTGGCTAGGTGGTGACCTGGTGGGCGACGAACGTGACACCGACGGGGGTGATGGTGCCGCCGGCCATGGTCACGAGAGCCCGCACGTAGCGGGTCGAGACGTCGGCGACGTCCAGCTCGTAGGTGGCGGTGCCCTGGGCACCTCCGGCGGCTTGGATGGTGCCGTACTCGGTGGCTCCGTCGCCCGATGCGGTGCCGCCCTGGATGTGGACGGTCACGGTACCGGCCGAGATCGCCCCGATGGATGCCACGGCCTTGAAGCTCGGCTCGTAGTAGGGGGTGAAGTCGATACCGGTTCCGGTGACGGTGCCGGGGGTGGCGACGGTGCCGAGCACGCCTGTGAGGGCGGTTCCTTCGTTGATCTGTCGCATGTTCAGTCCTCTCAGCTGGCCCGGACGTCGGTCGCGATGGACACGGCCCCGGGGTTGATGACGGCGAACCCGTAGCGGCACGTGGCACGCAGGGCGATGACGTCACGGTCGAAGCCGACGTCACGGGAGATCTCGAGGACCGGGGCACGACGGACACCGACGACGAGCTGTGACCCGTCGATGAGCCCGACCCACGAACCAGCCCCGCCACCTTCGGTGAGGGTGATCTGCGAGGACGTGCGGACCGAGTAGCCCAACAGCGTCCGGGCCGCGGTCTGCGGGTTGGGGTTCAGCAGCGTGGTCTCGTCGCTGGCGATGCCGGTCTTGATGAGCCCGAGCGTGTACCAGCTGCGCGGATGCATGAGCCACGCGGCCGAGCCGAGGTCGGCGTTCGCTGCGTCGAGCTCGTACTCGACTTCCTTCAGCTTGGCGAACGACGTGGGGACGGCAGCGACCGACGTGGTGCTGACGCCCGGCCAGTTGCGGATACCCACGACACCGCCGGCACCATCGCCGTCGAGAAGGTCGGCGTCGACCTTCAGGGCCAGACCGTTGAGCATGTTCTGTCCGATGACGTCGAGCGCATCGGCGCTGAAGTCCTCTTCGAGCTCGGTGCTCAACTCGCTGTAGACGAAGTACTTCTTCGCCGTCAGGGTGATGGCGTCGAGGTCGGCGTCGGTCGGCGTCAGGGTGGTGTTCTCGGCGACGCCCTCGCCGGTGGCATCACCGATGCGGGGGAACCTCAGCTTGTCGGAGGTCATGGGGACCATGCGGATGCCGGGAAGGCCCATCACGACCGAACGTGCCCGCAGGGTGCGCTCGACGGGTCCGAACTCGATGGGGACGCCCTGGCCGAAGTCGCCGCCCTCGGTAGCGGTGTTGCGGATCTCGAGGTCGACGGTCGCGGTTGCGCCACGGCCGGCAAGGACGTTGTCGACGCCCTCGGCGATCTGGCGGCCGATCTCGGGGCCGTGGTGGCTCGATGACTCACCGAAGGCCCGGGGGTTCGCCATGCGAAGCTCGGCGGACCGGCGCTCGCGTCCCTCGCGGATCGCACGCTGCTCGTCGTCGTAGCGGTCGTCCTGAGCGTTGACCACCTTGGCCCGAGCCTCGATCAGGTTCATCGTGCCCAACTGCTTGTCGAACTCGCGCTGCTCGGACGCCTTCATGCTTCGACCTTCGGCCTCAGCCATGGCGATGTGGGCCTCGGCGTCGCTCATCACGAGGTCGGCGAGGGACTTCAGCCGGCCGTCGTACTTGCCCGCACGGATGTCCTGCGGGTCCGGATTGCGCGACAACGGCGGCGAGGGGGTGGTGTACTGCGTCATTGGTCATGCTCCTTGGTGAGACGCGAACGAACTGAACAGGTCGAACCGTCTCGAAGCCCGGTGCGGAGCACTCGCGAGCGAACTGCGGTGACCTTCCAACTGCCGGGCCGGCGGAGCCTTGTCACCCGGTCGCGTCCCTGCGGAGCAGCGAACGCCGCCACCGTACCACCCGGGTGTGACAGAAAGTGACCAGGGTCAGGTTCCCCACGAACTTCTGTCACACACACGGGAAGGCGGCAGGGATCGAGGGCCGGGGTGTCGCCATTAAGAATCGGCCCCTCGCTGGGACCCCCCCTGCCGTCGGGGAGGGAAGAGGGCGGCAGGGATCTTCACAGGGGTTGCCATCCACAAAAAGTCCGGTCGTCATTGCGTGTCGGGCTCGATCACGACGACCTCGCCGTTGATGATGTGGATGCCGAACCGTGTGGCGTCCAGGCGCATCAGTGTGACGGACTCTCCATGGATCTCGAAAGCGACGAGCAGCACGGGACGGTGGTTGTCCCCGTCGGGTGGTTCGAGTCCGAGGTTCATGGACGACGTCTCGAGGTCGATCTGGTTCTCGACGGGCAGGCCTGCGATGTAGGCGTTGATCGCGGCGGTGAGCTTGGCGTGGAACGTCTCGGAGAGGTCGGAGAGGTTGAGCGGTCCGGGGTTGATGTTCATGGTGGGGGTCTCCTTTGTTGGGGGCTGCGACGGATTGGGGGTCGAGCAGGTGGGAGCAGTTCGGTCCTCGGTGTTCGCTGTCGCAGGACCAGGCGCCGAGGTGGTGGCCGAGGGGGTGGCACGTGGCCTTCACCGCTTGCTCTGGCGTGGTCGCTTGGACTGTCCCCTGTCCAGTCGTCCAGAGCCGCACCGCAGTGGTGACGCGAACCGTTCTCCTTGTTCGCGGGGTTGACGTTGCTCACGACGCGTCTCGCTCGCGGGACGCGTCGACCAGAGCGCGGATCTCGCTGAAGGGTGCACGATCGTCCGAGCTCGTCTCGGACGCCTTGTTTTCACCTTCAACTACACCTTCAACTACACCTTCGGCGGCCACAGTGGCCGCACTCAGTGCACCAGTGGCCGCACTCGTGTCGTGAATGGCCGCACTCAGTGCACCAGTGGCCGCACTCAGATCCTGAGTCCGGTCCTGGTGGCCGGTCTGAGTCCGGTCCTGGTGGCCGGTCTGGGCTGGCTTGTAGGGCGGCCAGCACAACGAGATGACGTGCGACTGCCGACGCGAGATCGACGTGCGTTCGATCCATCCGTCGGACTCGAGCTCGGCCAGTGCTCGGCGCACCGTCCGCTCGCCGAGCCCCGTGGAGATCGCGAGGGTCGCCTGAGACGGCCAGCACTGCGCCACGGAGGAGCCCGCGACGTAGGTGTGGATCGCGAAGGCGGTCACCTTCCTCTTGACGTCCAGCACGTGGGGCGGTGCCATGCGAACGAGCAGCACCCACAACGTGCGGGGCAGCATCTTGTCGAGCTGGTCCGGCGTGAAGAGGTGCTCGTACTCCACCGGCAGTGGTTCGTCGTCGACGTAGCCGGCATTCACCGGGCACCGTCCACGATCCGCCACACGGTCGCGTCACGACCCCTCGGCGAGACGCGGGTCAGCAGCGTCGGCTCGATCAGGCCCATCTCGACCAGATCGCCACGGCGCCGACCGATCGTCGCGGGCCACTCGTCGGGCAGGAGCTCGTACAACTCGAAGTCGGTCAGCCCTTCGGGATGCTCCGCGTGCGCCTCGAGGACCAGCGCCTGACCGCGCCCGAGGTCGGTGGTCCGGCCGGCTTCGATGCTGGTGTCGTGGTCGTCGCGGCGATGGGTTCGAGGCGGCGAGCCCGGCAGGACGAGCTGGCCGTGCTTCTGCTGGCAGTCCGAGCAGCGGACACGGAACGGGGCGATCACCCGCGTCGACGGTCGCCCACACCTGTCACATGACGGTGTTACGCTTCGCCTCGAACGGTTCCCGCCAGGACCCTGGATCGGCCGCCCTTCTCCCGGGCGGTCGTTCCGCGTCACGAGGCCCTCGCTCGTCGGGCCTGCGCGGACTTGAGGGCGAGCGACGCGAAGTAGGCCTTGCGGGCGTGCTCGACGCGTACCGCACGCTCGGCGGGGTCGAGGAGGCGGTCGGGGTCGACCTCGTCCTCGAAGCGGCGGTTGAACGCTTCCCTGCCTGGGGCGGTTCGGGCAGTGCGGTCCTCGGTGATGGCCCACGACCTGTGGGCGCCGATGCGACCTGCGAGCGACAGCTCTGAGGGGATGGCCACGCTTCCTCCTGGTGGAGTGAAGCGGGCCCGTTGCATGAACCCCGCTGCGGGAGCACACGCTCCCCGGCTCGGTTGCAGACGACCGTACTAGCGCTGTGGCGTCACATCGTGGACGGTGGGTCCACCATCACGATGACGGGCTTGTCCGCAGATCGATCGACGGCAGCGGCGAGTAGCGCGAGAGCTACCTCGTCGAGCAAGACGTCGCCGTGATCTCGGCAGCCCGGAGGGCCAGACGGGTGGATCATGGCGAACATGTCGATGGTGAAGGGGATCTCGACTGCACCAGGGGTTGCGAACTCGACCGCATCGCGGTTGGTGCCCGCCTTCATCGCGTTCAGCCACGCCGTGTGGCTCTCGAACTCAGACGCCTTCACCATGAGGGCTCGAAGCGGGGTGTACGTGAGCACTGGTCCGTCCGAGCTCGCCACGAGCGTCGCGATTGGCATGCGGCCCGCCTTGCCTCTGCACCGAGCGCAGCGGACCTCCACCAGGACCCTCATAGTCGGTCTCCTGGTGCGATCTGGCGGTGCTGTTCCCGTGCCCTCTCACCGACCGCTGAGCGGCCGTAGCGGGCGAGCATCGCCGAGGACCGCCACCCGGCCAGCTCCATCAGCTCGGCGTCGCCCATCCCGGCCTTGCGCATCTCGTGGGCCCACGTGTGTCTCAACTGGTGGGGGTTCACCGTGGGGATGCCGGCCTCGGCCGAGAGCCGCTTGAGGACCTGGCGGATCCCTTCATCGGTGAGCGGCCGGCGGGGGCCGAGCCACACGCCGTCGGACGTCGCGGCGAGGGGCAGCCGGCGCCGGGCCCTCAGCCACTTGTCGAGGGCGGCGACGGCGGTGGCGCCGAGGGCGACGGTGCGCTTGCCGGTCTTGCCGTCGACGCGGGCCTCGCCCCGGTCCAAGTCGAGGTCGTCGATGCTGAGCCCGGCGACCTCGCCGCGGCGGCACCCGGAGTCGATGAAGAAGAACACGAGGGCCCGGTCGCGCTTGGACCGCCAGTCGGTGCCGGCGGTGACCCCGATGAGCGCCTGGAGCTGCGCGAGGTCCAGCACCGGGGCGGGGGTGTCGGGTTGGGCGGGGTGGCCGATGTTGGTGAGCGGGGACCGCTCGAGCTCCCCTTCGGCGACGAGCCAGTTCAGGAACGCCCGCACGGAGCGGTAGCGGATCCCGACCGAGCCGGGGGCGGTGGCCGCCTGCTCGTCGGCCAGCCACGCTCTGAGGGCGTCGGGGGTCCATGCGGCGAGGTCGGTGCCGGCGTGGGCGATGAGGCGGTCGACGGCCTCGCGGTAGCTGGCGATCGTTCGCGGGGAGCGTCCGCGGGCGGTGAGGTGGCGGGCGAACGAGGCGAACATCTCCCCCGCCTCGCCGGGGCTAAGTGTTGTCACTGCCGCCACCCGACTCAGGGGCAACACTTACCCATGCGGGGGTGTTCCTCGGGATCAGGGTCGAGCGCACCGTCGGGTCGACGGTCACGGTCAGCATGTGGGTGATCCGGCCACAGCACCGGTCCATGGGCGAGTCGACGAGCTTCCCGCACTCGGTGCACCCGGCCATGTAGACGGCGCGACAGCGTCCGGCTTCGGCCAGTGTGCGGGCCGCTCGGCGGGCGGCGACATGCTCAGCTCGGGTCGCACTGCCGCCGGTCACCTGGGAGACGAGGTTCACCACCACGACGAGTTCGTATTCCTCGAGGGCGTCGAGTAGGTGGCGCTGCCAGCGCCCTGGTCCACGGCTCACGAACCACACTCTAGACCAGGATCAAGCGTTGTGCTAGCGTTGTGCCCTGATCCGATCAGTGCATTTGCCCTGGTAGCTCGCGGGGGAGGGCTCGAACCTCCAACCTCCTGATCCAAAGTCAGGCGTTCTGCCAGTTGAACTACCCGCGATCGGCTCCACGACGGTAGTGCCTCGACTCGCAAGTTCGAACGACGGCCGGTAGCGTGCGACACCTCATGGGATCGCTGATCAAGAAGCGCCGCAAGCGCATGCGCAAGAAGAAGCACCGCAAGATGCTGAAGCGGACTCGCTTCCAGCGTCGGGCCAAGGGCAAGTAGCCACCTCCCCCGCCCTGCGGTAGCTCCAGCACCGACCGACCGCCCTCACGGGCGGTCGGTCGGTGCGCATGACGAGCGGGAGCGGACGAGGAGGTGCGGTCATCGTGTCGCACGTCGGGTGCGCGTGACGACCCTGCCGTCGCCCGGGAACTCGCCTTCGACGAACCACGTCGAGCCGCTTCCTGCGAGCGTCGGGGTCTGGCCGGTCGCGTCGCCCAGGCGGTCACGCCACTCGGCAAGGCGCGGCTCGACGACGAGGGCCGCGGGCTCGAGGTCGTTCGGGCCCTCGGCGGTGGGCCCGCCCATCTCGTCCCACGCCCGGTAGACCGCCGGAGTCGAACAGCCGAACGGCGGGGTCAGCAGCGTCACGGTGCGGGCCTCGAACGGCAGCGGCTCGACCACCTCGCCGATGCCGCGCACCCGCGCTCGACCGCCGACCAGGCAGAAGGCGACGTCGGCGCCGAGGGTCACCGCGACGTCGACGTCGTCGACGCCGGCCCAGCGCAGGATCGCCGCGGCGTCCGCGGATCCGCCCCCGAGCCCGGCACCTGCGGGTATCCGCTTGGTGATCTCGACGTGGGCCGTTCGCCCGACGAGCCGCAGTGCCCTCGTCACGAGGTTGTCCTCTCCAGCATCGACCGGTAGGCCGGACGCTCCGTGCACCACCAGACCGTCGCCCGGACCGATCGCGAGCGTGTCGGACAGGTCGAGGCTCACCATCTCGGCATCGATCAGGTGCATGCCGTCGTCGCGAACGCCGGTGATCCGCAACCACCAGGTGAGCTTGGCGGGTGCCCGGACCACCTGCGGTGCATGCCCCTCGGTCGGCGCCGTCATCACGCGCAAGGGTAGGTTCTCGGCGATGACCGACCGGTACGACGCCCTCGGAACTCGTCCCTACCGCCACGGCCTGCACGAGGTCGGCGATGACACCTGGGCTTGGCTGCAGCCCGACGGCGGCTGGGGATGGAGCAACGCGGGGCTGGTCGTCGATGGCGACGAGGCACTCCTGGTCGACACCCTCTACGACGTGCCGCTCACCGCCGCGATGCTCGACGCGATGCGCTCTGTCGTGCCAGCGGCACGCGACATCTCGACCCTCGTCAACACCCACAACAACGGCGACCACTGCAACGGCAACGAGCTGCTCGTCGGGGCCGAGATCATCGCGTCGGCAGCCGCCGCCGAGGGGATGGCCGGGGAGTCGCCGGCGATGATGGCGGCGTGGCTCGACGCCGCCCCCAACATGGGCGAGGTGGGCGAGTTCGTGCTCCGATGCTTCGGAGGCTTCGACTTCGCCGGGGTCACCAAGACCCTTCCCACCAGCACGTTCTCGGGCCGGCGCGGCCTGCTCGTGGGCGACACCGCCGTCGAGCTCGTCGAGGTCGGCCCTGCGCACACGCCGGGCGACGTCCTGGTCCACGTGCCCGATCGACGCACGGTGTTCACCGGCGACATCCTGTTCATCGAGGGCCACCCGATCGTGTGGGTCGGCCCGATCTCCAACTGGCTCGCCGCGTGCGACCTCATGGAGTCGTGGGACGTCGAGACGGTCGTTCCGGGCCATGGGCCGGTCACCGACCTCCGCGGCGTGCGGGCGGTGCGCGACTACCTGGAGTGGATCCGCGACGAGGCCACCCGCCGCCACGGCGAGGGCATGGACGCACAGACCGCGGCCGTCGACATCGCCCGTCGCGAGCTCGGCACCAGCCGCTTCGCCACCTGGGGCGATGCCGAACGGGTCGTGATCAACGTCGACACCGTCTACCGGGAGCTCGAGGGCAGCGAACCCACCCCGGCACCCGACCTGTTCGCCCGAATGGCCGCCCTGGCGGTCTGACGCACCTCAGGCCCCAGCGAGTCGGCCCCAGTCCTCGACCGACAGCTCCTCTGGCCGTGCCTCGGGCCTGATGTCCGCCCGGTCGAACGTCGCGGCGTCGATGACCCCGGCGAGGGAGCGTCGCAGCATCTTGCGTCGCTGACCGAAGCCCGTGCGGACCAGCATGAACAGCCGATCGGCGTCGACGTCGACCGCCGGCCGATCGCGCCGTTCGATCGAGACGAGGACCGACTCGACTCGGGGCCTCGGAACGAACACCGACGCAGGAACCCGTCCGGCGAGCCGAGCCCGCGCCCAATAGGCGACCTTCACCGACGGGATCCCGTACTGGGGGTCCCCCACGCCGGCGGCGAGGCGTTGCCCAGCCTCGAGCTGCACCATGACGAGCATCCGCCGGATCGCCGGCACGTCGTCGAGCAGGTCGAGCACCAGCGGCGTCGCGACGTTGTACGGCAGGTTCGCCACCAGCACCCAGTCGTCGTGACCCGACAGGACCTGGCCCCAGTCGAGGGCCAGCGCGTCACCTTCGACCACCCGGACGCCGAGCGGCTCGACCTGGTCGCGCAGCACCGGCAGCACGTAGCGGTCGACTTCGACCGCGGTGACCGTCGCTCCCGTCTCGGCGAGCGCGATCGTCAGCGAGCCGAGGCCCGCGCCGATCTCGATGACCTCGTCGCCGGGTCCGACGTCTGCGAGATGCGCGATGCGCCGCACCGTGTTCGGGTCGGCGACGAAGTTCTGCCCGAGGGCCCGACTGGGCGACAACCCGTGTTGCTCGAGCAGCAGGTTGATGGCGGCGCGGGACAGGGTCACCGCACGCTCACCTCGTCGCGGTCAGGAGAGGTGACGCCCGCAGCCGGGCCACTGGCTGGCACCGTGGCGGGCGTACAGCGCGTAGGCCATCGCATCCTGGTCGGCCGGCGCCGCGTGGTTCGGCTGGATGCCGACGAGGTCGCCGCGACCCGACGAGCTCGCGATGCCGTTCCACGTGCTGATGCTGAACTGGTAGGCGCCGAAGTAGCGGCCATTGGCGCTCACGACCGCATAGTTCCCACTGGACTCGCAGTTGCGCAGCGCGGCCCACTGGGCGGCGGTGGGACCTGATGACGGCGGCGCGGGAGGCGGTGGGGGCGGAGGCGGAGGTGGCGGTGCCGTGGTCGTGGTCGTGACGGCTGCCCTGGCCGCGCGATCAGCGGCAGCCTGGCGCTCTGCGGCGGCCGCCTGCGCGGCAGCAGCGTCGGCCTCGGCTGCCTGCTCCGCCTCGACGGCGGCCTGGTCGTCGGCACCGGCGGCGTCGGCGCGCAGCTCCTCGCCGACGGACAGGGTCGAGAACAGGCGGGTGGTGGCGAGGTCCTCGGAACTCAGCGAGCCCACCGCTCTGGCCGGTGCTTCGGCGGGAGTCTGGAACGCCGTCAGCGCAGCGTCGGTGCCGGCATCGGCGCCGGGGGCGATCTCGACGAGCAGCAACGGTGCGGCCAGGACGGTCGCGAGCAGCGTCGCCACGAGACGTCGACGCTCGGAGATCCGAGTGGCGTGTCGCGGTGTGCTGGGCTGTTCTGCTCGGTCGGTGCGACCCGACGCGGACCGTGAGGTCCGCTCTGGCTGATCCAGAGCTCCGTCCTTCCCTGGCCTTCACTGTGGGACCCCGCACCGGAGACATCGGCATCGGAGCCCGGACAACTCGGACGACCCTAGGAAGTCCGTAACGAGAATGCAACCTGCTCGGCGCTGTGCCATCACAAGCTCACAAAGTGACGGGAGCCCTCACAAGTTGACCAGGGTCATATTCTCGGGAGACCGTACAAGGCGCTGGCGTTCTGCCAGGTCACCTCGGCGAGGTCGCCGACCTCCATGCCACGCGTCGTCGCCACCGATGCGCCCACGACGGCGACGTGGGCCGGACGGTTGCGCCGACCCCGGTGCGGGACCGGAGCGAGGTACGGGGCATCGGTCTCGACCAACAGGCGGTCGGCCGGGCATAGGACCGCGGCCTCGCGCAGCTCGGGGGCTGAGGGGAACGTCACGATCCCGCTGAAGGACAGGTGGGCACCGAGGTCGAGGCAGGCTCGGGCCTCGTCGGGCCCAC
The DNA here is from genome assembly GCA_964494405.1 of uncultured Iamiaceae bacterium. Lineage (GTDB taxonomy): Bacteria > Actinomycetota > Acidimicrobiia > Acidimicrobiales > SKKL01 > Actinomarinicola. The sequence goes on from CAZBTQ010000002.1 coordinate 40,087, forward strand.
CGGTGAAGCAGTGCATCACCGTGCGGGCGGGCACACCCTCGGCTCGCAGGATGTCGAAGGTGTCGTCCCACGCCTCTCGGGTGTGGATGACCAGTGCCAGGTCGTGCCGGTGCGCCAGGGCGATCTGGTCGGCGAACACCGTTCGCTGCACGTCGCGTGGCGAGTGGTCGTAGTGGTAGTCGAGGCCACACTCCCCCACACCCACCACCCGTGGGTGCGCGAGCAGCGCCTCCAGGCCGTCGATGCCGCCTTTGGCGTCGTGGGGGTGGACACCGGCGGTCGCCCAGACCTCGTCGAACCGCTCGGCCATCTCGATCGCCGTGCCGGAGCTGGCCACGTCGGTGCCCACGTCGATCAGCCGCATGACGCCGGTCTCGCGGCACTCGGCCACCGCGTCGTCCGCCGTCTCGGGGTCGAGGTGGCAGTGTTGGTCTGTCCAGCGGATCACTACTCGCTCAGTCCGCTGGCTGGATGCGGGGGAACAGCGGTGCGCCCTTCTCGACGGGGAGCCCGCCCGGATAGCGGCCCCACACCGCGGATTCGGGCACCCGCTGGTCGAGCGGCGAGCCGTCGAGGCCGATGCGCTGCCAGATCTGGGCGGCGGTGCCCGGGATGGCGGGCGACGCGAGGACCGTGACGATGCGCAAGGCCTCCAACGCGTCGCCGAGCACCGAGTCGACCTCGGGCCCAGGGTCGGCCTTCCACGGCTCGTTCGCCTCGAGGTAGGCGTTGGTCTCGCGGACGATGCGCCAGGTGGCATCGAGGGCGATCGACGGTGCCACCCCCTCCCAGGCTGCGGCGGCGTCCGCGTAGGCGTCTGCCACCACCGACGCGAGCGGGCTGTCGGGGCTCGGCGCGGGACCGACCCCGCCGCACTTCTTGTCCACGACGGTCGCGACCCGAGACAGCAGGTTGCCGAGGTTGTTGGCGAGGTCGGCGTTGTAGCGGGCCACCATCCCCTCGTAGGAGAAGTCGCCGTCGGGCCCGAACGGGGTGTCGCGCAGCAGGTGGTAGCGGAACCCGTCGACGCCGAAATCCTCGACGAGGCGAGCCGGCGCGATGTCAGTGAGCTTGGCTGTGCCGTGCACGGTCTTGGAGAGCTTCTCGCCGCCGAGCAGCAGGTAGCCGTGGACGGCCAGTCGGGGCAGCGGCTCGATGCCGGCTGCCATCAGCAGCGCAGGCCAGTAGACGCAGTGGAAGCGGAGGATGTCCTTGGCGAGCAGGTGCAGCGTGTGGGGCCACCACTCGGCGAAGCGCTCGTCGTCGACGCCGTAGCCGACCGCCGTGGCGTAGTTGATGAGCGCGTCGTACCAGACGTAGAAGACGTGCCCCCCGTCCCACGGCACCGTGACGCCCCAATCGAGCGACGTGCGGGTGATCGACACGTCGGCGAGCCCGCCGCGGACGAGCCCCAGCGCCTCTCGGCGCTTGCCGTCGGGGATGACGACGCCGTCGTCGGACGTGAGCCACGCCTCCAGGCGATCGGCGAACGCCGACAGCTTGAAGAAGTAGTTGTCCTCCTTCAGGAACTCGACGGGACGCCCGTGGATCGGGCAGTTGCCGTCGATCAGATCATCCTCGTTGTAGTAGCCCTCGCACGACACGCAGTAGAGCCCCTCGTAGGTGCCCTTCTCGATCCATCCGTTGTCGTAGACCGCCTGGAGCAGCGCCTGCACCGCCGTGTGGTGGCGCGGCTCGGTCGTGCGGATGAAGTCGTCGTAGGAGATCCCGAGCGAATCCCACACCTCGCGGAAGCGCGCCGAGTTCAGATCGGCCTGCTCGATGGGGGTCACCCCCGCCTCGTCGGCAGACCGCTGCACCTTCAACCCGTGCTCGTCGGTACCCGTGAGGAAGAAGACGTCGTCGCCCTTCAGGCGGTGCCACCGCGCGAGGGAGTCGGCGATCACCGTCGTGTACGCGTGCCCGATGTGGGGCGCGTCGTTCACGTAGTAGATCGGCGTCGTCACGTAGAAGCGGTCGGTCACGAAGCCCAGCCTACGGGGCGGTACCAACCTCCTCGCCAGGAGTTGCGACGTGCAACGGCCTCACACCGGCGGCGCGGTGCTCGACCGGACCACGAGCTCGGTTGGCAACACGACGTGGTGCGGCGCCGAGGAGCGCGCCTCGTCCAACGCGGCACGCAGCGCAGTCGCGGCGTGCGCGCCCTTGGCCGCGACGTCCTGGCGGATGGTCGTCAGCGGTGGGTCGTTGCGCCAGGCGCTCGGGCTGTCGTCGAAGCCGACCACCGACAGGTCGCCCGGCACGTCGAGGCCCGCCTCGCGTGCAGCCCGCACCACCCCGACGGCGAACAGGTCCGAGAAGCACAGCACCGCGGTCGGTCGGTCGGGGCCGGCGAGCAACGGCCCCACGGCTGCCGCAGCGGCACGGTCGTCGTGCCCGACCACCTCGTGCACGTCGAGCTCGCCGCCCACGGCCTCGACCGCGTCGATCCATCCCAACACCCGTTGACGCTGGGGATGGGCGTACAGCCGAGCGTTCGGCTCCGACGCCGGGCTCAACCCCTCGACCGCCAGCGTCAGCGCGGCGATCCTGCGGTGGCCCAGGTCGACGAGGTGTTGCGCGGCGGCGCGGGCACCCCCTCGATCGTCGACGTTGACGCACGCGATGCCATCGACAGGGTCCTGGTCGACGAGCACCAGCGGGAGGCCCCGCCGCACCAGCCAGTCGCGCGCCTCTGATTCCGGCAGGCAGGAGTAGACGATCGCCCCGTCCACGGCCGCGTCCCGTGCCGGAACGACCTCGGGCGTCGGCACGCCGTCACGCGCGTGCACGACATCGCCGGTGGCCTGGCTCGGGATCAGCGTCAGGGCGCGCCCGGTGGGCGCGAGCTCGTCGACGATCGCGGCCAGGAATCCGGTGGCGACCTCATCGGTGAACGCGTGGCGCAGCGAGTCGGTGAGCAGCACCCCCACGGCCCCGGTGCTGCCCCGCGCCAACGCGCGGGCCGCGGGGTCGGGACCGGCGTACCCGAGGTCGTCGGCGACGGCCAGGATCCTCGAGCGCAGCTCGTCGGACAGCTGGTCAGGCCGTGAGAAGGCGTTCGACACCGTCATGCGGCTGACGCCGACCTCGTCGGCGATCGTCTGGAGCGTCACCTTGGCCATCGTGTCCCCCCGGTGCCAGGCTCAGCCGAACGTCGGGCTGTCCGACGCCACCACCGTCGGAGTCGCGTTGCGACGCCACCGGGCGATCGGCGGCCGGCGCAGGCGACGGCGAGGGGCCGCCGGCCCGACGGGGGCATGGGGCAGGGCGCGGTCCGCGTAGCCGCGGCGGGCACCCTCGTTGTAGAGCTCGAGGAAGAAGGACGATGGGAGCATGGGGCACCTCCCCTTTCTGTATCGGTACAGGTACCCCACCGACTGTACCGATACAGTGAGGCGCTCGTGCGCCAACGTGCCCCACGCCACACCCCGAACCCGGCCCTCGGCTCGAGCTCAGGTGTCGTGCTGGGCCAACGGCACGACCACCACCGGGCAGGTGGCATGTCGAGCGACGCGGCTGCTCACCGAGCCGAGCAGGAGCCGCATCGCCGCGTTGTGACCACGGCGCCCCACGACGACGAGCTCGGCGTCGTGGGAGGCATCGATCAGCGCCTGGGACGCGGTTCCCCGCACCAGCACGCCCTTGACCTCCACGTCCGGCATCCGGCGGGTGGCGCCAGCGACGACCTCGTCGAGAACGGCGCGGTTGTCCTCCTCCAGCAGCGACAGGTCCACGCCAATGGTGCCCATGGCCGCAACCTCGGTGGGTTCGTGCCATGCCAGCAGGGCGTCGACCTCGCACCGTCGCTCCCGGGCCTCGCGCATCGCCCAGACCAGGGCCTCGGTGGCGTTCGGAGAACCATCCACCCCGACGACGATCTTCCTCATCGTTGCTCCTTCCCTCGGTCCGCCGATGTGCCGTCTGTCAACCGCCATCCGCCGCGAGCCCATCGCTCGCAGCAGAGAGCGGAACCGACCGACCGGTGATCTCCTCCGCGTCGAGCCGCACGTACACCTGCCGCGACCCTCCCGCCCATGGGCGGATGACCAGGCGCGACAGCCGCGCCCGTTCGTCGTCGTGGATGACCTCACGGAGCAGGCCGTGGACGACGACGCTGCGGCCTCGCTCCAGGTCCTCGTCGACCTCGTCCACCTCGAGGACCGCACGCCGACCGTCGGCAGCGGACGCGATGGTCGATCCCGGGCGAACGCGGACGATCAGCGACGAGCCATCACGGGCGAAGTTGACCGGCAGGACCGCCGGGCGGCCGCGCTCGACCACGCCGAGCCTGCCGAGCTGGTGCCGATCGACGATCCGCCAGCACTCGTCCTGGTCCAGGCGAACGATGTTCTCGGTCTCGTCGTCGTCCCGCCCGACCACGACATCGTGGGTGTCGGCGTCGTTCTTCATGCCTCCACCCTCCCCCTGGCCGCGCCCTGCGACCAGGGTCAAAGGTCCCACCTCCTCGACCACGACCCACCTCGACCCCATCGGGACCTTGGTCCCTAACGCCCGGCCGGCCCTGGGTGGACACTGCCTCATAGAGGTGGAGCCGACCGTGGGGAGGTGCGACGTGGGCGAACCGATCGACCGCAACGAGATGCTGGTCCTCGACCGCGCCGCGTGCCTCGACAAGTTGGCCTCGGCGCGGCTGGGCCGTGTCGGGATCACGAGTGGGGCCCTGCCGATGGTCCTGCCGGTCCTCTACCGGCTCGACGGCGACCGGATCCTGATCCGCTGCCCCGAGGATTCGGCGCTCATGTCGGCCCTCGACCGCTGCGTCGTCGCGTTCGAGGTCGACGCCATCGGCGGCGAGGACGAACCCGCCCGAGGCTGGAGCGTCGTCGTCACCGGCATGGCGCGAGCCCTGGCGCCAGACGCGGTTGAGGTCGATCCGTGGTCGATCCCCTCGCACCCGCTCCTCCCGCGAGCGGGACGGGTAGTGGAGATCCGCACCGATCGGATGACCGGCCGAGAGGTCTCTCCCCCCGATGGCGAGCCGGCGCGGAGCGCACCGATGTGGGGGACCGACGACTCGACGGGCAGAAGTGTCCCAGGAGGAACGTGAGGACCATGAAGAACATGAGCGACCCGAACTTCACCACCGATCGGTTGGGCCTCGAGGTCCTGACCACCGACGAGTGCTGGGAGCTCGTCGATGCCGCTGCCATCGGTCGAGTGGCGTTCGTCGATGCCGGCGAGCCGATGGTCCTGCCCATCACCCACAGCGTCGACGGCCACACCGTCGTGTTCCGGTCTGGCAGGGGCACCAAGCTCGACGCGATCGAGTCCGGTCGACCCCTCGCCTTCGAGGTCGACGCCTGGGACGTGACGGACCGCACGGGCTGGAGCGTGCTCATCCATGGCACCGGTGCGGCCATCCTCGACGACGAGGAGATCGCCCGCCTCGATGAGCGCGCGGCCGAACCGTGGCTCTACGAGGCCCGGGTCGGGACCTGGCTGCGGCTCACCCCGAACGAGGTCACCGGCCGCCGCCTTCGTTGACGAGGGACCCGCTCAACCGGAACGGTGGCGTCGGCGTTCGTCGAGTCGGGCCGCGTACGCGGCCACCTCGGTACGTCGGCTCATCCCCATCTTGGTGAGCAGGTTCGAGACGTAGTTCTTCACCGTCTTCTCGGCGAGGTACATCTCCTCACCGATCTGACGGTTGGTGCGACCCTCGCCGATCAGCACGAGGATCCGTCGCTCCTGCGGGGACAGCGCGGCCAAGGCCTCGTCGTCCTCGTGGAAGCGGGCCACCATGCGCTCGACCAACACCGGATCGAGCAACGACTCACCTGCCGCGACCCTGCGGACCGCGTCGACGATGTCGGTGCCCCGAACCTGCTTCAGCACGAACCCCGACGCGCCAGCCATGACCGAGGCCATGAGCGCTTCGTCGTCGGCGAACGAGGTGAGCATCAGGCACGCGATCTCGGGCCGACGCGACCGCACCTCTCGACAGACCTCGACGCCGTTGCCGTCGGGGAGCTGCACGTCCAGCACCGCGACATCAGGATTGGTGGCGGGGATGCGGCCGTGGGCGATCTCGGCGGTGTCGGCCTCACCCACCACCGCGATGTCGTCCTCCGCCTCCAGCAACTCGCGAAGGCCACGTCGGACGACCTCGTGGTCGTCGAGCAGGAACACGCGGATGGTCACGTCCCCCATGATGGCCTGCCCACCTGCGGTGGCCCCGCTTCGTAGTGTGTCGGACATGATCGGTGACGATCCCACGCGCCTGCACCAGCTCCTCGACGCCGTCGCCGCGGTCGGCGCCGACGAGGATCTGTCATCCACGCTCCAACAGGTGGTCACGACCGCCACCGAGCTGGTCGGCGCACGCTACGGCGCGCTCGGCGTGCTCGACCCGGCCAAGCAACGCCTCATCGAGTTCGTCACCGTGGGCGTCGACGACCAGACCCGTGCGCGCATCGGACATCTGCCAGAGGGCCACGGCATCCTCGGCGTGCTGATCGTCGACGCCGAGCCACTGCGGTTGCCCGACCTCGCCCGGCACCCCGACTCGGCAGGTTTCCCCCCGAACCACCCTGAGATGACCTCGTTCCTCGGCGTGCCCGTGTTCGTCCGCGACGAGGTCTTCGGGAACCTCTACCTCACCGAGAAGTTGACGGGACCGGAGTTCACCGACGCCGACGAGGCGTTGGCGGTCGGCCTCGCCGCGGCGGCAGGGATCGCCATCGACAACGCGCGACTCTCCGATCAGGTCGCCGACCTCGCCCTCGCCGACGACCGAGAGCGCATCGCCCGCGACCTGCACGACACCGTGATCCAGCAGCTCTTCGCCACCGGCCTGTCGTTGCAGGCCACGCGCGCGCTGGTGGGCCACGACCCCGACACCGTGGGCCAGCGCATCGACGCCGCGATCGACGACCTCGACGACACGATCAAGACCATCCGCACCACGATCTTCGCCCTCGAGGGCGGCGGCCCGGAAGGGCTGCACCTGCGGGAACGCCTCGTCGACCTGTGCCACGACGCCCGCGGGCCGCTCGGGTTCGCGCCACGCCTCACCCTGGAGGGCGCGATCGACGCGACCACCACCGGGTCCGTGGCCGACGACCTCGTCGCAACGCTCCAGGAGGCGCTCAGCAACGTGACCCGCCACGCCGAGGCCCGTCACGTCGAGGTGCGCATCGCCGCCGACCACCGCGGCCTCGAACTGTGCGTCGACGACGACGGCATCGGGCCCCCCATCCGACCCTCGACCGCGGGCCACGGCCTCCGCAACATGGAGGAGCGGGCGCAACGTCATCGGGGAACGTTCTCGATCGGGCCACGCCAGCCGCGGGGCACCCGCCTCGTGTGGCAGGTCCCCCTCGGGTCCTAGGCGCGGACCTTCGACCCTGGTCGTGACGCAGCCGGCTCGGCGACGATGGGACCGACGGCGGGGCCGTCCCATTCGAGGAGCGACCAGTGTCCGATGCTCCACCACCACCGCCATCAGTGGCCGAGACGCACATCTCCTGGGTGCTGCTCACGGGCGACCGCGCCCTCAAGTTCCCCAAGCCGGTCCAGACCGACGTGGTCGACCAGAGCACCGTCGAGCGCCGGCGTGCCGTGTGCCAGCGCGAGGTGGCGCTGAACGCCCGGCTGGCACCCGACGTGTACCTCGGGGTCGGCGCGGTGACCCTCGGTGGCGACGAGCTCGAGCCGGTCATCGTCATGCGTCGCATGCCGGACGACCGCCGCCTGTCCCGGCTCGTCGAGGGGACCGACGCGGCCGACCACGTGACCGCGGTGGCACGCGCGGTGGCCTCGTTCCACTCACGCGCTGCGGTCCTCGCAGGCGACGATGCCGCTCGGGTCGCGTCGGCCGAGGCCGTGCAGCGCCGGTGGGAGGAGGACCTCGCCGGCATGGGCGAGGTCGGCGGCGACGAAGTGGCCGAGCGCGTCGCCGTGCTGCGTGAGCGGGCGCTCACCTACGTGTACGGGCGGGCCGACCTGTTCGAGCGCCGCATCGCCGACGGCTTGGTGCGCGACGGTCACGGGGACCTGCTCGCCGATGACGTGTTCTGCCTCGACGACGGCCCCCGGATCCTCGACTGCCTGGCCTTCGACGATCAGCTCCGATGGAACGACGTCCTCGCCGACGCGGCCTTCCTGGTGATGGACCTCGAGCGTCTCGGCCACCCCGACCTCGGACGTGCCTTCCTGCGCGAGTACTGCACCTTCAGCGGTGAGCTCCACCCCGGCTCGCTGGCCCACCTCCACGTCGCCCAGCGAGCCCTCGTGCGAGCGAAGGTCGGCGCGCTGCGCCACGGTGGGATGACCGACGACGTGGACCGCCTCCTCGACATGGCAGCCGACCACCTCGACAGGGCGACGGTGCGAGCGGTGCTCGTCGGCGGACTGCCCGGATCCGGCAAGTCCACGCTGGCCGAGCGCCTCGGCGACGAGCTCGGCTGGGCCGTGCTCGGCTCCGACGAGGTCCGTCGCGACCTCGGCCTGCGCTACGCCGACCTCCGCGACGCGCGGGCCTACGAGCCGGCAACCGTCGCCATGGTCTACGCCGAGGTGCTGCGCCGGGCCGACGAGCTGATGGCGGCAGGCACATCGGTCATCCTCGACGCCACGTGGACGTCCGCTGCAGAGCGCGCCAGGGCCCGGGATGCCGCCACGGCACGCGGCGCCGAGATCCTCGAGGTTCGATGCGACGCCCCGATCGAGGTCTGCCGCGGGCGCGTTGCCGCGAGGCGCCCCACTTCGGAGTCCGAGGCCTCTGCCCCCGTGGTGGACGCGCTGGCCACCCGCGCCGACGCGTGGCCCGAGGCCGTCGTCCTCGACACGAGCGGCGCGCCGACCGGTGCGGCCTGGGGCCGGGTCACCGCCGCCACCCGCGGCCTGTGGTGGCGCGCGGCCGGAGCCACGCGACGACCGACGTGACCGGTGTCAGCGCACCAGCTTGGGATCGAGGAAGTCCCGCAACGTGTCGCCGAACAGGTTGAACGCCAGCACGATCAGGCTGATGGCGATACCAGGGAAGATCACGAGCCAGGGCGCGATCTCGAAGTAGGACGCGCCGTCGGAGAGCATCAGGCCCCACGACGGGTTCGGCGGCGGGACGCCGAGCCCGAGGAAGCTGAGGCCTGCCTCGGCGACGATGGCGTTACCGAAGCCGAGGCTCGACACCACGATCAGCGACGGCAACATGTTCGGGATGCCGTGGAGCAACATGATCCGGAACGCCCCACCGCCGAGCGCGGTGGTCGACTCGATGTAGTCGAGGCTCTTGATGCGCTGCATCTCGCCGCGGGCGATGCGGGCCATCCTCGGTATCGACAGGACCACCAGGGCGATGACGACGTTGCGCACGCTCTGGCCGAGCAGCGCCACGATGAACAGCGCCAGGACGAGCGGCGGGATGCACAGCAGCGCATCGATCAACGCCTGGACCGCGGCGTCGACCTTGCCCCCCACGTAGCCGGCGAAGGTTCCGAGCGCCCCGCCGAGCAGGAACGCCACCAGCGTGGTGGCCGTACCGACGTAGAGCGAGATGCGGGCACCGTGGATGATGCGGCTGAGCACGTCGCGACCGAGCACGTCCGTGCCCATGAGGTGACCGGGCTGAGGACCGACCAGGAAGTTGTCACGGTCCTGGGCGACCGGGTCGTGAGGCGCGATCCACGGAGCGAACAGCGCGACCAGCAAGAAGCCCACGATCACGACCAGCGCGACCACGCCGAGCGGCTGGGTCTTGAGGAACCGTCGGATCTCGTCGAAGCGACGCTCGACGTGCACGTCGTCGGGGTCGATGGCGCCATAGGGGTCGATGTCGGTCATGGGACCGGCGTCGATCTCGGAGAGGACCTCTTCGGAGCGAGGATCGATCGTGGTCATGACAGCGACCCCCTCGTGACGGCGCGCATCCTCGGGTTGACCCAGCCGTAGCTGACATCGACCACGATGTTCACGATGATGAAGATCGCCCCGTACACGATGGCGCCCATCTGCAGCACCGGGTAGTCACGTCGGCGCACCGCGTTGAACACCTCGAGGCCGAGGCCCGGCAGGCTGAAGATCGACTCCATGATCACCGTGCCGCCGAGCAGCGCGCCGATCTGGATGCCGACCAGGGTGATCACGGGGATCAGCGAGTTCCGCAGCGCGTGGCGGTAGAGCACGATCCGCTCCCGCGCGCCCTTGGCCCGCACGGTGCGGATGAAGTCGCTGCCGAGGACCTCGAGCAGCGACGAACGGGTGAGCCGGGCGATGCTGGCACCGAGGCCCGCACCGAGCGCCAACGCCGGCATCCACATCTTCTGGAACGTCCCCCAGGGGTCTTCGAACAACCCCTCGTAGGCCAACGGCGGCACCCACGCGAACCACGTGGACACCGCGGTGAGCATGAGCAGCGCCAGCCAGAAGTTCGGGAGCGACAGGCTGAGCACCGAGAAGAACCGCACGACGTTGTCGACCCAGCCGTTGCGCTTCACCGCGGAGGTGACCCCGGCGAGGATGCCCACGGTCACGCCGATCGCGACCGAGAACACGGTCAGGGTCAAGGTCAGCGGAATGCGGCTGAAGATCATCTCGGCCACCGGTTCACCGGTGGAGAACGACGTACCGAAGTCGCCGGTGATCGCGCCCGCGTACCAGTCGATGAGCTGCTGCCAGACCGGTTCGTCGAGCCCGAACTCGGCGGTCAGCTCGTCGATCCGCTCCTCGGACACCGCGGCGTCGGCAAGCTGGGTGCGAACCGGGTCGCCCGGGATCACGCGGATCACGACGAAGAGCAGGATGGTCATGATGTTGAGGATGAAGAACCCGTAGAGGACCCGGCGGCCGGTGAGCTTGAGCATCAGGCGCCGACCTCCCCGCTCGTCGTCGGTGCAGGGCTCGGGAGCCCCACCGAGGTGGCGAAGCACGGGCACGCCGCCACGGAGTGGCCGGGGCTGATCTCGGTGAGCACCGGAACGACCTCGGAGGACTCGGGGACCGCCGTCGGACACCTCGGATGGAAGCGGCATCCGCTCGGCATGTTCGACGGATCGGCCACCTCGCCGCGCAACCCGGCACGCTCGGACACCTTGCGGACCGAGTCGAACTGCGGGATCGCGTCGAGGAGCCCCTTCGTGTAGGGGTGGGTCGGGTTCGCGAACAGCTCCTCGGTCGGTGCCGACTCGACGATCTCGCCGAGGTACATGACGCACACCCGGTCGGCGATGTAGCGCACGACGTTCAGGTCGTGGGACACGAACAGGTACGACAGCCCCCGCTCGCGCTGGAGGTCCTTCAACAGGTTCAGGATCTGTGCCTGCACCGACACGTCGAGCGCCGACACCGGCTCGTCACACACGATGAGCTCGGGATCGGTGGCGAGCGCCCGGGCGATGCTGATGCGCTGGCGCTGACCGCCCGAGAACTGGTGCGGGAACTTCTCGACGTCCTCCGCCGACAAGCCGACCTGCTTCAGAAGGTCGACGATGCGGTTACGTCGATCCTCACCCTTGGCTCCGATGCCGTGGATCGCCAGTCCCTCGCCGACGATCCGGCCCACCGACATGCGAGGGTCGAGCGACGAATACGGATCCTGGAAGATGATCTGGAGCCGCCGCCGGTGCTCCTTCATCTGCCGCGAGCTGAGCGAGGCGATGTCCTCGCCGGCGTACATCACCGACCCTGCGGTGGGTTGCAGCAGGCGCATCACGAGCCGCCCGGTCGTGGACTTCCCACACCCGGACTCGCCCACCAGGGCGAGCGTCTCGCCCTTCGCGATCGTGAAGGTGACGCCGTCCACCGCTCGAACGGTGTGGCCTCCTCCGCCGAAGAAGCCCGCCCCGACCCGGAAGTGCTTCTCGACACCCTGGACGTCGAGCAACACCTCCGAGTCGTCCTCGCGGCGCAGGTCGATGCTCTGCGCCGTCGTGGCGGTCTCGGTCATACGTTGATCCTCTCGGGAGTGTCCTGGGGCACGACCGACGGATCGCGCAACCAGCAGCGGGTCTCGTGATCGGGTTGCCACTCGACGAGCTCGGGCGGGTCCGACACGCAGATGTCCATGGCGTGGACGCAGCGCGGCGCGAAGCGACACGCCCGGGGCATGTTGCGCGCGGTCGGCACCACGCCCTCGATGGCGTAGAGCCGGTCGCTGCGATCGGTGGTGGCACCGGGCATCGAGCGCAGCAGCGCCTCTGTGTAGGGGTGCTGCGGATCTCGCAGCACCCGCGATGCAGGGCCTTGCTCGACGACGTTGCCGGCGTACATGACGACGACGCGCTCGGCCATCTCGGCCACGACCGCGAGGTCGTGGGTGATCAGGAGCTGGGCTGCACCCGTCTCCTCCTGGAGGTTCTGGAGGAGTGCGAGGATCTGCGCCTGCACGGTCACGTCGAGCGCAGTCGTCGGCTCGTCGGCGATGAGCAGCCGGGGCGAGCAGGCGAGCGCCATCGCGATCATCGCCCGCTGGCGCTGACCGCCCGACATCTCGTGCTGGTACGAGTTGATCCGTCGCGTGGGGTCGGGGATGCCGACCATGTCGAGCAGCTCCACCGCCCGCTGCGTCGCCTCCTTCTTCGACATGTCCTTGTGGACGCGCAGGGCCTCGGAGATCTGGTGGCCGATCGTGTAGACGGGATCGAGGCACGTGGTGGGGTCCTGGAAGATCATGCCGATCTGGCGACCCCGGACCTTGCGGTACTCCTTCTCGGAGATGTCCACCAGATCGCGACCCTCGAGTCGGATGCTGCCGCCCGACACCCGCCCACCGGTGTCGAGCAGCCGCATCACCGCGAGGGCCGTGACGCTCTTGCCGGAGCCCGACTCCCCGACAAGAGCAACCGTCTCCCCCGCTCCGACGTGGAACGACACGTCTCGGACGACCTCGGCGAGGCCGTGGCGGGTCTCGAAGGCGACGGCGAGGTGCTCGACCTCGAGCACCTGGTCACTGGCCGACATGGGCTACTCCTCCAACCAGAGGTAGGCGTAGTGGTTGAAGCCGTACTGCGGCTGGGTGTGGTACCCGTTCACCGCTGGGCCGACGATGACCTCGGTGTCGTATCCCCAGATCTGCAGCGGGTTGAGGAGGTTCTCCATCATCCAGCGCTGGGTGTCCTTGATCTGGTCGATCCGCTCGTCGGGATCGAGGATCGTGCGCTGCTCCTCGACCATGGCGTCGAGCTCGGGATCGCTGATGTTCCACCAGTTCCGGCTGCCGTCGGTGTGGTACTGGGAGTAGAGCCACTCATCGGGCTCCTGGAACGGGGTCTGGAGGCCGACGCCCACCTCGTAGTCGACCATCGGCCAGCGCTGGCTGATGTAGGTGGCGTAGTCGACGACCTCGATCTCGGCGGTGACGCCCACCGCGGCGAGGTCCTCCACGATCCACTCGGTGGCGTTGACGATGCGTGGGCCGTAGCCGGCGGTGGTGATGATCGCCATCGACAGGTCGGTGACTCCGGCGTCGGCGAGGATCTCCCTGGCCTGGTCGGGGTCGTACGGCTGGTAGTCAGCCAGCTCGTCCTGGCTCAGCGAGTAGGTGGGGAGGCTGCGCTGGACCGGCCCGGTCCGCTCACCATTACCCCACAGCGCCTCGCCGAGCCCTTCCCGGTCGATCGCCATGCTGAGGGCCTGCCGGACCTCGAACTGGTCGAAGGGCTCCGCCTCCATGTTGAAGAACATCATCAGCGGGGAGCCGCTGACCTCGGTCTGCAGCTCGGCGTCGGGCATCGCCGACAGCAACGACTCGGTCTCCTGCGGGCTGACCGCTCCGATCAGCTGCGTCTCCCCTGCCCTGAACGCTGCGATGCGTGCGCCCTGGTCGGCGACGACGGGCATCTGCACACCGTCGACGTGGGGGATGCCCTCCTCCCAGTAGTTCGGGTTCCGCTCGTAGACCGTGGTGACGCCCCGGTCCCACTCGACCATCTGGAACGGACCGGTGCCGATCACCTTGGTGGCCGGGTCGTAGCCGCCGTCGAACGCCTCCTGCGGGAGGATCCACATGTGGTGGCTGGCCATGTAGTTCTCGAGCGGAGCGAAGGGCTCCGAGAGCGTGAGCACGACCGTGTAGTCGTCCGGCGCCTCGATCGAGGTGACCGGCGAGAGCATGAAGGCCTGGAAGCCGCGCTCCTGGATCTCCTCGAAGGTGGCGACCACGTCGTCGGCGACGAACTCGCGTCCGTTCACCGGATCGATGTCGTGCCACAGCACGCCCTCGCGCAGGTGGAACGTGTAGGTGAGGCCGTCGTCGCTGATCTCCCAGTCCTCGGCGAGGTCGCCGACGAGCGGTGCTTCCCCGAACGCGTACTCGGGTGACATGTCGGGCTTGAGCAGGCGGCTCGACGCGAGGCCGACGCGGTTGTGGACGTTGAACGACGCCGAGGCGAGCGGGTCGAGCGTGTCGCCGTCAGAGGTCGCAGCGACGCCCAGGATGCCCCCCTGGACCGCTTCGCTCTCGTCCATCTCCTCCGCAGCAGACGTCTCGGTGGTGTCACCGTCGTCCCCGCCAGCGCCCTCGTCGTCGCTCGAGTCCCCGCACGCCGCGGCCACGAGGACCAGCGCGAACAGGGCAGCGAGCAGCCGATAGATGGTCGTACGTCGAATGTGCACGAGTCCCCCCTCGTCGGCCCGGACCGGTGTCCGGGTCAGGTGTCACGCGGCCGCTACGACCGCGTGTTCATCACCTCCGTCGACGCCGCTGCTCCCACCCGAGACGCGGATCGGCGTAGGTCGTGGTTGGTGGTTGGGCTGCACGACGAGTGGGGCGGGGTGGTACGGCGTGCGACCACGACGCGACTCGCTGCCGCGTGGTGGTGCGATGCCCTGTCGAAGCGACGACACATCGGATTCCCCCCGCTCCACTCGTCGTGAAGCCTGACGGGAAGCCCCCCGGCAACCCGTGCTGGTCACAGTAGCGAACCGCCGCCGTGCGTGTCGGGACGAACGGTCCACGCGCGATGATCCTCACGTGCAGACGGGTGTCCGCGTCCTTCTACGACCTCTCGTGGCGATGGTGCTGGTCGCCACCGCGTTCGTGTGGCCCGTTGCCGCGCACGGCGATGAACCGCTGTCGGCGTCGGCGGCCGCCGCGTCGCTCGACGGGTACTGGATGGTCGACGCCCGCGGCCACGTCCACCCGTTCGGCAACGCGCCGCACTTGGGCGAGGGCTTGACCGGCACCGTCGACATGGCGGCAACCCGCACCGGGTCTGGCTACTGGCTGGTCACCGGCGACGGCACGATCGTCGCCCGCGGCGACGCGCCCGACCTCGGCGCTCGTCCCTCGCTCGGCCCGGGTGAGTCGGTCGTCGCCATCGTGGGCGACCCCCACTCGAGCGGGGCGTGGATCTTCACCAGCCGGGGCAACGTGGACGCCCGCGGCGGCGCACCGGCGTTGGGCGGCACCGAAGGGCTGGTGCTCAACCAGCCGGTGATCGACGCGTCGCCCACGCCCGACGGCCGCGGCTACTGGCTCGTGGCGCTCGACGGCGGCGTCTTCAGCTTCGGCAGCGCAGCGTTCTACGGGTCGATGGGCGGCCGGCACCTCAACGGTCCGGTCGTCGGCATGACCCCGACGCCCGACGGGGCCGGCTACTGGTTGGTCGCCACCGACGGCGGCATCTTCAGCTTCGGCAGCGCAGCGTTCTACGGGTCGATGGGCGGCACCCGCCTCAACCGCCCGGTCAACGGCATGGTCGCCGCGGGTGGCGGCTACCTGATGGTCGCCGACGACGGGGGCGTGTTCACCTTCGGGCCGGGTGTGCACTTCCACGGCAGCCTCGGTGGCACCCCGATCCCCTGGGCGGTCACAGCGATCGAGCCGGTGCCAGCCGGCGCGTCGCCCCAGCCCCTGGGGCCGAGCCCGCAGTTCCGGCACTGGTACTCGCCGGTCGCCGCCAACCGCGTCTGGGCGTCGTGGCGCCCTGGGTGTCCCGTGCCGCTGTCCGACCTCTACCTGGTCACCGTCGACCACTGGGACATGTTCGGGCGCCTGCGCACCGGCGAGCTGGTGTTGCACGTGGACTCGGTGGCCAAGATCGTCGGCGTGACGTCAGCCCTGCACCAGTCGCGCTTCCCGATCGCGCACATGGAGCTCGTCGACCTGTGGTGGGGTGACGATGACGCGTCGATGGCGGCCAACAACACGTCGGCCTTCAACTGTCGCGCCGTCACCGGCGGCACGTCGTGGTCCGAGCACTCGTACGGGCGCGCCATCGACGTGAACCCGGTCCAGAACCCGTACGTGCGCGGCGCGACCGTGCTCCCTCAGGCAGGTCGTGCCCACCTCGCTCGCGACGGCGCGACGCCCGGGCTCATCGTCGAGGGGGACCCGGTCGTCGCCGCGTTCGACTCGATCGGCTGGGCCTGGGGCGGCCGGTGGTCGTCGCCGAAGGACTACCAGCACTTCAGTGCCAGCGGGCGCTGATCCGTGGCCGACGGACGCTTCGCTCCGAGCCCATCCGGCGACCTGCACCTCGGCAACCTGCGCACCGCGCTGCTTGCATGGCTCTTCGCTCGCTCGTCGGGCGGTCGCTACCTCGTGCGCGTCGAGGACCTCGACGACCGCGCCCGCAACCTCGAGTTCGAGCGGTCGCAGCTGCGCGACCTCGACAGCCTTGGGCTCGGGCCCGACGAGGTGCCCGTGCGCCAGAGCGAGAGGCTCTCTCTCTACCGCGATGCCATCGCCACGCTGGTCGCCACTGGCCGCACCTACGAGTGCACGTGCACCAGGCGCGAGATCCGCGAGGCGGCGTCGGCACCGCACGGCGACGCCCCCGAGGGCGCCTATCCCGGCACCTGCCGTCGGCTCACCGCGGCCGAGCGCGCCCGGCGAGCCGACGAGGGCCGTCCGGCGGCGGTGCGCCTGCACACCGAGGTCGAGCGACTGGCGATCGTCGACCGCCTCCACGGACGTTTCGAGGGCGCCGTCGACGACGTCGTGCTGCGTCGAAACGACGGCCTTCCCGCCTACAACCTGGCCGTGGTGGTCGACGACGCCGACCAAGGCGTCGACGAGGTCGTGCGTGGCGACGACCTGCTCTCGTCGAGCCCCCGGCAGGCGCACCTCTGCGACCTCCTCGGACTGCCCCGCCCCACCTACGCGCACGTGCCGCTGGTGCTCGGGCCCGACGGCGAGCGCATGGCGAAGCGCCACGGATCGGTGACCCTCGACGACCAGCGCCGCCTGGGTCGCACGCCCGACCAGGTGCTCGGGCTGCTCGGTGCGAGCCTCGGCTTGTGCGAGCCGGGTACGTCGGTCGCACCGGGTGACCTCCTCGACGCCTTCGCACCCGACGCGCTCCCCCGCGAACCGTGGGTCGTCCGTGCCGACGTCCTCAGCGGCGAGCCAGGCGACCCTTGACGAGGCGCCGGAGCGTGTCGACCTCCTCGACGCGCAGCGCGAGCAGGACGACCAGGTAGGCGCCGGCTCCGACGAGAGCACCCGCCACCACCTGGAGCCAGTCGTTCGACCCGACCGCTTCTGCCGTGAACCACGCCGCGAGCCCACAGGCCGCGGCGGCCACGGCCATGCGGGCAAGAGCTCCCGCGGGAGCGGCGTCGCCGCCACCGCCGACGCGGCGCGACAGCACGGTCAGCGCGGCGATCGCCGCGACCAGGTAGGCGACGGAGTACGCGGCCGCCAGGCCGTTGATGCCCCACCACGCGACGAAGGGGACCGCCAGCGCGATGTTGGCCACGTTCTCGCCGACGTTGATGAGGAACGGTGTCCGGGTGTCCTGTCGCGCGTAGAAGCCGCGGAGCGCGTAGAGGTACGCCGAGAACCCGGCGAGCCCGGCGGCGAACGCCACCAGGATGCTGGCGGTGACCTCGACGGACGCCCCCGCCAGCGGGAGGATCCCCACGATGGGCTGGGACAGGGCCATGTAGCCCGCGGACGCCGGCAGCACGACGAGCAGCATCATGCGCAGGCCCAGCAGGAACCGCTGGCGGAACTGCCCCTCTTGGCCGCGCCGAGCCGCCTCGGCCAGCTCTGGCAGGAAGGTCGTCATGATCGACACCGCGAAGAGCCCGTGCGGGAGCTGGAAGAACGTGAACGCGACGTTGTAGGCCGTGACGTCGCCGCCGTCGCCCCGGCCGGCGAGCGCGTAGACGACGACGAGCGCGACCTGGTTGGCCACGACGTAGCCGATGGTCCAGCCCGACAGGCGTACGACGGCCTTCACCGCCGGATGGCGCCAGTTGGGGTCGAACCGCAGCGGCACCCGCTGGCGCACCAGCGCCGGCACCATGGCCAGCGCCATCACCACGACACCGATCGTCGTGCCGAGCCCGAGCAGCAGGACCAGGGTCTCGTTGCCGACCGCCGAGACCAGTGCATCGCTCGCCGAGGTGTCGACCCCGACGATCGCCGGCAGCGACAGGAACATCGCGGTGACGACGAGGTTGTTGAGGATGGGCGCGTACGCGGGCGCCGCGAACGACCGGCGTGCGTGCAGCAGCGCGGTGACGATGGTGATCAAGCCGTAGAAGAAGACCTGCGGCATGAAGAAGCGCAGCAGGGCCGTGCCGACGTCGCGGTACGCGGCCACCTCGCCCGCCGCCGGATCCTGCACCTGCCGGGCGAAGAAGTCGATGACCGCAGGCGCGGTGACGATGCCCGCGGCGGTGACCGCGACGAGCACCACGCCGGCGACCGACACGACCGCGGACGTGCCGCCGTCCTCGTCGTCGACCCGCTCGGCGAAGATCGGCACGAGCGTCGCCGAGAGCACCCCGCCGAGCAGCAGCTCGTACACCAGGTTCGGCATGGTGTTGGCGACCGTGTACACGTCGGAGAGCCGTGTCTGGCCGAGCGCATAGACGAGCGCGACGACGCGGAACACCCCGGTGAGCCGCGACAGCGCGGTGCCCACCGCCACCAGAGCACTCGACCGGACCAGGGCCCCCCGGCCCGGGGCTGCGCTCGACCCTGGCGGCGGCTCGGCGGGGTCGAGCGCGTCGGTCATCCAGGCAGTTTGGCCCAGCGGCTCAACCCGGTCGTGCCGCCGTCAGCATCGAGCCGACCCGCTGGCGGGCGGTCGCGATCTCGTCCACCCCCGTCAGCCAGAGGACCAGCACGTACACCGCCGTGCCGACCGGCACCGCGACGGCGAGCTGTACGAAGGGATCTGCGTGGACCACCGACGCCACCCCCCACGCGGCGAGGCCGCATGCAACCGCGGCGACGGCCATCTTGGCGATCGGCGCCACGCAGCGGCCGAGCCCGAGCTCGCCGACGCGCTGCTGGAGCACGGCGAGGGCGACGACGGCACCCGCGCTGTAGGCGAGCGTGTAGGCCACGCCGAGCCCGACGACGCCGAACGAGGCGACGAGCGGGATGGCCAGCAGGATGTTCGCCGCGTTGACGCCGAGGTGGAGCACGAACGGGGTGCGCGTGTCCTTGTGGGCGTAGAAGCCGCGGAGGGTGAAGATGTACACCGAGAACCCGAACAGTCCCGGGCTCAGCGCGGTGAGGACCTCGGAGGTGCGGGCGACCGACTCGCTGGTGATCGGCAGCACGTCGACGATCGAGCCGGCGAGGGCCATGTAGCCGGCCGATGCAGGCAGGATCACCAGCGCCATCAGGCGCAGGCCCAGACCGAAGCGCGCGCCGAACGCTCGGGACAGCCCGCGCTGGGCGGCATCGCTGAGCTCTGGCAGGAACGTGGTCATGACCGACACCGCGAACAGGCCGTGCGGCAGGTGGAAGAACGTGAACGCC
>CAZBTQ010000003.1:0-48666 GCA_964494405.1 uncultured Iamiaceae bacterium
TCAGCGGTCGTAGTCCGCGGTGCGCCAGTGCTCGGGGGTCAGGCGGATGCGCACGCCGCCTCGACCGCTGCCGCCGTAGGCCGACCCGAGCTTCTCGCCCAGGTAGCGGATCGCCACCGAGGCGTCGCGGGGCCCGTCGTCGCAGACCACCGGGCCTTCGACGCTGACGTAGCGGTAGGGCGGCGTCTCGTTCTGCACGGTGAGGGTGGCCCGTCCGGCTGCCTCGACGAGTCGGTGCTTGAGCCGCCCCGGCATCGTCCAGCACTGCACCTCGCCGTCCTCGAACACGTACCAGATCGGGAGCGCGAACGGCCCCCGACCGGGTTCGTCGATCGCGAGGATCCCCACGTGCACGTCGGCGAGGAAGGCCTCGCGCTGGTCCTTGGTCATCGGTCCGATCGCCATGGCGGAGTTTCTACACCGCCGGTGGGCTCAGCCGCGCCACTCGCCACGCTCCTCGAGGACGGTGCGCAGGACCTTGGGACGGTCGGTCATGATCCCGTCGACGCCGAGGTCGAGCAGCCGGTGCATCTCGATCGGGTCGTCGATGGTCCAGACGTGCACCTGCACACCACGTCGGTGCGCACCGCGCACGAACCGCGCGTCGACCACCCGGAGGGGACCTTGTCGCACGGGCACCTGCGCGCACGGCGCCCGTGCCGCGAGTGGCACGCCGAAGCCGGCGAGCGTGAGCATCGCCACCTCGAGCGGCCCCGTCGACGTGCAGAGGGTCGGTCCGAGGGCCGTGCGGATCCGGCGCAACCGGCGGCCGCTGAACGACCCGATGCAGACCCGGTCGATCGCGCCCGTGCGGCGGACGGCCTCGACGAGGGGATCGACGGCGGTGTCGTGCTTGGCGTCGATGTTGACCCGCACGTCGGGGAAGTGCCCGAGGATGTCGTCGAGGAGCGGGATGGGCTCGCGGCCGTCGACCCGCGCCGCGGAGACCTCGCTCCAGGTGAGGTCGCGGATCAGCCCCGTGCGGTCGGTCACCCGATCGAGCGACTCGTCGTGGAACGCCACGAGCACGCCGTCGCGGGTGGCGTGGACGTCGGTCTCGACGTAGGTGAAGCCGAGGCCCACCGCCGCCTCGAACGCGGGCATGGTGTTCTCGGGCCAATCGCCCGCACCACCCCGGTGCGCGATGGCGAGGGGCAGCGGGGCGTCCAGGTACGCGAAACGGCCGTCGCGGGTCACGAGCGCCGACGGTACGTCAGATCAGGCGCGAGTCGTGACCCTTCCAGTACTCGTCGCGCAGGAGGCGCTTGTAGAGCTTGCCGGTGGGGTGGCGGGGCAGTTCGTCTCGGAAGTCGACCGACCGTGGGCACTTCACGTCGGCGAGGTGCTCGCGGGTGTAGGCGATCAGCTGGCGACCGAGCTCGTCGGAGGGCTCGTAGCCGTCGGCCACCTGCACCACCGCCTTGACCTCCTCGCCGAAGTCTTCGTTGGGCACGCCGATGACGGCCACGTCGAGCACCGCGGGGTGCATGGTGAGCACGTTCTCGGCCTCTTGGGGGTACACGTTCACCCCGCCGGTGATGATCATGTACGCCTTGCGGTCGGTGAGGTAGAGAAAGCCGTCCTCGTCCAAGCGCCCGATGTCGCCGAGCGTGCTCCAGCCCCGGCCCTTGGGGTCTCGGGAGCCCTCGGTCTTGTCGGGGTCGTTGTGGTACTCGAACGACGCGCCGCTCTCGAAGTAGATGGTGCCCTCCTGGCCGACGGGCACCTCTTCACCGTCCTCGTCGACGATGTGGAGCACGCCGGTGATCGAACGCCCGACCGTGCCCTTGTGCTCGAGCCAGTCGACGGAGTTCGTGTACACGAACCCGTTGCCCTCGGTGCCCGCGTAGTACTCGTGCAGGACCGGACCCCACCATTCGATCATCTGCTCCTTCACCGGGACCGGGCACGGCGCCGCCGCGTGGATCGCGACGTTCAGCGACGACACGTCGTACTTGGCGCGCACCTCCTCGGGGAGCTTCAGCATCCGCACGAACATCGTGGGCACCCACTGGCTGGTGGTGGCGCGGTATCGCTCGATCAGTGCCAGCGCCTGCTCCGGATCGAAGTGCTCCATGACGATGACCGTGCCGCCGGTGCGGTGGATGCCCATCGTGAACCGCAGCGGAGCGGCGTGGTACAGCGGCGCGGGGGAGAGGTACACCGCGTCCTCGGCGAAGCCGAACAGCAGCGCACCCGCCCCCGACACGGCGTTCTCGCCACCGAGCTCGTTGTCGCCGAGCGGCAGCTTCACGCCCTTGGGCCGGCCTGTCGTGCCCGACGAGTAGAGCATGTCGAGCCCCTCGTACCGTGGCGACGGCAGGGGTTCGGCGGGCTGGGCGGCGACGGCCTCCTCGAGCCGCTCGTAGCCATCGAGGTCGACGTCGAGGATGAACCGGTGGCTGAGGCCCGGGTTGCGCCCGAGCAGCTCGGTGGCCGCGTCCTTCTTGTACGCACTCGTGATGAAGACCTTCGCGCCGCAGTCGTCGATGATGTACTCCATCTCCTCGACGGTGAGGCGCGAGCTCATCGCGGTCCAGTAGACGCCCGCATAGGCGCAGCCCCAGGCGATCTTGAAGTAGTCAGGGTGGTTCTCGAGGCAGAACGCGACGTGCTCGCCCCGCTGCACACCACTGGCTCTGATCAGCTGCGACAGCCGGTTGGCGGCATCGTCCAGCTCCTTGTACGACACCGCCTGGCCGGTGGCGGCCATCACGTAGGCCGGATGATCGGGCTTGGTCTCGGCGTAGGTCCCCGGGAAGTTCGACATCGTGTCAACGTAGCGCGATGTGACCGGCGTCATCTCGGGCGGCCGTGTGGCCGAGCAGGCCGACGGGTACGGTCCGCCGGTGGACCACAGCGATCGATGGCGCAGGCTCATGGCGCTCGATCCGTCGCACCTGCGGGTGGCCGACGCGGTGGCGGTCGTCGACTCCGTGCGCACCGGGATCGACCCCGACGAGACCCTTGCCCGCCTCGACCAGATGGCAGCCACCTGCCCCGGTGGCGGGTTCGACGAGGTGCACCGCCACCTGTTCTCGACGCTCGGGTTCGGCGGCGACCTCGACCACTACCACCACGAGCGGAACTCGCTGCTGTCATCGGTGCTCGACCGGCGGCGGGGCCTGCCCATCCTGGTGGCGGTCGTGACGAGCGATGTGGCCGCCCAGCGCGACGTGTCGCTCCTCCCCGTCGGGATGCCTGGGCACTTCCTCCTGCGCCACGACGGCGATCCGCCGACGTTCATCGACGCGTTCGGGGGCGGGACGCTGCTCGACGTCGCAGGGTGCGAGGCGTTGTTCCGTCGCACGAACGGGCCGAGCCCGCGGTTCACGGCGTCGATGCTCGCGCCGACGGCTCCCCACGACGTCGTCGTCCGGGTGCTCAACAACCTGAAGGGCACCTACAGCGCGACCGGCGACCTCGCCAACCTCCGCTGGGTGCTCGAGCTGCGCGCGGGCGTGCCGGGCGTTCCCGACGCAGAGGCGTTCGAGCGCGCCGCGGTGCTCGACGAGCTGGGGCGCCACGACGACGCGGCGGACGTCCTCGACGACCTGGCGCGCCGCACCGACGGCCAGGTCGCTGCCGCTGCCGCCCACCGATCCCGAGCCCTGCGAGCCCGCAACAACTGAGGCGACGCGCCGGCCCTTGGTCCTCCCTGACGTCGCGCCACTAGGGTTCGCGACGCACAGGAGGCCCCGTTCCGTGGGGCGTCCGCACGGAGGGGAAGATGACGGCCACCGACACGACCATCGATGCGGACGAGGCACAGGTGCGCGACCTTGTCGCGCAGCTGATCGCCGAGAACGACACCAGCGACGTCACCGGGTTCCTCGGCGCGCAGTTCGACCTCGGCCTGGCGTGGATCCACTTCCCCGAGGGCAACGGCGGGCTCGGCCTGTCGCCGAAGCTCCAGAACGTGGTCACCGAGGAGCTTGCCGCCGTGGGCGCCCCCTCGCCGTACTTCCGCAACCCGATCGGGTACGGCATGGGCGCGCCCACCGTCGTCACCCACGGATCCGAGGCCCAGAAGGCGCGCTACCTGCGCCCGCTGTTCACCGGCGAGGAGGTGTGGTGCCAGCTCTTCAGCGAGCCGGGCGCCGGCTCCGACGTCGCCGGCCTGTCGACCCGCGCCGTGCTCGACGGCGACGAGTGGACCGTCAACGGGCAGAAGGTGTGGACGACCCTCGCCCACCTGTCTCGCTGGGGGATGCTCGTCGCCCGCACCGACCCCGACCAACCCAAGCACAAGGGCCTCACCTACTTCGTCGTCGACATGCAGGCGCCGGGCGTCGACGTCCGCCCGCTGCGCCAGATGACCGGCGACGCCGAGTTCAACGAGGTGTACTTCACCGACGTGCGCATCCCTGATGCCGAGCGCCTCGGCGACGTCGGCGAAGGGTGGGGCGTCTCGCTCACCACGCTGATGAACGAGCGCGTGAGCATCGGCGGCACCGTCGCACCGCGCGGCTCGGGTCACATCGCCACCGCGGTCGCCCAGTTCCACGCCCACGCTGACCGGATGACCGAGGCCGAGCGGGTCGCCAACAAGGACGAGCTGATGAAGCTGTGGGTCCGCGCCGAGGTCCACCGCCTCACCAACATCCGGGCGTCGGCCACTCGCAAGCTCGGCAACCCCGGGCCTGAGGGCTCGGTCGGCAAGCTGGCATCGGCCGACCTCAACAAGGACATCACCTCGTTCAACATGAACCTGATGGGTGCCGACGCCTTCCTCTACGGCGACTACCAGATGCGTCGCCCCGAGTCCGCCGGCGACTCGAGCACCCCGCAGCGCGGCTTCCTGCGCATGCGCGCCAACTCGATCGAGGGCGGCACCACCGAGGTGATGAAGAACATCCTCGGCGAGCGCGTCCTCGGCCTCCCCGGCGACATCCGCGTCGACAAGGACCGCCCGTGGATCGAGGTCCCGCGCAGCTGACCTGACGCGGGCCGCGCGACCGGCCCGCGATCAGACGATCGATGCCGCGGGCACCGCGAGCTGCTCGTAGATCCGCCCGAGCGCGGGCCGGTCGCCGTCACGCGCCGCGACCGCCAGCTCGTCGATGAGCAGGTCGAAGTCCGGGCCGGTGCGACCCTCGTAGGAGTCTGCCATCGGCCCCCACTCGTCCCACGGCAGCATCTCGACCTTGGCCACGAGGCTGGCAAGGTCGCGCATCGCGTTGCCTCGGATCTCGCCCGGCCCCCAGTTCTCGGTGCCGAAGACCCCGAAGTCGGAGGCGTCCTCGCTACCGGACCGAACGAGCAGCCACGCCTCTCCCGCGGTGAGGAACTCGTCGTCGGCGAGGTCGTCGCAGCGGGCACCGGCGGGCGTCGGCCGCCCCACGTGCTCGGCATCGACACGGATCCAACGCTGGTCGTCCTCGGACCAGTGCTCGACGATCCAGTGGTCGACCTTCTTCGGCGGGACGAAGTACGCGGCGAAGCCGCACCGCGCCCGAGCGGGTACGTCGATCGCCCGCAAGAACGCGGTCGCCAACACGGCGTAGTGCCGGCAGGTGCCGACGACTCGCAGCTCGGCGGGCCGCGCTTGATCCAGCGGAAGGGCCGGCTCGACCTCGAGGACGCGCTGCAGCAGGGACGTCGCGGGGCGGGTGTTGCGCTCGGCCATGCGCTGCTCGGACAACCCAGCGCCACCGGCGTCACCCGGCCCGACCAGCAGACCCTGGACGGTTCGGCACAGCGCGACCGGATCGGGATCGAGCGTCCGCACCAGCGCGACCTGCGCGGTGGACAGCGAGGTGAACGGCCCAGGAGCGGTGTAGAACGCAGGGTCCACCCGGCCACGGTAGCGGGCAGGTCGCGTCTGGCCGGCGGTACGACCAGTCGGCGCGGTGTGGCCTACGCCCCGCGTGTCCGCGGCCCGCGCAGGTCGGGCAGGTGGGGGATCTCGTTGACGCTGACGAGCGACCGGACGCCGCTCGACGCCGCCACGACCCGGCTGATGCTGGTGTAGGTCGGCTCGAAGAACAGCGGTCGTTCGATGTGCAGCACGGTCGACAGGTACGCGTTGATGACGCCGCCGTGGCAGACGACGGCGACGGTGCGGCCGGGGTTGTCCCTGACGATCCGCTCGACCGCGGCCGACGCCTCGTCGCGGAAGGCGAACTGCTCGGGCGAGCCGAGGCGGGCGACCAGCTCGGCCCAGCGAGGATCGTCGGACGCTCGCAGCTCCTCCATTGGGATGTAGTACGACTCCTCGGCGTCGAACTCGCGCAGCCCCGCGTCGACGACCGCTTCGATGCCGAACGCAGCCTCGATCGGCGCCGCGGTCTGGCGAGCCCGTGCCATCGGGCTCGTCCAGATGGCGTCGACGTGCTCGTCGGCCAGCCACTCGCCGAGGGCCGCGGCCTGGGCGAGGCCCTCCTCGCTGAGGACCGGGTCGGCGGGCCCGTCGCCGCCGTCGACGCGGATGGGCAGGGCGTGGCGGATCAGCAGCAGGTGCATGGGCCTGGACACTACGCGGATGTCCGGAACCGCTCGCACGCGTCGTTCACCGAGAACTCACACGATGGCCAGCGCAGGGTCGGTAGCGTGAGGACATGCCGCGACGCACCAAGATCATCGCCACCATCGGGCCCGCATCCGATGCCCCGGCAACGCTCGAAGCGATGATCGAAGCGGGGATGGACGTCGCCCGCATCGGCCTTGCCCACGGCACCGTCGACGAGCAGATGGCCCGCTACCAGCGGGTGCGGGCTGCCGCAAAGGCCGTCGGGCGCGAGGTCGGCATCCTCGTCGACCTCCCCGGCCCCAAGGTGCGCGCTGCCTCGTTCGGCGTCGACGAGGGGACGCTGCTCACCGAGGGCAGCACGATCCGGCTGACCCCTGGCAACACCAAGAGCACCACCGACGTCGTCGAGGTCGACTACGACCACCTCCTCCTGGACATCCACGCCGGCGACCGGCTGATGTTCGGCGACGGGTCGGTCATCGTCGAGATCGAGGACAACACCGGCGACCACCTCGTGGGCACCGTGGCCCACGGCGGTTGGGTGCAGGGTCGTCCCGGGGTGCACATCCCGAGCGACCGTCTGCGGGTGAGCTCTCCCACCGACCGCGACCTCCAGCTCCTCGACCTGTTCATGGACGAGGGCGTCGACATGGTCGCGCTGTCGTTCGTGCGCTCGGCCCACGACGTGCGTCGGGCCGGTACCGAGCCGCATCCGCGGGGGCCGCTCATCGTCGCCAAGATCGAGACCAGGGCGGCGGTCAACAACCTCGAGGGCATCATCGACGCTTCGGGGGCGATCATGGTGGCGCGCGGCGACCTCGGCGAGGAGTTCGACATCGACGAGCTCCCGCACCTCCAGAAGGACATCATCAGCAAGTGCATCGCCATGGGGCGGCCTGCGATCACCGCGACCCAGATGCTCGAGTCGATGGTGCACGCGCCGTCGCCCACTCGCGCCGAGGCCACCGACGTCGCCAACGCCGTGTTCGACGGCACCTCGGCGGTGATGCTGTCCGGCGAGACCGCGATCGGCGCCAACCCCACGCTGGTCATCGCGACGATGGCCCGCATCGCGGGGCGCGCCGACCAACGCTTCGACTACGACGGTTGGGCCGAGCGGCTGAAGCACCGGCACGTCAGCGAGATCGCAGGCCTCGACACCAAGGTCACCGACACCAT
Source organism: uncultured Iamiaceae bacterium (assembly GCA_964494405.1). Lineage (GTDB taxonomy): Bacteria > Actinomycetota > Acidimicrobiia > Acidimicrobiales > SKKL01 > Actinomarinicola. Next base: position 7,652 of record CAZBTQ010000003.1, read on the forward strand.
GACGATGGCCGGCTGGCGCGCCGCGATGGAGATGCGAGCCAGCGCGATCATCTGCATCACCCGGTCTGGGTTCACCGCGCGGTCGGTCGCCCGGTTCCGCCCCGAAGCGAAGATCCTCGCCTACTCGGCCGACCCTCGAACGGTGGCACAGCTGACGATGAGCTGGGGCACCACGCCGTTGCGCTCGGGGGCGCACGGCCGCTTCAGCGAGATGGTCGACTGGGCGATCGCCGATGCCACCCGGGAGGGGCATGTGCGGTCAGGCGACGTGGTGGTCGTCCTCGCCGGCTCCCGCGAAGGCGCCGAGGCCGCCGACACCATGCGCGTCGTGCGGGTCCCGTGAGCCATTCGATCGCCTGACGTGCACCCGTCGCGCACCGCAGGGCCGTGGTCGCTCGCGGTCCACGAGCACACCGCCGATGCACCCACCGACGCGCCAACGGTCGTGTTGGTGCACGGCACGATGGACCGAGCGACGAGCCTCGCCAAGGTCGCGAGGCGGCTGCGCGACCTCGACGTCGTGCGCTACGACCGACGGGGCTACGGCGACAGCCGCGTCCTGCCCGACGGAACGTCGCCGCCGATGCCCGCCGCCATCGACGACCACGTCGACGACCTCCTCGCGGTCCTCGACGGCACGCCGGCCGTCGTCGTCGGGCACTCGATGGGCGGCACCATCGCCCTCGCCACCGCGGCACGCCGCCCGGACCTGGTCCTCGCCGTCGCCGCCTACGAGTCACCCCGGCCGTGGGCACCATGGTGGCCCGCCACCTCACCAGGCGGACGCGTCGTCGACGAGGCCGGAACCGACGGCGGGCCGTCGGTCGAGATCGAGGACCTGGCGGAGCGGTTCATGCGGCGGATGATCGGCGACGCCCAATGGGAGCGCCTACCGGCCTCGAGCCGTGCCACCCGCCGAGCCGAGGGTCCAGCGCTGCTGTCGGACATGCGCAGCATCCGCGGCGAGCCGGCCTACGACGACGCCGCGCTCACGATGCCGGTGGTCGCGGCCCGTGGGGGAGCGTCCGACGACCACCACTCGCGCGCCGCAGCCGAGATCGCCGGTGTCGTCCCACACGGCGAGCTGTTCACCATCGACGGCGCCCGCCACGGCGCCCATCTCACCCACCCCGACGAGTTCGCCGACCTCGTGCGGCACACGGTGGCCCTGGCGTGCTCGGCGCCTCGCTGACCGGGGCACACCGAGGTTCGACCGAGCACCTCCTATCGTGACGCCATGTCCGACCACAGCCCCATCAGCCTCAGCGCGTCCGGCCCGCCCGAGACCGTCCTCGACGCCGAGCCCGCCGAGGCGCTGGCAGCGCTGGCCGACGCCGTGTCCCTCGATGACGCCGCCGATCGCCATGCTGCCGTCGCGACCGTCGTCGGCCGATGGCCGCGGGTGCTCGAGGCGTGGGCGACCCTCGGCGACGTCGGGCGCGACACCGTCGAGTCGTATGCGGCCTACCGGGTCGGCTACCACCGCGGCCTCGATCGTCTCCGGGCCAACGGCTGGCGGGGGTCGGGCTACGTGCGGTGGACGCACCCGTCCAACCGCGGCTTCCTCCGCGCGCTCGCCGGGCTCCAACGGACCGCGACCGCCATCGGCGAGGCCGACGAGGCCGAGCGCTGCGCGACGTTCCTGCGCCAGCTCGACCCCAACTGGCCGCCTGACGATGCGACGTGATGCTCGCGTGCTCCCGACTCATATGGTGGGGCGATGGCAGCTCCTGGAGGATCCGGACCGATCGGCCCCTACCCGCCTCGGGTGGCCGATGACGACGAGGCCCACGACCAGTACGACCGCCTACGGCGTCGGGTGCTGTGGAGCTTCCCCTCCGGGCTCTACCTGGTGGGCAGCCGCGCCACGATCGACGGGGTCGATCGCCAGAACCTGATGACGCTCAACTGGGCGACCCAGGTGAGCTTCGATCCGAAGCTCGTCGGCATCGGGGTCGAGCAGACCGCCGTCACCCACGAGCTGATCTCCGCGGGTCGGGTGTTCACCCTCGCGACGATCTCGCGCGAGGACCGCGCCATCGTGCGCAGGTTCACCAAACCGGTCGAGATCGACGATGCGGCCTCGACGGCCAACGGGTTCGAGCTCACCTACGCGGTCACCGGTGCGCCGCTCCTCACCAGCGCGGTCGCCTACGTCGACTGCGAGGTGCGCGAGTCGATCGTCCTCGGCGGTCACACCTTCTTCGTCGGCGAGGTCGTGGACGCGGACTTCCGTGCCGAAGAGGACACCGAGGTCCTCCGCATGGAGGACACCCGCCTCAACTACGGGGGCTGACGCAGTGCCGCCTTCGGTCGAGGCTCCCATGGCGCCCCGCGTTGCGGGTGCGGTGCTCACCGGCGGTTCGAGCACCCGGATGGGACGCGACAAGACCTTGATCCCGCTGGATGGATCGGTGCTCGCCGCCCGTGCGGTCGTCGCGCTCCGCGCCGCCGGCATCGGTGCGGTGCGCTGCATCGGCGGCGACGGCGCCGGCCTCACGGCCGCCGGGTTGGCGTGGGCGCCCGACCGCTGGCCCGGCGAAGGCCCCCTCGGCGGCATCCTGACCGCCTTCGACGTGCTCGTCGGCCCTGCCGGCGAGCGAGCGGACGTGGTCGTCGTGCTCGCAGGCGACCTGGCGGCACCGTCGCCCGACGCGATCCGCGCCATCGTCGACGCACTCGGCCCGGGCGACGACCTCGCCGTCGCGGTGCTCGACGATCGCCCGCAGTGGCTGCACGCCGCCTGGCGCCCGGACCGAGTGGCGCCGACGTTGCGGGCCGCGTTCGACGCGGGGGAGCGGTCGATCCACCGGGCGGCGGCCTCGCTGGCACTCCGCCCGGTCGAGGGCATCGATGGGTCCGCGCTGCGCGACATCGATACGCCGGAGGACCTCACGACGCTGTCCGGCTCGTCGTCACCGACCGCCGGTCCCACGGGGGAAGTACCCTGACACGCCGGAGCGAGCCCGAGGAGCAGGACGTGGAGATGCAGGAGATCGACGTGGAGGACCTCGCAGCGCGACTCGAGCGCGGCGACGGAGTCCTGATCGACGTGCGACGGCCCGACGAGTGGGAGGAGGCCCGCATCGACGGTGCCGCCCTGATCACCCTCGACGGGCTGCCCGATCGCCTCGACGAGCTGCCGACAGACCAGACCCTCCTCGTCATCTGTCGTAGCGGTGGTCGCAGCGCCGTCGCCACCGAAGCCCTCCTCGGTGCGGGCTTCGATGCGGTCAACGTCACCGGCGGGATGCTCGCCTGGATCGACGCCGGCCACCCGACCCTCACCGGCGAGGGGTGAGCACGCCGCCTCCCATCACCGAGCAGTCGGAGTTCGACTCCCTCGTCGAGTCGCTCCGGACTGAGCCGGTCGTCGCGCTCGACACCGAGTTCCACCGCGAGCGCACCTACTTCCCGCGCATCGCGCTGGTGCAGCTCGCGTGGAGCGACGAGGTCGCGATCATCGACCCCTTGTCGGTCGACCTCGCACCGCTCGCGTCGGTGCTCGACGGCCCGGCCACGATCGCCATCCACGCCGCGTCCCAGGACCTCGAGGTGTTGCTGCGGTCCTGTGGCACCGTCCCGCGGGTGCTGTTCGACACGCAGGTCGCGGCCGGGTTCATCGGCATGTCCACCCCGTCGCTCAGTGCGCTGGTCGAGCGTGAGTTCGGGATCAAGCTGCCCAAGGGCGACCGCCTCACCGACTGGCTGCAGCGCCCGCTGACCGCAGGCCAGCTCGACTACGCCGCGGCCGACGTCGTGCACCTGGTGGAGCTGTGGCGACGCCTCAGCGAACAGCTCGAGGCCCGCGGTCGGCTGTCGTGGGCTCTCGACGAGTGCGAGCTGGCACGGGCCAAGGCCCGCATCAGTCGCCCGCCCGAGGAGGCCTGGCAGCGGATCAAGGAGGCACGACAGCTGCGCGGGACCGCCCTCAACGTCGCGAAGTCCGTGGCGGCGTGGCGCGAGCGCCGGGCCATCGAGGTCGACCAGCCCGTCAGGTTCGTCATGGCCGACATCGCCGTCGTCACCATCGCGCAGCGGGCGCCCACCACCGCCGACGAGCTCCGCTCGATCCGCGGCGTCGACGACCGCCACGCCCGCGGTGAGACCGCACGCCACCTGCTCGACGCCGTCGCCGAGGGCCTGGCCGCCAAGGGCGGCAAGCGCGAGGGCCCTGCGACCGCCGAGCTCGGACGCGAGCTGCGGCCAGCGGTCGGGCTCGTGTCGTCGTGGGTGAGCCAGCTCGCACGCGACGCCGACATCGACACCACGCTGCTCGCGACCCGCAACGACCTCGAAGCGCTGCTGCGTGGCGATGCCGACGCTCGACTGGCGACGGGCTGGCGCGCCGAGCTGGTCGGTGAGCCGATCCGCCGGCTGGTGTCCGGGGACGCGTCGCTGGCGTTCGACGGCCACGGCGGACTGGTCCTCGAAGAGCGATCGCGCACGCCGCTGGTGCCCCCGGCCCAGGACGGCTGACCGCCCCGGCGCGCTCGGGATCCTCGAACGCTCAGGCAGCGAGGAGTCCGCCGCTCGTCACGATGACGACCAGCACCGCGGCGAGGAGCGCGAACTTCGGGTCACCGCGCCGAACCCACCGCACCCCGAGCCACACGATCCGGATGATCGGTGCGGCGACGAGCAGCGCCACGAGCGCCACCGCGCTCACCCGGCCGGCGTCGCCTGGGAGGAGCACACCGCCGATGGCCAACGCCCACGCTGCCAACCCGAGCCACCGCAGCGCACGCACCAGGACCGACTGACGCCCGATCAGTGGGTGCGGGCCCGGGCCTGGCCCCTCGAACGGCTCGTCGCGCCCCGCGTCGTCCATCATCGGGCCACCACCAGCACGACCGAGACCACCAGGAGCACGACGGCCAGCACCCGCCGCACGAGCACGGGTGAGAGCAGGTCCTGGGCCCGGGCACCGACGACGCCTCCGAGCAGGCCCCCGACCGCGACGGCGGCGGCGTCGTGTGCGTCGATGCGACCCTGCACAGCGAACACGAACAGCGACGCGGCGGCGGTGATCCCGACCGTGAACGTCGTCGTGGCGGCGGCCACCTTGACCGGGATGCCCATGACCTCGCGCATCACCGGCGTCTTGATGAAGCCGCCGCTCACACCGGAGAGCCCGGTCACCGCGCCGGCAAGGGTCATGGCGGCGATGCCGAGCGGCACGCGTCGGGCGCGGTAGGGGATGGTGCCGCCGGGGCCGGCGTACGCGCCGCCGAGGGTGCCCGGCCACTCGGCTGGGGGTTCGGCGACGAACTGGGCCTGCGGCTGGTTCCGCATCGGACCCGACGCGAGGCCGACCACGCCTGCGGCCGCCGCGCTCAGCGCGAGGACGATCCGCAGCACGTCGTCGTCGACACCGTCGGACAGCAGCGCCGCGAGGACCGCGGTTGCCGACGCGGCCAGCTCGAGCGTGACCCCGATCCGGTGGTGGACCAGCCCTCGTGCGAGCTGGCCCGGCGCCGCCGACAGTGACGACGCCGCCACCGTCACGAGCCCGAGGGGTGCCGCGACCGCCGGTTCGAGCCCCGCGAGGACCAGCGCGGGCACGAGCAGGACGGCGCCGCCGATGCCGCCGAGGGTCCCGATGCTCGCAGCGGCGAGCGCGAGCGCCACCAGAGCGGGAGAGGAGATCACGGATACCGTCCCACCACGTCATGGCATTGCGTGCGCTGACAGGAGCGGGCAGCACCCTGGCAAGACGTCCGCGGGGAGGGAACGAAATGCGATAGGGTGGGTTTCGCTTCCATCTTTCGCACGACAGGAGCTGGCCCGTGAAGAAGGGTCGTCACCGGCGGTTCGAAGAGGCGCGAGCGATGAAGCGCTCGCAGGACATCGACATCGAGGGGATCTTCGAGTCCCTTCAATCCGAGCGCGCCGGCGGCGACGATCACGAGCACCCCGAGTGGGACGATCTCGCCGAAGAGGCCGACGACCAGGACTGACCGGGGCGCTGCCATTGGCCGGTCGCGCGACCCGTCATTCCCTCGTCTCCGGGCGTCGTTCGGTCTCGTCGAGGATCTCGTCCAGCCGCACCACCTCGTCTGCGTGGACGACCCCGACGAAGGTGCCTGAGGTGTCCACCACCGCCAGGACGTCGTCGTCGGCGGACTCCATCGCCACCACCGCGTCGTGCAGGGTCCAATCGAGGCGGCCGAGCGGCGAGTCGGTGCGCATCACCGTGCTGACCTGGGTGGTCTCCCACTCGGATCGGTCGGTGTCGCCGAGGTCGTCGAGCGAGCACATCCCGACGTAGATCCCGCCGTCCACCACCGGCACCGTGCGGCGGCGCCGTCCGATGACGTGCAGGTCGACGAACTCCGACAAGGTCGCATCCGGCGGCACGGTCAGCTCGTCGGTGACCAGGGCGGTCGAGATCGGGAGCTGGAGCCGACCCTCGACGTGGCCGATGCGAGCCGAGCGCTGACCGGTCGCCACCGACGACGGCCCCGCGAAGAGCTGCGACACCGCTGCCGCCACCAGCGCCGGCACGACGTAGCTGTCGCCGCTGGTGCTCTCGGCGACGAACATCACCGCCGCGATCGGCACGCGGTAGCCCGCGCCGAGGAAGGCGGCGAGGCCCAGCGTCGGCCACAGGCTCGAACTGGCCTCGGCGCCGGGCAGGATGCCACCGACGAACCTGCCCAGGATGACGCCTTGCACCACGAGCGGGATGAACAGGCCACCCACGCCGCTGCCTCCCACGGTGGACAGCGTCGCCACCATCCGCACGGCGAACAACAGGGCGATCAACTCGACGCTGCGTTCGGGGTCGGTGACCCACTCGATGGCCGCGTACCCGGGGCCGAGCGACAACGGCGCGTCGAACGCCGACTGGCTCACGAGCACGAGGGCCCCGAGCACCACCGACGCGAACGCGATCCGCTTCCAGAGGCGGATCTCCTCGGCGATGCCCTTGGTGATCTTCACCAACCAGGCGAACCCGCGGCCGCAGAGGCCGGCGAGCGCGCCGACGAGCGCGGCACCGAGCAGCTCCGACAGCTCGAGCGGCCCTGGACGCAATCCGAGCGTGGGCACGGCGTCGGCAGGGTCGAGGAGGAGTACGAACGTGAGGTAGCCGGCGGCCGAGGCGAACAGGGCAGGCAGCAGCGCCCGACGGGCGACGTCGTCGCGATACGGCGACTCGAGCGCGAAGATCACGCCGGTGGCCGGGGTCTGGAACACGGCCGCGATCCCTGCCGCAGCACCGGCTGACAGCAGCAGGCGGGCGTCGTCGATGTCGAGCCATCGGCGCAGTCGGCTGTGGATCGCCAGGCCGAGCGATGAGCCGGCGTACACCGACGGACCTTCGAGGCCGAGCGCACCGCCCGAGCCGATCGTCACGACGCCCGCGAGCATCTTGCCGGGCAGCTCGCGCAGGGGGATGCGGGGCGTGCGCGCGTGGAACGCCTTGATGTACTCGTCGGAGGTCGATGGTGACGAACGGTAGGTGACCGTCCGCAGCACGACCGCGCAGACGACGAGGCCGATGCCGGGCGCGACCACCTGCGCCCACAGCGGGAGGCCGAACAGCCCCTCGACGAGGATCTCTGCGGTCACGTGGTCGAACGCGGCGACCACAGCACCGACGACGATCCCGGTGATGATCGACGCCACGATGAGGCGCGAGGCGCTGCGGCTCACGCGACCGCCCCCGACGTGCGGCCCGGACGTGAGCCCGAGCGTGAGGAGTGGCGTGATCCGTCGCCGTCGGGCATCGTCCGCCTGTCTTACCAGACCGATCGGGACGAGAACGCGTGGAGGGGTCGAGCGCCCGGTACGCTCCTCCGCTCGTGCCCCCCACACCTCTTCGCAACGTCGCGATCGTCGCCCACGTCGATCACGGCAAGACCACCCTCGTCGACGCCCTGCTCCGCGGAGCGGGCACCTTCCGCGCCCACGAGGCGCTCGTCGAGCGCGTCATGGACTCCGAGGACCAGGAGCGCGAGCGGGGCATCACCATCTTGTCCAAGGCCGCAGCGATCACCTGGAACGGCGTGCGGATCAACCTGGTCGACACCCCCGGCCACGCCGACTTCGGTGGCGAGGTCGAGCGGGCGCTCGCCCAGGTCGACGGCGTCCTGCTGCTGGTCGACGCTGCTGAGGGCCCGCTCCCGCAGACCCGCTACGTGCTCTCCAAGGCGCTGGCGATCGGGCTGCCTGCCGTGGTGGTGCTCAACAAGGTCGATCGTGGCGACGCTCGCCCCGACGAGGTCCTCGACGAGGTGTACCAGCTCTTCCTCGACCTCGACGCCGACGACCACCACATCGACTTCCCGGTGATCTCGGCGGTCGCCAGGGAAGGTCGCTGCGTCCGTGGCGTCGGCATGCCCGGCGACGATGCCGACCTCATCCCGCTGCTCGAAGCGCTCGTCGAGACGATCCCCGCTCCGGGCGGCGACCCCGATGCACCGCTCCAGGCGATCGTCACCAACCTCGACGCGTCGGACTACCTGGGCCGCATGGCGGTCGGCCGGGTCATGCAGGGGACCCTGCGGCGCGGCGAGCAGGTCGCGCTGGTGGGCGAGGACGGGCCGCCGGTGCGCCGCCGCCTCACCCAGCTGCTCGGCATCGACGGCGTCGGCCGTGTCGAGGTCGACGAGCGGGTCGCCGGCGACCTCTTCGTGATCGCTGGCTTCCCCGAGGTCGAGATCGGCGACACGCTGGCCGAGCCCACCAACCCCGAACCGCTGCCGCGGCTCACCGTCGACGAGCCGGTGCTGCGGATGACCTTCGGCGTGAACACGTCGCCGCTGGCCGGCCGTGAGGGCAAGTACCTCACGTCGCGCCACCTGCGCGACCGCCTCGAGCGCGAAGTGCTCGGCAACGTGTCGATCCGCCTGGCCGACACCGACTCGCCCGACATCATCGAGGTCGCCGCCCGCGGCGAGCTCCAGCTCGCCGTGCTCATCGAGAGCATGCGGCGCGAGGGCTACGAGCTCCAGGTGAGCCGACCTGAGGTGCTCGTGCGCGAGATCGACGGCCGACGCCACGAGCCGCTCGAGCACGCGGTCATCGACGTCCCAGACGACCACGTCGGCACGATCACCCAGGCGGTGGCGCCTCGCAAGGGTCGGGTCTCGGACCTCCGCCCCGGCGACACCGGCCGCACGATCGTGACGATCGAGGCGCCCGCCCGCGGCCTGCTCGGGTTCCGGTCCCTCTTGATGACCCAGACCCGCGGCACGGCGCTGATGCACCAGCACCACGAGGGCTGGATCCCCTGGGTGGGCGACCTGCCGACCCGCAGCGGCGGTGCGATGCTCGCCGACCGCTCCGGCACGTCCACCGGCTACGCCATCGACAACCTCCAGCAGCGCGGCGAGATGTTCATCGGGCCCGGTGCCGAGGTCTACGAGGGGATGATCGTCGGGGAGTCGGCCCGTGGCGACGACATGCAGGTGAACATCACCCGCGAGAAGCAGAAGACCAACATCCGGACCCACTCCGCCGACGACGCGATCAAGCTCACCCCGCCCCGGGTGTTGACCCTCGAGACCGCCATCGAGTGGATCGCCGACGACGAGCTGGTCGAGGTGACCCCGACGAACCTGCGGGTCCGCAAGCGCGTCCTGCGCGAACAGGACCGCCGCCGCCTCTCGCGCTGAGCAGCGTCGCCCGCTCTCTCGTTCACCGTCAGCAGTCGATCGCGGCCCGGATGGCGTGACAGGCCTCCACGAGGCGTACCGGCCCGAGGGTGCACTGGCGCTCGACCAGGTGCGACTTGGCCACGACGCGCAGGTTGTCGAAGCTCGCTGCACACTCGGTCGGCATCCCGTCGTCGGGGCCGAGGGAGAGCTCGGAAGCGATGCCGCGCACCGTCCGGGTGATCGGCGCGGCCAGGACGCTGTGGAGCACCGGGATCACAGCGGACCGGGTCATCACGAGGAACGGACGTCGACCGACGTCGGCGATCTCACCCCACCACACCTCGCCTCGTTGGGGTTCGCTCACCATGGTTCCTCCACGATGGCCTCGCGCAGCGACTCGATCGAGCCTGCCACCTCGGCATCGGTGGGAGGTGTCCGCCGGTATCCCTCGACGATCGAGGCATCCAGTTGGCGACGCCGGTCCAACTCGGCCACCACCTCGATCCCGGCGCGGACCGCGGCCGCCCGGCTGTTGTAGACGCCACGGCCGACCAGGTCGTCGAGCAGGGCGAGTTGCTCCTCGGGCAGCCGGACGGCGATCTGCTCTGTGGTCATGCCCGGAGCATACCGATTTGGGATGCAGACGACGATCAAGCCGCCAGGGTGAGCGAGGGGCCGGTCAGGGGGTGTCGAGCGCGACGTCGACCGCGTGGTCGAGGTCCGCGTCGTCGCTGATGAGGACCGAGCGGCGGTCGCCGGCGCGCTCGGCGAGCAGGCGCTCGGCGACCTCTCGGCGCATCATCGCCCCGGTCGGCATCGCGTCGACGAGGACGCCCTTCAACGTGATCCCGTGGGGGATGTCGGTGGCGCCCCGGATGCGCTGGTGGCGGTACTCGATCGGACCCGCCCGCAGCACCCCGTCACGGGCGCGGAAGTGGGGCACCAGCTCGCCGCGGGCCTCGAGGCGCTCGGCGAGGGCGACGATGATGCCGTGCTGGGCCCGGGTGTACCGGTCGCAGTAGGGCATGAGGTCGGCGATGGTGAGCGGCTCCATCGCCTCTTCGAGCAGGCGGAGGGCGGGCGTGTAGGTGCCCTTGCGGCTGCCGGCGCGCACGCGTCGCAGCTCGCGCTGGTTGGGCCTCGTGCGAGACACCGTCTGGAGGTGCTGCGAGTGGAGCCAGCGCGTGGCCTTGTGGCCGTTGGCCCGCGCGACCCGCAGGGTCTCGTCGTCGTAGGCCTCCTGCGGCAAGAGGTCGGCCTTGCGGCCGGCGTCGCGGATCGCCACCAGCGCGGCGACCAGGATCTGGTTCTCGTTCGTGTCGTAGTGGCGACGGGGCACCGCGCACACGAACACGTCGGGTGCGGCGGCGCTGGCCCCTCGGGCCGCCATCGTCTCGGCCCACAGCACCGGGCCGCGCAGCTCGCCCAGGCACCGCTCGGGCCGCTTCACGACGTCGGTGGACAGCGCCCGGGCGATCACGGGCATCCGGCTGAGCAGACGGTCCGCGTGTTCACCGGAGGCGACGCGCGACCCGATGAGCTGGTCGATGGTGTCCTCGGGCAGGCCGAACATCGCGTCGACGACCTCGGGGGTGTCGAAGGGCCGGTGGAGCCGGGACCACAGCGCCTCGGTGGGCGAGGCGGACGTGAGCGGGGCGTTCATCGGATCGAGCTCAGATCGAGAGCTCGATGCCGAGCACCTCTCCGATGGTCCGTTGCGCCTCGGCGCGCTCGAAGGAGTCGAAGAGCGGCTCGACCGTGCGGTACAGGGCGGTCGCACGGTCGTCGTCCATGCCCTCGAACTGGGGCAGGAAGTAGGCGTAGAAGACCTCGTACAGCAGCCGGGAGTCCGACGCCCCGTCCTGGGCGCGGCGGGCGGCGTAGCGAGCAGCGTCGAGGTACACGGCAGGGCCGAGGTCGGCGAAGCGTCGCAGGGGCAGGAGCTGGCTGACGATCTCGCCCGGGCCGTTGAGGAGCTTCAGGTAGCTCTCTTCGTCGGGGGTCCCGACCTCGATGAACGCGAACCGACGCATGAGGGCGTAGGACATCTCGAACAGGAGGTTCTTGTCGAACACGTTCATCGTGGCGATGATCCGCCACGATGCGGGCATGCGGATGACGTCGGTGTCGTCCGGCGGCTCCATGCCGGCCGGGACGATCGACAGCGGTCGGGGCTGGCCCGCACGCTTGAACGGGAGCACGACGGGCGACCCCGACAGCACGGTGAACAGCTGGCCGAAGGCCCGGTCGAAGTTCGACCGGTTGAGCTCGTCGATGACGAGCCACCGCCCGGTCATGATCGCCTCGACGAACAGGCCGGGCCGGAAGATGAGCCCCTCGGATGTGGGCTGGAGGCCGCCGATGGTCTCGAAGGTCGTCCACTCGCTCGTGGCGGTCGTCGGCAGGTAGCCGGTGCAGAGCATCGACTTCTGCGCGACCTCGGCGGCGACGTAGGCGAGCGTGGTCTTCCCGGTGCCGGGCGGGCCGGTCAGGATGATGTGCTTGCCAGCATCGATGGCGGCGACGACCTGATCGAGCACGTGGGGAGGGAACAGGATCCCCTTGGCGTCGATGGATCGTTGGAGTCCTTCGCGAGTGAATCCGTCCACGCTTCCCACGTCGGTCGACTAGCCCCTCTTCTTGAGGGCGGGATGGGGAAGTGCGACCTCGGCGTGTCCGTCGTCCAGGTACCCCGTGAGCCGTCGGTACATCTCGGTGCCGACGAGGGCCTCGATCTCGTCGCGGAGCTCGACGTAGACCGGCTGCACGCCGACGAACGCCTCGGGCCCCTCGGTGCACCACCAGTGGAACTCGGCGCCGCCCTCGCCCCAGTCGCGCCGACCCCACTCGCGCAGGGTGTGGGTGGTGCGATCGTTCTCGTCGGTGCTCACCACGAGGCGCAGCGGGAGCTGCCAGCAGACCTCGGGCTTCCAGTCGAGCGGGCGCTCGCCCGCGTCGATCGCAGCCCGGTGCAGCGCGCACCCCGCGCCACCGTCGAAGTCGGGTCGGTTGAGGAAGATGCACGCGCCGTCGACGAGGCGCGACACGGTGTCGGCGCCCTGGGCCTTGAACGGCCCGCCGCGCTGGCGCGCCAGCTCGATGTGCTGCCAGTTCGACGCGTCGAGCCGCGCCGCGGCGACCTCGACGCGGGCCAGGTCGGCAGCGTCGGCGAGGTGCGCGCCGTAGGAGCAACACCCCTGCTCGTCCTCGGGCGTCGGCTCGCTCAGCACGCCGAGGCACCCGTCGCCGAAGATGCAGGTCCAGTTGCTGGCGAGGAAGGTGACGTCGAACATCCAGTCGTCGCCGGCGTCGTCGGTGAACGACACCCACTCGTGGGCCCGGTCGGTGGGGGTCGACATCGGGGGCAGGGTACCGGGCGCACGTGGGTGCCGGGACGTGTGCGGGGTGCCAGGCTGCGCGGCTGCACGGAGTGCAGACTGGGACCGTGGACACCGACCGAGCGCTCGTCGACGACCTGGTCGCGGCGCTCGGCGCGCAGGCCGTCCACGTCGATTCGGTCGCGCGGGCGCTGTACGCGCGCGACGCATCGGTCATCGACGTCGGACGTCCTGGCCCGGTCTGTCTGCCGACCACCACCGACGAGGTGGCGGAGTGCGTGCGGATCGCGGTGCGACACGACCGGCCCTTCGTCGCCAGGGGCGCTGGCACAGGTCTCGCGGGTGGAGCCGTACCGCTCGACGGTGCGGTGGTCATCTCGACGACGCGGCTCGACGCGGTGCTGTCGGTCGACGTCGAGCACCGTGTCGCGTGGGTGCAGCCGGGCGTCGTCAACCTCGACCTCAGTCGATCCCTGCGCCCCCACGGCCTGCACTTCGCGCCTGACCCGTCGAGCCAGCAGGCGTGCACCATCGGCGGCAACGTCGCCAACAACTCCGGCGGGCCGCACTGCCTGGCGCTCGGCGTCACGAGCGCGCACGTGCTGGCCGTCGAGGTCGTGCTGGCCGACGGCACCATCGCGCTGTTGGGTGGCCTCGATCCCGACCCGGCGGGGCTCGACCTGCGCGGCGCGTTCGTTGGCGGGGAGGGAACGCTCGGCATCGCGACGCGCATCGCGGTCCGCCTCACGCCCGACCCGCATGCGGTCGTCACGCTCCTGCTCGACTTCGCCAGCGTCGACGACGCGTCCGCCACGGTGTCGGGGATCATCGCCGCGGGTGTGGTCCCGGCCGCGGTCGAGATGATGGACGAGCGCATCACCCGAGCCGCCGAGGAGTTCGTCCACGCGGGGTACCCGACCGACGCCGCGGCCGTGCTGCTGGTCGAGGTCGCCGGCGCGCCGGCGGCCGTCGCTGCCGAGACCGCGACGATCCGCGGGGTCGCGACCACCCACCACGTCCGGACCGTCCGCGTCGCCGCCGACGAGGACGAGCGAGCCCTGCTCTGGAAGGGCCGCAAGAGCGCCTTCGGCGCAGTCGCGCGGATCAAGCCGAACTACTACCTGCACGACACCGTCGTGCCGCGCACGCGCCTGGTCGAGGTGCTGCGCGAGGTGTACGCCATCGCCGAGCGCCACGACCTGTTGGTGATGAACGTCTTCCATGCGGGCGACGGCAACCTGCACCCGCTGCTGGTGTACGACGCTCGCGAGCCGGGTGTGCTCGACCGGGTCCACGCCGCGGGTGCCGAGATCGTCGCCGCGTCGCTCGCAGCCGGCGGGGTGCTGTCGGGCGAGCACGGCATCGGCCTCGAGAAGCAGGCGTTCATGTCGGCGCAGTTCAGCGACGACGACCTGGACGCCCAGCGTCGCCTGCGGTGCGCGTTCGACCCCGCCGGGCGGTCCAACCCCGGCAAGGTCCTTCCCACCGGCGCGAGCTGCGCCGACATCCAGCACCTGACCAGCGTCGGGGCCGACGAGGCAGGTTGGGTGTGACCATCACGTCCGGTCAGGTCAGGCGCCGTCCGTTCCACCCCGACCTTGCCGCGTTCGCCGCCGAGGTCGGCACGACCGACCCGATCGTCGTGGTCGGCGGCGGCACCGCGGCCGATGTCGGCGGCGCCCCATCCGCCGATGCGAGGCCGGTGCACGCGCCGCGTGGCATCCGGTCGATCGACGTCGCCGACATGACGGCGCGGGTCGCGGCCGGCACACCTGCCGACGAGCTCGTCGCCGCGCTGGCCGACGTCGGCCAGGAGGTCGCGCTCGGTTGGCGGCCAGGTGGCACCGTCGGCGGTGCGATCGCGGTTGGCTGGAGCGACCTGCGGCGGCCCCGGCTTGGGCCGGCCCGCGACGTGCTGTTGGAAGCCGACGTGGTCGGCGCCGACGGGCGCCTCGTGCGATGCGGCGGCCCGACCGTCAAGAACGTCACCGGCTACGACCTGTGCCGACTGCTCGTCGGATCGCTCGGCGTCCTCGCGGCGATCGGCGAGGTGCTGGTGCGGACCCGTCCTCGGCCGGCCGCCGCTCGGTGGACCGCTGGCGACATCGACCCTGACGCGATCGGTTCCACCCTGCTGGAGCCCGCCTGCCACCTGTGGGACGGCTCGACCAGATGGGTGCTGCACGAGGGCCATCCGACCGACGTCGACGCAGCGGCGGGCGCGCTCGAACGAGCGGGCGGCCGACCGTCCGCCGGGCCGCCGGACCTGCCACCGCACCGCTGGTCGGTCGACCCCGCGTCGGTCGCAGCGGTCGTGCAGGATGCCCACGCCTCGGGACGCCGCGTGGTCGCCGAGGTCGGCATCGGCACGCTCCACTGCGACGGGCCACAGCCCCGGCGCGAGGTGGCGCCCGCAGCGCGCAGCGTGCACGATCGGCTGGTGTCGCTGTTCGACCCGACCGGTCGGTTCAACCCAGGCAGGGATCCCCTTGACCGTTGACCGCGGCGTCCTCGGCCTCGACCCCGACGAGCTCGCGTCCTGCGTGTCGTGCGGGCTCTGCCTGCCGCACTGTCCGACGTTCCGCGTGACCGGCGACGAGGCGCTGTCGCCACGCGGGCGCATCGCCGCCATGCGCGTCGTCGACGCCGGCACCCAGCTCGTCGACGACGCGTTCGTGGCGTCGATGACCACCTGCGTCCAGTGCCGCGGCTGCGAGACGGCATGTCCGTCAGGGGTCCACTTCGGCCACCTGATCTCCACGACCCGCACCGCGCTCGCGCCCACGACGGTCTCGCGTCCGATGGCGTACGGCTATCGCCTCCTCGCGCATCCTCGGCTCGTCCGAGCCGGCTCGGTGGTGCTCGCGCTCGGCCAGCGGCTGCGACTCGTCCCGTCCGCGCGTCTCGGCCTGCCCGAGCGGCTACCGATCCGGCGACCGACGCTGGCGTCGAGCGGCGACGACGTCTGGCTGTTCACCGGCTGCGTGATGGACGCGTGGCAGCGCGACGTGCACGTGGCGCTCGCACGCCTCGTCGAGCTCACCGGCCGCGGGGTGGCGCTGCCGGGTCGCGGCGGTGGCTGCTGTGGCGCCCTCGCCGCCCACGCGGGGCTCGAGCCCGACGCTCGCCGTCGCGCCGAGGCCACCATGGCGTCGATGCCGGGTGACGCGCCGATCCTGGTGGACTCCGCGGGTTGCGGCGCCGCGCTCGGCGAGTACGGCCACCTGCTGGGCACCGCGGAGGCGGCCGCCTTCTCGTCGCGCGTGGTCGACGCAAACGTGTGGCTCGCCGACCACCTCGACGAGCTGCCCCGGCCTGTGGCGGGTCGGCCTCGCCACACCGTCGCGGTCCAGGATCCATGCCACCTCCGACACGTGCAGCGCGCCCACGACGGCGTGCGCCGGATGCTGCGCCCCTACGCCGAGATCGTCGAGCTGGACGACGACGGCCTGTGCTGCGGTGCCGGTGGCGCCTACTCGGTCACCGAGCCCGAACTGGCCGACGCGATCCGTGTTCGGAAGGTCGCGAGCATCGTGCGGTCGGGGGCTCCGCGGACCGTCAGCGCCAACCCAGGTTGCCTCGAGCACCTCAGACGCGCTGGCATAGCGGTCGAGCACCCCATCACGGTCGTCGCGACCGCGCTAGGGGTGGTCCTGGAGGATGGGCGTGCCCGGTGAGTTCGACGACATACGACAGCGGCTGGAGACGATCTCCGAGGAGCTCGCCGACCTGGCCATCGCCCGACTCCGCGACTCGATCGATGCAGGTGGCCACGAGCTCCCCGTCGACGAGAAGCGTCTCACCCGAGCACGACGAGCCGTCGACAAGGCGGCCTCGATCCTGCGTGAACCCGACGACATGATCGAGGTCTGAGGATGTCTGGTTGTCACATCGTCGTCTCCGGGGCTCCCGGCGCGGGCAAGACGCTGCTCGCCCGACCCCTCGCCGCGGAGCTCCACCTCCCGCTGCTGTCCAAGGACGTCATCAAGGAGGCGCTGTTCGACGAGCTCGGCATCGGCGACCGCCTCTGGTCGCGGCGCATGGGCAGGGCGAGCATGGCGGTGATCTACCGCATCGCCGCGACGACCCCCACCGCGGTCATCGAGGCGGTGTTCCACCGCGACGTGTCGATCCACGACCTCCACGCCCTCGACAAGCCGCTCATCGAGGTGCACTGCCAGCTCGACCCCCAACTGGCGATCGCCCGGTTCGAGCAGCGCGCCGACCACGAGCGCCACCCCGGGCACCTCGACAGTCGTCAGCCGCGCAACAAGCTCGAAGAGCTGGTCGAGGAGGGGTGCCGGCCGCTCGGGCTCGGGGGCCCGCTGCTCGAGGTCGACACCTCCGATGAGGTCGACGTCGCCGCCGTCGCCGCGTGGGTGCGTGCCCAGGCCGAGTGGGACCAGGGCGTCGCCTGACCCGGCGCGTGCTCCTCAGCCGGCCATCTGGTTGAGGCGGTCGATGAGCTGGCGGAGCCGAGAGTGGCCCCACTGGTCGAAGTGGAACGCGAGGCGGTGCAGGTCGATCACGTCGTCGTCCGCGAGCTCGGCCTTCGACGGCTGGGCCCGTTCGATCGTGCCGGTGTCGACGATGTCGGCGAACTCGGCAGCCAGCTCGGCGATCTGCGCATCGGTGAGCGGCGTGGAGTGGCGCACGATCAGGCGCCGGCCGACGTAGCGCATCGAGTGGTAGTTCCGGTAGAAGGCCTCGATGTGGTCGAGCGCGTCCACCACGTCATCGGTGATGTGCACCAGGCACAGGTCGACCTCGTTGATCAACCCGTTCGACAGCAGCTCGTCCTCGACGAACTGCCGCCACCGCTGCCAGTAGGTCGACCCCGGCGCGTCGAGCAGCACGACCGGCATCGGGTACGACTTCCCCGTCTGGAGCAGCGTGAGCACCTCGAAGGACTCGTCCATGGTGCCGAACCCGCCGGGCAGCAGGCAGAACGCGTCCGACTCCTTCACGAACGTGAGCTTGCGGGTGAAGAAGTAGCGGAAGTTGATGAGCTTGGGGTCTCCGTCGATCGCGTGGTTCGAGCTCTGCTCGAACGGCAGCTGGATGTTGACCCCGAACGACTTCTCGCGCCCCGCGCCGGCGTTGCCGGCTTCCATGATCCCGGGCCCGGCACCGGTGATGACCATCCAGCCCCGCTCGACGATGCCCGCCGCCATGTCGCGAGCCGTGTCGTAGGCGGGCTGGTCGGGGCCGATCCTCGCGGAGCCGAAGATCGCCAGCTTCCGCACGTCGCGGTACGGGGCGAACACGTGGAACGCGTACCGCATCTCCTTCAGCGTGTAGTTGGCCATCTTGAGCTCGCGCCGGTCGACCTCTTCGCGCTGCATGCGCAGCGCGGAGGTGACCAGCTCGAAGATCAGCTGCGCGTCCTCGGTGACGCCGGACGCGCCGGCCAGCTCGGCGATCGCCGCGTCGAGGTCGGCGTCGCCGGTGCGGTAGCGGGGGAGACCGTGGGGGAACGCGGGTACTGCGTCGGGTGGCGGGGGAGCAGTGGGGTCGAGGTCTGACATCGGTCAGCCCGCGAGGTCGCCGGCGGCGGCGCGATCGACGAGCCAGACCAGGCGGTCGGCGTGCACGCGGGCGGCCGGGACGTCCTCGCCGGCCGCGACCCTCGCCAGCGCCTCGCGCTTCTCCTCGCCCTCGACCGTGACGAGCACGAGGCGGCCCTTGGCGATGCCGGAGAACGTGAAGGTCATCCGATCGAGGGGGTTGAGACCGGTGGGGTCGGAGTTCATCACGACGAACCGGCCCGGATCGGCGTCGAGCGCGGTCGAGCCCGGGAAGAGCGACGCCGTGTGGGCGTCGGGGCCGAGCCCCAGGTGCACCACATCGATCGCCGACAGCTCGCCCACCCTCATCTGGTAGGGGTCGGCGCCCCGCTCGCACTCCATCGGGAAGACCATGTTGGCGGCACCGACCCGTTCGAGCAGTGCCTCGCGGGCGAGCCGGTAGTTCGAGTCGGGGTGGTCGAGCGGCACGGCCCGCTCGTCGCCCCAGTAGACGTCGACCTTCCACCAGTCGATGCCGGCAGACGCCTCCTCGGCGAGCCGTTCGTAGCACCGGCGGGCCGTGTCGCCGCCCGACAGGGCGATGCGGAACAGGTCGTCGGCACGATCGCGGAACGCCGCCTGGACGCGCGCCGCGAACTCCCCGGCGACGTCGTCCACCACCACCAGCTCACCGTTCATCGTCCCCGCACCATAGGGGACCGCGGCGGTCAGCCTCGGAGCTTGGCACCCGCGACGCGCAGCGCCTCGACCAGGTCGTCGAAGGAGGCGGCGAACGACGCCACGCCCTCGCGTTCGAGGACGGCGCCGACGTCGACCATGTCGACACCGATCTCGGCGAGGCGGTCGAGGGTGCGGCGCGCCGCGACCGGTTCGGCGTCGACGGTGCGCGCCAGGGTCCCGTGATCCTCGAACGCGGCGAGGGTCGCCTCGGGCAGCGTGTTCACGGTGTCGGGACCGATGAGCGCGTCGACGTAGAGCGTGTCGGGGTAGGCCGGGTTCTTGGTCGACGTCGACGCCCACAGCGGGCGCTGCACGTTGGCCCCCCTGCTGGCCAGCGCCTCCCACCGGGCGCCGGAGAACCGCTCCTTGAAGATGGCGTAGGCGGCTTGGGCCTGGGCGATGGCGGCGGTGCCCTTGAGGGCCTCGGCGTCGGTGCCGCCGATCTTGTCGAGCCGCGCATCGACCTCGGAGTCGACCCGGCTCACGAAGAACGAGGCCACGCTGTGGATCGAGCCGAGATCGCCCTCGTGGGCCTCGAGCCCGGCGAGGTACGCCTCGATGACCTCCTCGTAGCGTTCGAGCCCGAAGATCAACGTGACGTTGATGTCGCGTCCTTCGCGGATCATCGCCTCGATGGCCGGCAGCCCTTCGGCGGTGCCGGGGATCTTCACCATCAGGTTCGGCGCGTCGAGCCGCACCGCGAGGGAACGGGCCGCGCTGATCGTGCCGTCGGTGTCGCGGGCCAGGTCCGGTGCCACCTCGACCGACACGAAGCCGTCGCGCCCGCCGCTGCTGTCGTGCACCGGTGCCAGCACCTCGAGGGCGCCACCGATGTCGTCGACGACCATCGTCCAGTACGCCTCGAGGATCGACGCACCGCCGTCGAGCAGCGACCGCAACTGGTCGTCGTACGCGTCGGAGCCCGTCATCGCCTTCTGGAAGATGGTCGGGTTCGACGTGACGCCCCGGACGCCGCGGGCGACCCAGTCGGCCAACTGCCCGCCGACGATCCAGTCGCGGCGGAGGTTGTCGAGCCAGGGGCTCTGCCCCTGCTCGGCGTGGAGATCGACGAGACGTGTCACGAGGTGCTCCTCGTCTGTTGGAGGACGGTCAGACCGGTGCGACCACCGGGTCGTGGGGGTGGGCCATGCGTCGGGCCACGTCGACGACATGTCCGGGGTTGATGCCGTAGCGCTCGAGGACCTCAGCGCCCGGCGCGCTGGCACCGAAGTCGTCGATGCCGATCGACGCGTCGACCCACCGCGACCACCCGAAGGTGGTGGCCGCCTCGACCGACAGCGACGGCACGCCGTGGGGGAGCACCGACGACTGGTAGTCGGGCGACTCGGCGGCGAACCGATCCCACGACGGCATCGACACGACGCGGGCCGACAGGCCCTCGTCGGCCAGGCTGCGCGCGGCGTCGAGGCAGACCGACACCTCGCTGCCCGTGCCGACCAGGATGATCTCGGGGAGCTCGTCCGGTTCGTGCACGACGTACGCGCCACGTCGCACCTGAGCCGCGTCGGTGCCGTCGAGGACGGGCAGGTTCTGGCGCGACAGCACCAGGGCGGTCGGCCCGTCGGCCGCGAGGACCTCGGCCCACGCGCCTGCGGTCTCGGTGGCGTCGGCAGGCCGGATGATGCCGAGGCGCGGGATGGCCCGGATGGCCGCGAGGTGCTCGACGGGCTGGTGGGTGGGGCCGTCCTCGCCGACGCCGACCGAGTCGTGGCTCCACACGAACGCGACCTTGGCGCCGGAGAGCGCGGCGAGGCGCACGGCGGGCCGCATGTAGTCGGAGAACACGAAGAACGTGCCGCCGGCGGGCAGGACGCCGCCGTGCAGCGCCATGCCGGTCATGGCGGCACCCATCGCGTGCTCGCGGATGCCGTAGTAGATCTGGCGACCGCCGGGATCGTCGACGGACTGGGTGCCGTCGTCGGCGAAGGTCGTCCCCGTGTTGCCGGTGAGGTCGGCGCCGCCGGCGATGATGCTCGGCACGGCATCGGACAGCGCCTGGAGGCACTTCTCGCTCGCGACGCGCGTCGCCACCGACGCGCCCGGCTCCCAGGTGGGGAGGTCGAGCTCGACACCCGGCACGGGGCTGCCGGTGAGACCTGCATCCCAGCGCGCCCGCACGTCGACGGGCAGGGCGTCGAGGCGCTCCTGCCATGCCTGGTGGTCGGGCGCGCCGCGGCGCCCGGCGGCGCGGTACAGGTCGAGCACGTCGTCGGGCACGAAGAACGTCTCGTCGGTCGGCAGGCCCATGACCTGCTTCGTCGCGATGAGGTCGTCGCCCTTGATGGCATAGCCGTGCGCGGCGTGGTCGTCGGTGTGGTTCGGCGACGGGTACCCGACGTGGCTGCGCAGGATCACCAGCGTCGGCGCGCCCTCGTGCGCGATCGCCTGACGGAGACCGGCTTCGATGGCGTCGAGGTCGTTGGCCGCCTCTCCCAGCTCGACGACGTTCCAGCCGTAGCCGCGGAAGCGCAGCGCGGCGTCGTCGGTGAGCGCGAGGTCGGTGGGACCGTCGATCGTGATGTGGTTGTCGTCGTAGATCCACGTGAGCCGGTCGAGCCCGAGGTGGCCGGCGAGCGACGCGGCCTCGTGGCTGACGCCCTCGGAGAGGTCCCCGTCGCCGCACACCGCGAAGGTGCGGTGGTCGCAGATGTCGGACCCGAAGCGGGCGCGCAGGAAGCGCTCGGCGACGGCCATGCCGACGCTGTTGGCGACGCCCTGGCCGAGCGGGCCCGTCGTGACCTCGACACCCGGCGTGCCGTGCCCGACCTCGGGGTGCCCGGGCGTGCGGCTGCCCCACTGGCGGAACGCCTTCAGGTCGTCGAGGGTCAGGCCCTGGCCGGTGAGGTGGAGCATCGAGTAGAGCAGGATCGACGCGTGGCCGGCCGACAGCACGAACCGGTCGCGGTCGGGCCACGACGGATCGGCGGCGTCGTAGCGCAGGATCCGCGTCCACAGCACGTGGGCGAGCGGCGCCAGCGCCATGGCGGTGCCCTGGTGACCCGATCTGGCCGCGTCAGGGCCGTCGAGGGCGAGTCCCCTGACGACGTCGATCGCTCTCTGTTCGAGTTCCGCTTCGGTCACCAGGCCTCCTGATGGTGCTCGCCGCCCACCCTAGCGACGTCCCGAGACCCCGACCTTCAGGCCAGACGGGCTCCGAACAACGCCATCGACACCGATGCCGAGTGGATCAGGTTCCTGGCTCCGACGGGTCCGACCTCGCCTGTCGAGAACATCCCTCCCACCGCCCGCGTGCCGAGCGCCTCGGCGACGACCTCGGCATCGTGGTCGGGTCGACCGAACAGGCGGTTGCCGCGTCGGGTGCACGGGAACACCAGCGCCCCGTCAGCGCGGAGACCGGAGAGGGTGGCCCGGAGGTCTGCCGACGCGGCCTCGGCGTCGCGGAGCTGGAACTGGACGGTGCGCCCGACCTCGACCTCGTCGCCGATCGACACGGCACCGGTGGACGCGTCGACGCGCAGGACCGGACGCACCAGGAAGTCGCCCTGACCGAACGTCGCACGCCCTTCGTCGAGGACGTGACCGATCTGGAGGCCGGTCGTGGCGAGGAGCCGGTCCGGCGCGTCGAGCGCCGCGATCAGGTCGCGAAGGCGGTCCACCGCGGGTCGGCCGCCCAGCTCGAGCAGGTGGCGTCCGTCCGCGCTGGTCACGACGAACGGGTCGCCGATCGGTCGACACCCCTGGGACACAAGGGTCGTCACGTCGGCGTCTGGTCCGAGGAGCACGCCGACCGCTCCCGTCGTGTGCTCGTCGCCGTCGACGACCATGCGCGCGCCGCCCGGCCCACGCGACCCGGCGGTGAGTCCACCGACGACGCGAAGGCCCGGCGCCTGCGCCTCGAGGTGCGCCAGCAGCCCCTCGGCGGGGAACGAGTGGGGGTCGGCGACGAGCAGCAGCGTCCGCTCGCCCTCGGCGGCCGCTGCGGGCATCCCCTTGATCGTCCACCCACGCTCCATGCGCGCGGCTCGCAGGCGCACGGGCGTCACACCGCCGCAGCGCACCGCGAACACCGCGATGCCTGGGGCCTCCTCGACCTCCCGGCATCCGCCGACGACGCCGGAGCTGGCTGCGCCGACCAGGACGCGGGGCTTGAGGACCTGCTCGGCAGCTCGGGTGATGTCGCCGAGCGCACCGGCGTGGTTGCCGGTGACGAACACCAGCACGAGGTCGGCGTCGGTGCCCATCTGGTCGAGCACCGCACCCAGCGCGTCGCCGGTCGCGTGGGCGGGGACGGGATGTTCGGACAGACCGACCGCGACGGACGTCGTCACGCCACCGGCGGGAGCAGGGTGTAGGGCACCACGGTGACGGGACCCATGTCGATGCGACAGTGCGCCTCGACCATCCCGTACTCCTCGAACTCGATCTCGCCACGGACCAGGCGGTAGTTGAACTTACCCGGCTCGACCTGGAGCGGCTGCACGTTGCGGGCCACCTCCTCGTCGCCCCGACGGAACACGACCTCGAGTGCGGCGCTGCCGGAGTGGTCGCTCGGGCAGTGGACCAGCACGCACAGGTGCGGCGCCCAGGTCATCGGCACCGGCTGCGGCGCGGCGGCCGAGAACTGGATGCCCGTGAGGTCGATGCGCGTGGACGGGCCGGCCACCTGCCGGAGCTCGATGTCGTCGATGAACACGGCCGCGATGATCTGCATGCCGCGACGGTACAAGTCAGACCGGCTGGCCTTCGAGCCACACCTGTTCGACCGCGAGCGACAGGTCGAGCGCCACCAGATCGGCCAGCGCTCCCACCGTGATCACGCCCCGGTCCTCGACGCCGATCACGCGTGCCGGATGGGTCGATGCTGCCCGCAGCGCAGTGCCGAGGTCGGTGGCGCCGGATCCGACGAGGTTGCGGATGGCCTGGTCCATGGTGAGCGCGCTCCCGGCCAAGGTGCCGTCGGGCAGCCGAGGGGCACCGTCGACCGAGGTGATCCCGCGGGCGCGGTGGCTCGGAGCGCGCCACGCCACCGCGTCGGTCACCAGCACCAGGCGCGACGCCGCGGCACCGGCGACGATGCGCAAGACCGCGGGGTGCAGGTGCACGAGGTCGGCGATGACCGACACGGCCAGGCGTTCGTCGGACAAGCCCAGCCCGAACACCCCCGGAGCGCGGGCGCTGATGGGCCCGGTGGCGTTGCCGACGTGGGTGACGAGGCTGGCGCCTGCGTCGACCAGCGGCACCGACTGCTCGTAGGTGGCCCGCGAGTGTCCGATGGCCACCGCGATCCCGCGGGCGCGCAGCGCACGACAGGCGGCCTCGGCCTCCGGGTGCTCGGGCCCGAGGGTCACCAGCGCGACGCCGCCTGGAAGGTCGGCCACCGCCGCGGCCGACGGGGCGAGCACGTGCTCGGCCGGGTGCGCGCCGATCGCGTCGCCGAGCCACGGACCTTCGAGGTGCGCACCGGCGATCCGCGGCCGCGCGCTCGGGCCCCGGGCGGCCGCGTCGGCGATCCTTGACAGCGCGTCGAGCGTGTCGGCCCACGGCGCGGTGATCAGGGTGGGACACCACGTGGTGACGCCCTGGGCGAGGAGCGCGGCGTCGAGCCGGTCCCAGTCGTCGCCGTCGGCGTGGGCCACGTCGACGTCGTCGATCCCGTTCACCTGGAGGTCGACGAAGCCCGGGCAGACGACGCGATCGGGGACAGGGCCATCGGGTCGGGCCAGCGCGGCGATGCGGCCGTCCTCGACGGTGATCACGCCGGGGGAGAGGGCGCCGTCTGGCCACAGGACGCGGCTGGCGGCGATGGTGCGGGGGTCGGCCACGGCCAGGAGTGTCGCGCGGTCGCTACCCTCGGAGGCGTGAGCGAGGGGGTGGAAGCCGACATCGCCCCCATGGGGCCCAACGGGACGACAGCCGCTCGCGTGCTGCCCGAGACCGATGTCCCGCCCACCACCAGGGAGCAGATCCTCGTCGAGGCCCGTCGCTGCTTCGCCGATCACGGCTTCGAGGGCACGTCCCTGAACGACATCGCGGCGGGGGTCGGGATCCGCCGTCCCAGCCTGCTGCACCACTTCCCGTCGAAGGACGCCATCTACCGCGAGGTCTTCGAGCTGGCGCTCGCCGAGTGGTACGAGCGGCTCGAGGTCCTCACCACCAACGAGGACCACCGCGAGGGCTGGACCCTGGTCGACCACGTCCTCACCGCCGGCTTCCGCTTCTTCATGGAGAACCCCGACTTCGTGCGCCTCGTCCGCCGTGAGGCACTCGAAGGTGGCGGTCGACTCGGCATGGACCTCGGCGGGGCGCTGCGGCCCCAGTTCGAGCAGGCCTGCGCGTTCTTCGAGCGCGAGATGGACGCCGGCCACTTCCGCCGCCAGGACCCAGCGCAGCTCCTGCTCACCGGGTATGGCGCCCTCCTCAGCTACTTCAGCGACCTGCCCTTCATCGAGGGCCTGCTCGGATCCGATCCGCTCAGCACCGAGGCGCTCGAGGATCGGCTGGTGCACGTGCGGGCGTTCTTCCGGGCCGCGCTCGAACCCGCCACCCACACCGCCCCGGCCTGAACCTGCCGCGGCACCGCGGGCAGGGCCGCGACGGGCGGGGCGGTGCCAGTCGTTAGCATCGCCTGCCGTGCCCGAGATCAGCGCTCCCACCACGACTGTCACGACCGCCGTCACGACGACTGTCACGACGACTGTCACGACGACCCTGTCGGAGACGGACTCGAAGCGGCTGCTCGCCGGCTTCGGCGTGCCGATCGCCGCTGAGCGCCTCGCCGACGACGCCGCGGGCGCGGCGGCCGCGGCCGCCGAGATCGGCTTCCCCGTCGTGGCCAAGCTCAACGGCGACGCCATCGCCCACAAGACCGAACGTGGCCTGGTGCGCCTCGGGCTCGGCGACGCCGACGCGGTCCGTCGGGCCGCCTCCGAGCTGCTCGCGCTCGCTCGCCCCGAGGACGGCACCGTGCAGGTCCTGGTCGCCCCGATGGTCAAGGGGAGCCGCGAGCTGATCGCCGGGCTCGCCGACGATCCCCAGTTCGGGATGACCGTCATGCTGGGCGTCGGCGGCGTGCTCGCCGAAGCGATCGGCGACGTCGTGCTGCGCATGGTGCCGATCGACGAGGTCGACGCGCACGAGATGATCGACGACCTCGCCACCCAGGCCTTGCTCGGTGCGTTCCGCGGCGAACCGCCCGTCGACCGCGAGGCGCTGGCGAAGGTGCTGCTCGGCCTGTCTGATGCGGCCACCGCGGATCCGCGCATCGTGTCCGCGGATCTCAACCCGCTCATCGTCAGCGATGGCGTGCCGATCGCCGTCGATGCCCTCGTCGAGGTCACCGTGGACGAGGCGACCCAGGAGGCGAACGCCTGATGGCCACCACCGAGCAGTTCCGTGCGCTGTTCGAGCCCCGCGGCGTCGTGGTCGCCGGTGCCTCCTCGCATCCGGGCAAGTTCGGGTTCGTCAGCCTCCACAACCTGTTGGCCGGCGGCTACGCCGGCAAGGTCGCGGCGACGAACCTGTCCGGTGAGGAGATCCTCGGCATCCAGACCGTGCCGTCGATCCTCGACCTGCCGGACGGCGAGTTCGACCTGGCGTTCGTCTGCACGCCGGCTGCCACCAACCCCCAGCTGCTGCGGGACTGCGCCGAGCGCGGCATCCGAGCCGCCTTCTTGACCTCGGCCGGCTACGGAGAGGCGGGGGAGGAGGGCCGGATCGCCCAGGAGCAGCTCGTGGCGCTCGCCGACGAGCTCGGCATCCTCGTCGCCGGCCCCAACGGCCAGGGTGTCCTGTCCACTCCCGTGCACCTCTGTGCCCAGATCGTGGCGCCGAACCCGCCGCCCGGCCGCATCGGGGTCGCGTCCCAGTCCGGCAACTTCGTGTCGTCGTTCATGAACCTCGGGGTCCAGACCGGCATCGGCTTCAGCCGTGGCGTCTCGGCAGGCAACGCCGCGATGGTCAACGTCGCCGACTACCTCGAGTTCTACGGCGACGACGACGAGACCGCGGTGGCGCTCGCCTACGTCGAGGGGCTCACCGACGGACGTGCGTTCATGGAGCGCATCCGGGGGGTGGCCGATCGCAAGCCGGTCGTCCTGTTGAAGGGCGGCGCGACGAGCGGCGGCCAGCGTGCGGCCGCGAGCCACACCGGGTCGCTCGCCACCGACGACCGCGTCTTCGACGGCGCGTGCCGCCAGGCCGGCGTGACGCGGGCGGCGACGGTCGAGGAGGCGTTCGAGGCGGCAGCCACGTTCGCCACCCAACCGCTCCCCAAGGGCAACCGCGTCGTGGTGCTCACCACCGCGGGCGGGTGGGGCGTGGTCACCGCCGACGCGCTCGCCGGCACCAGCCTCGAGCTGATCGCCCTGCCCGAGGACCTGCTGGCCCAGATCGACACCAAGCTCCCGCCCCGCTGGAGCCGCAACAACCCCGTCGACCTGGCGGGTGGCGAGACCCGCGACACCATCCCCGAGGTGATGGAGATGGTGGCGTCGCACCCCGACGTCGACGCGGTGATCTACCTGGGGCTCGGCATCCAGTCGAACCAGGCCAAGCTGATGCGGACCGGTCGCTTCTACCCCGACCACGGGCTCGAGCGCATCGTCGAGTACCACGAGCGCCAGGACCGGCGCTTCGCCGAGGCCGCCGCCGAGATCTCCGAGCGCACCGGCAAGCCGATCCTCACCGCCACCGAGCTCGCCACCGCCGACCCCGACAACCCGGGTCCGGCGGCCGTTCGCGCCTCGGGACGGCTCTGCTACCCGTCGTCGAACCGTGCGGTCACCGCGCTCGACCACATGTGGCGCTACGTGCGGCACCGCGACGCCCGTCGTTGACCCCGGACGTGCACCCGTGAAGTTCCTCGCTGTCGTCGTGTTCGTCGCCCTCCTCGCGGGCGGTGCCGCGGTCGCGGCCGTCGTCACCGATGCCGCTGCCGACCCGGCCACCGCCCACGATGCCCAGGCCGTCACCCCGCTGCTGTCGGTGCGGCGCACGCCCGAGGCGCTGCTCGATCCACGGCGTGACGCCGTCGTGGCGGCTGCCGTGTCGGGGATCCCTCCGCAGATGCCCGGTGAGTCGTGCCTGGTCGTCGTCGAGGACGGCCGCGAGATCGTCGCCCACAACCCCGACCTCGGCCTGATCCCCGCCTCGACCCAGAAGCTGCTCGTCGGCGGTGCGCTCCTGTCGGTCATGGACCCCGACGAGACGTTCCGCACGACCGCGGTCGCCGCGTCACCGGTCGCCGACGGCGCGATCGCGGGCGACCTCGTCGTGGTCGGCGGCGGCGACCCGTTGCTGTCCACCGACGCCTACATCGCCCGCCAGAGCGACCCGAACAAGCCCACCACCCGCTTCGAGAACCTGGCCGACGCGATCGTCGCCGCAGGCGTCACCCGCGTCGACGGCTCGGTCGTCGGCGACGGGTCGCGCTACGACGAGGTGCGCGACATCCCCACCTGGCCTCAGCGCTACCGCGACCAGGTGCAGGTCGGCCCGCTGTCGGGCCTCGGGGTCAACGACGGGCTCGAGACGTTCACCGAGACCGAGGTGGCCCAGGGCGCGGGCGAGCCGGCCGAGGATCCGCCCGCGCACACGGCTGCGGTGCTCACCGAGCTCCTGCGCGAGCGCGGCGTCGCGGTGGCAGGCGACCCGCGCAGCGGCGTGGCACCGGAGGGTGCGGTCGAGATCGCGGCGATCGACTCGCCGCCTGTCCGCACCGTCGTCGCGCAGATGCTGCGCTACAGCGACAACACCACCGCCGAGCTGCTGGCGAAGGAGCTCGCTGTGCGCGCAGGCGTCCAGGGCAGCAGCATCGCGGGGTTGGCGGCGCTCGAAGCCGACCTCGCCGCCGAGGGCGTCCCCGCCGACGGCATCGACCTCACCGACGGGTCGGGGCTCGACCTCGGCAACCGCACGACGTGTCGGTCGCTCACCCAGGTGTTGGCGCTCGAGCCGATCGGCGACGTGCTGGAGGAAGGGCTCGCGGTCGCCGGCCAGTCGGGCACGCTCGCAGGTCGGATGGTCGGCACCCCCGCCGCCGGCAACCTGCGCGCCAAGACGGGGTCGCTGCGCAACGTGTCGGCGCTCGCCGGCGAGGTCACCGGTGCCGACGGGCGCACGTACACGTTCGCGTACATCTCCAACGTCCCCGACGGAGAGTTCGTGCCGGACCTGACGGTGCAGCTCCAGTCCGACCTCGGCGTCGCGCTGGCCACGATCCCGGTGGTCGAGGTCCCGCCCGAGCTCCTACCCCAGGCGGCCGTCACGCCCTGACCGACCTGCACGCTCGCCGACGACGCGCCGACATCGGGGGATCAGTCGTCGTGCAGGATGAGCGGGTGGTGGCGGGCGACGATCGGCCGCACCACGAAGTAGACGGCCATCGCGCTCATGGTGACCGCGCCCATCATGGCGAACGTCGCCCGCAGGCCGATGGCGTCGGCGAGCACACCCAGCGGGTAGGCCACCAGGCCGAAGCCGGCGAAGCTCATGCCCATCAGCGCCTGCACCCTGCCGTGGAACGCCGTCTTGCTCGCCATCAGGACCATCGTGTTGTTCAAGGCCTGGAACGAGGAGGTGGCACCGCCGATCAGGACGAGCACCAGGATCGACGCCCAGAACGTGGGGGTGATCGCCAACAGGATCAGCCCTGCTCCGAACATCGCACCCGCGCCCGCCTGGAGCTTCCACACGTTCGGTCCGCCCGAACGGCTGGCGATGAACAGCGATGCGCTCACCGCGCCGACCGCGGTGGCACCCGACATGATCCCGTAGCCGGTGTTGTCGGCACCGAAGCCGAAGACGTCCTTGGAGAGCGAGGCCAGGAACGCCACGTACGGGAACGCTGACATCACGACGACGAGCGACACGACCAGGAGCAGCGCGACGTGGGGGTTCGACTTCACGTAGCCGATGCCATCCGCGAACTCGCGCGCAGGGTTCTTGACCACCTTGTCGGCCGGTGGGCGCCCAGGCGGCAGGCGCATCGTCATGGCGCTGGCGGCGACGGTCAACAGGCTGGTCGTGATGTAGGCGCCCTCGTAGCCGAACCACGCCACGCTGGTGAGCACGCCAGCGACCGCTGGCCCGAAGACGCGGGTCCCGTTCATGCTGAGCTGCTGGAGCACGACCGCGTTCGAGAGCAGCCCCCGGCCCACCAGCTCGGTCGTGAAGGCCATGCGAGCGGGGCCGAGGAAGGCGAAGGCCGCAGCCTGGATCGCCGACGACATCGGGAGCATCCAGAACTCGATGACGTCGAGGAGCAGGACCACCGCGAGGAACGCCGACGAGAGGATGAGCAGCCACTGCGACGAGAGGATGACCCGTCGCTTCGAGAAGCGGTCAGCCGCGACGCCACCGAGGGGTGTGCACAAGAGCATCGGCAGGCCGAACCAGAACATCACGATGCCGAGCGACCCGTTGGATCCCGTCAGGTCGTAGGCGAGCGCTGCTCGGGCCACCATCTGCATCTGCACCGCGAGGAACGACAGGACCCCGCCGTACCAGAGGAGGCGATAGGTGGGGACCTCCAACGAGGCGAAGGTGGCTCCACGCCACGAGGTCTTGCCGATGGGCGTGACGAAGTCCTCGACCTCCGTCGGCACGGCAGCCGCCGGGTCCACGTCCTCGTCCCGCCGCTCGTGTCCGCCACGGTCCTCGATCTGGGTCACGGCCGCTGAACTCTCCTCGTGTTAGTTCGGGACTCTAACTGTCGAGCAGAGCGAACACCAAGGACCGGCCTCGCCTTCGGCGGCGGGTCGCATCGCCCCCGTACCCTGGCGGCGATGGACCACGCCACTGCCCACGACATGCCGATGTTCCCGCTCGGCACGGTCCTCGTACCTGGCGCGTTGCTGCCCCTCCAGGTGTTCGAGCCGCGCTACCTGCGGCTGCTCGACCGGGTGATGTCCCACGAGCCCCACGAGTTCGGCGTCGTGCTGATCGAGCGCGGCAACGAGGTCGGTGGCGGTGACGTGCGCACCGACGTCGGCTGCGTGGCGCGCGTCGTGCGCGCCGCGCCGAGCGGGGGAGGGCGGTGGTCGCTCGTTGCTCGGGGGCACCGCCGGTTGCGCGTCGACACGTGGCTCCCCGACGCCCCGCACCCGATGGCCAGGGTCTGCGACTGGCCCGACGACACCGACGATCAGCTCGACGAGGCGACCGATCTCAGCGCGCTCATCGCCAAGACCCGCCGGGCCCTCGCGCTGTGCGCCGAGCTGCGCG
The DNA here is from genome assembly GCA_964494405.1 of uncultured Iamiaceae bacterium. Lineage (GTDB taxonomy): Bacteria > Actinomycetota > Acidimicrobiia > Acidimicrobiales > SKKL01 > Actinomarinicola. Next base: position 39,047 of record CAZBTQ010000003.1, read on the forward strand.
AACCGGCACCACCCGCGACCGTCGACATCTCCGACGACGTCGCGACCGCCACGTTCGAGCTGGTGGCGCTCGCGCCGATCGGGCCGCACGACCGCCAGCGCCTGCTCGCCGCGCCCGGTGCCGCCACCCGCGTCGCGCTGCTCGACGCGATGCTCGACGACGCGCTCACCCTCCTGGCCGCCCGGCTCGGTGCCGCCGGTTCGTGACGGCGACGAGCGCTCAACATCGGGACGTCCCGTGGATCAGCCAGTTGCCGTGAGCGGTCCGCGACACTAGGAAGGCACTGCACAAGCCGTCCCCGAGCCCCTGTCCGACAGCCACGACCTCGCAGCGAGGAGCGACGTGCCCGACTCACCCTCCCCGGCGGAGACCGTCACCGACGTCAAGGACCTGCTGATCGCCTACGCGAAGCAGGAGACCGTCGACCCGCTCCGCGCACTTCCCAGGTACCTCGTGCGCGGCCTCGGCGGCTCGGTGCTCGTCGGGCTCGGCCTGCTGCTGCTCGCCCTCTCCGGCCTCCGCGCCCTGCAGACCGAGACGGGTTCCACCTTCACCGGGAGCTGGAGCTGGGCGCCCTATGCGATCGTGCTCGTCGGGTTGGCGGCGGCGATCGCGCTGCTCGCCTCGTTCATCACCAGGACGAAGAAGACCACCTGATGACCCTCGCCGACCACATCGACCGACCGATCACCCGCGACGACATCGAGGCGAAGTTCCGCGAGCTCGAAGGCGAGGTCGACGATCGCAAGGAGCAGGCGCTCAACGTCGCGGTCGTCGTCGGCACGGCGCTCGCGGTGGCGGTCGTGCTCGCGGCGTACACGCTGGGCCGCCGCCGGGGTCGCAAGAAGACCACCATCGTCGAGATCCGGAGGGTCTGAGTGCTCCTGCGCCTCCAGCGCCTCGCGTTCGGCCGGGCCATGTCGGGGACCTCGGGCAGCCACTGGATCGCGATCGCGGCGTCGGTGTGGCTGCTGCGCAAGGCCAACGAGGCTCGCCGGCCGCAGTCCGAGGTGGTCTACCGGGCCGTGCTCGAACCGGGTCAGACGCTGCTCGTCGACCACACCCTGCTCGAACGCAGCGGCAAGCCGGCCAAGGTCCGCCGCCGCCGCTGAACCGCCGCTGAACCGCCGCTGAGCTGGTCGCTGCGCCGGTCGGTGACAGCCGGCGGGCGGACCTTGCCATGATGGAGGGGTGAAGGTCCTTCTCCGCAACCCCCGCCGCGAGGTCGATGCGCCGGGTCCGGTCACCGTCGACGTCTTGTTGTCCCGGCTCCAGATCGAGCGCAGCTCGGTCATCGTGCTGCGAGGCGACGAGCTGGTCCCCGGCGACACCATGCTCTCCGACGACGACCACGTCGAGGTCCGGCCGGTCATCTCGGGTGGGGCGGTCCCGCTCGCCGTCGGGCTCGACGCCACCGGCGACCGAGGCGAGGCGCGATGAAGTGCCGGGTGTGCCGCGAGCCCGCGGTCATCGACGTCCGGCGCCACAACGCCAACTTCTGCCGCGACCACTTCTTGCGCCTGTGCCGCGACCAGGCCACCAAGGCCATCGACGAGTTCGAGATGCTGCGGCCGGGCGAGCGGGTGCTCGTGGCGGTCTCGGGCGGCAAGGACTCGCTGGCCCTGTGGGACCTGTTGCTCGACCTCGGCTACGACGCCGACGGCCTCTACATCGGGCTCGGCATCGGCGACTACAGCGACGACTCCGGCTCCTACGCCCGCGCGTTCGCGCGGTCCCGCGACGCGAACCTCATCGAGATCGACCTGCGCACCGAGTACGGCTACGACATCCCGACCGGGGCGCGCGCCGCTCGCCGCAAGCCCTGCTCGGCGTGCGGCATGTCCAAGCGCCACGTGTTCGACGCCGCAGCCATCGACGGCGGCTACGACGCCGTCGCCACCGGGCACAACCTCGACGACGAGGCGGCCGTGCTGCTCGGCAACGTCTTGCACTGGCACGAGGAGTACCTGGGCCGCCAGCTCCCGGTGCTGCCCGAGCACAACGGCTTCCCGCGCAAGGTGAAGCCCCTCGTCCGCCTCGCCGAGCGCGAGATGGCGGCCTACTGCGTGCTGCGAGGGATCGACTACCAGGTCGACGAGTGCCCGATGGCCGAGGGCAACCGCCACCTCGCCTACAAGGACGCCCTCAACACCATCGAGGTGCGCTCGCCCGGCGCCAAGCACGACTTCTACTTCGGCTTCCTCGCCCGGGCTGTCGAGCGGTTCCGCGACGACTCGATCGACCTCGCCGAGGCGCTGGCACCCTGCACGCGCTGCGGCGCGCCGACACCCACCGAGGTGTGCGCCTTCTGCCGGCTGGTCGAGCGGGCCACCGCCGCACAGCCCGTCACGCTGTCGCCTGGCCCCGCCACGGCGCGGGGCGGTGCACGGTGAGCCGGCCCCTGGAGGCCGGCGATCGCGTCCTGTTCCTCGACAGCAAGAAGCGGAGCTACCTCGTCACCCTCGAAGCCGGCGGCGAGTTCCACACCCACAGCGGGTTCGTGCCCCACGACGACGTCATCGGTCGCCACGAGGGGGTGACGATCACCTCGACGCGCAGCGCCCGCTACCTGGTGGTGCGTCCCACGCTGGCCGACTTCGTGCTGAAGATGCCCCGCGGCGCGCAGGTCATCTATCCCAAGGACCTCGGCCCGATCCTCATGCTGGCCGACATCTCGCCTGGTCTGAAGGTCCTCGAGTCGGGTGTCGGTTCCGGCGCGCTGTCGATGACGCTGCTCCGCGCCGGCGCGCTGGTCACCGGCTACGAGCTGCGGGCGGACTTCGCGGTCCGGGCCCAGCGCAACGTCGAGTCGTTCCTCGGCACCGAGGCGACCGAGCGCTACGACGTCCAGGAGCGCGACTGCTACGAGGGCATCGACGGCACCGACTTCGACCGTGTCGTGCTCGACCTGCCCGAACCGTGGCAGGTGGTGCCCCACGCCGAGCGCGCGCTGGTGTCGGGCGGGATCCTCATCGCGTACACGCCGAGCATCGTCCAGGCGAGCCAGCTGCGCGAACGCCTCGAGAAGAGCTCGTTCGACCTGGCCGCCACCGTCGAGATCCTGCATCGGGGCTGGCACATCGACGGCGTCGCGGTGCGGCCCGACCACCGGATGGTCGGCCACACCGGGTTCCTCACCCACGCCCGCCTGGTCGGGGGCTGACGGCGAACCGGGCGCGATGAACCTGTTCGACGCCGTCGTCCTGCTGGTCATCATCTCGGCCGGACTCGCGGGTTGGCGGCTCGGGTTCCTCACACGTGTCGCGTCGTGGCTCGGCGCCGCAGCGGGTCTCGTCGTCGCGCTGCGCACGCTGCCCTGGATCGTCGAGCGCCTCGCCGACGCCGGAGCGTTGCGCCTGGCGCTCACCGGCGGTGGGGTCCTCGTCGCCGGGGTCTCGATCGGGTCGCTCCTCGGGCTGTTCGTCGGGTCGCGGCTCCAGGTCGCGGTGTCCGGCGACGACCTCGGCACCGTCGACCGCGTCGCGGGTGCGGTCACGGGATGCGCGGGGGTCGTCCTGTCGGTCTGGTTGCTCGTGCCGCTGATGGCGGACTTCTCGGACTGGCCGGCCGAGCAGGCCCGGGAGTCGCGGGTGGCGAAGGTGCTCGACGAGGTCCTCCCGGCACCACCCGACGGCGTGCAGGCCCTGCGCCGTGTCATCGGCGTCGACGAGTTCCCCCACGTGTGGAACGCGCTCCACCCGACGCCCGACCTGGCCGAGCCTCCGGCGGACACCGGACTCTCCGAGGACCTCACCGCGCAGGTGGCGCGGTCGGTCGTGCGGATCGAGGGCGCGGCGTGTCGGCGGGTGCAGCTCGGCACCGGGGTGGTCCTCGACGACGACACCGTGGTGACCAACGCGCACGTCGTCGCCGGCGAAGGGTCCACCACCATCGTCCGCGACGACGGCACGTCCCTCGAGGGCCAGGTGGTGCTGTACGACCCCGCTACGGACATCGCGGTGCTGCGGGTGCCCGGGATCGATCGGCCGGCGCTGCCGCTCGGCGACTCCGGGGTGGGCGACCGCGGCGGGGTGTTCGGCCACCCCCACGGCGGCGATCTGCGGATCGCGCCGTTCCAGATCGCGCGCCGGGTCACCGCCACCGGCACCGACATCTACGACGAGCACCGGGTGAGCCGCGACGTGTTCTTCGTCGCCGCCGAGCTCAGCCCGGGCGACTCCGGCGCGCCGCTCGTCGGCACCGACGGCTCGGTCGTGGGCCTCGCGTTCGCGATCGCGCCCGACCGCGACGCCGTCGCCTACGCGCTGACCGTCCCCGAGATCCGTGCCGCGCTGAACTCCGCCATCGGCGTCCCCACCGGCACCGGAGAGTGCGTGCACTAGGACGTGCGACCACAGGAGCCGGAACCGGTTCCACTCGGGCTCGATGCGCTACGGTCACGCCATCGAGGGCGTCGCGTCACCGCCGCCCACGGAGGGAGGGGTCACGTGGCCAGCGTCACGCTCGAGGGCATCGACAAGATCTACCCCAACGGCTTCCAAGCCGTCTACGGGCTCGACCTGGAGATCCACGAAGGCGAGTTCCTCGTCCTCGTCGGCCCGTCGGGCTGCGGGAAGTCCACCGCGCTGCGGATGGTCGCCGGGCTCGAGGAGATCTCGGCCGGCACGCTGCGCATCGGCGATCGGGTCGTCAACGACATCCCCCCGCGCGACCGCGACATCGCGATGGTCTTCCAGAACTACGCGCTGTACCCGCACATGACCGTCTACGACAACATCGGCTTCGCCTTGAAGCTGAAGAAGGTCCCCAAGGACGAGATCCGCCGTCGGGTCATGGAGGCGGCGAAGATCCTCGAGCTCGAGGAGAACCTGTCGCGCAAGCCCGGGCAGCTCTCGGGTGGTCAGCGCCAGCGCGTCGCGATGGGCCGTGCCATCGTGCGCCAGCCGGCCGCGTTCTTGATGGACGAGCCGCTGTCGAACCTCGACGCCAAGCTCCGCGTCCAGATGCGCGCCGAGATCGCCCGCATCCAGCGCAACCTCGGCGTCACCACGATCTACGTCACCCACGACCAGGTCGAGGCCATGACGATGGGCGACCGCGTCGCAGTGCTGAAGGACGGGATCCTCCAACAGGTCGACGCGCCCCAGGCGCTCTACGACCATCCCAACAACATCTTCGTCGCGGCGTTCATCGGCTCCCCGTCGATGAACCTGCTCAACAGCGAGATCGTCGACACCGACGGCGCCCGCACGGTGACGATCGGCAGCCAGTCGGTGGCACTGGACCCCGAGGTCTTCGAGCAGCGTCCGGCGCTGCGCAACTACGTCGGCATGCCCGTCGTCGTCGGCATCAGGCCCGAGGACCTCGACGACCCGGTGCTGTCGCCCGAGTTCGGTCCCGATCGCCACATCGGGGTCGACATCGAACTGGTCGAGTCACTCGGCTCGGAGGTCCTCGTCCACTTCCGGGTCGACGCCACCGCCGCCGACCCCGGCGACCCCGACGCCCTCGACGAGGTCGGAACGACCGGCACCACGATGTGCATCGCCAAGCTCGAGCCCCGCACCACCATCCGCCTCGGCCAGCCCGCCACGCTCGCCGTCGACACCTCCCGCATGCACTTCTTCGACGTCGACACCGGCAACGCCATCTGGGCCTGAGTCCGTGGGGGGTTCTGTGCGGGGTTCGTCAGCCATCGGCTGACCCCGGCCGACCAGAACGCCGAGCAGGAGCGATCGGGCGCCGAGCAGCACCGCCAACGGCACCACGGCGGTGACCAGCGCGGCCGCCGCCACCAGGTGCTGCTCCTCCCCACGCTGGGAGACGAGCTCGGCGAGGCGCACGGTTGCCGGCGTGATGCCGTCGGTGCCGCCGAGGAAGACCGTGGCGACGACCTGGTCGTTCCACGCGAGCAGGAACGCGACGAGCGCGCCGGCGAGCGCGCCGTGCCAGCGCACCGGTGCTCTGACGGCGACCAGCACCGCCAACGGCGTGAGGACGACGAGGTGGACCGCCCACGCCGCGATGAGGGTGCCGTCCAGGCTCACGGCGTCGGCCACCTCGAACATCGGCAGGGCGATGGCCACGACGGGTGCGGCCGCCAACAGCACCCACGTCGAGGTGGTGGCGCGTCGCACCTCGGGCTCGGCGCGTCCGACCACCACTGCGAGCGCGCCGACCGCCGCCGCGACCGGCACCGCCACCAGCAGCGAGTCGACCACCCCCGCCCACATGCCGTCGTCGAGCACGCGTCGCACGTTGTCGAGCGTCAGCGCCGGGTTGGATAGCACGGTCCACCACCCGGAGGCCTCGGCCTCGGCCGCGGGCCGAAGCGCGGTGATGACCACCCCGGCCACCGGCACCATCCACACCGCGACCAGACCGAGCACCAACGCCCGCCACGTCCAACGACCGAACCGACCGGTGCTCGGGGTGACGTCAACCTCGACGTCGTGGCGACTGTGGCGGGCGGTGCGTCCCTCGGCGCGGTGGCGGGGGACAGGTGTCACGACGGCGAGCTCGCCCCGACGACGACGCCAGACCAGCAGCGCCGCCATCACCGCGAGGACGAGCACCACCATCACCACGGCGAGCGCCGAGCCGCGACCGGCCTGGTCGGCGACGAAGGAGCGGTCGATCGACTCGGTGGCCAGCACCTGCGTGTCGAAGTTGCCGCCGGTGGCGACCCGCACGATGTCGTAGGTGGCGACCGCGACGCACGCGCTCGCGGCGATGACGGCGACGATCGGCACCCGGATCGCCGGCACGACGACGCGCACCAGCAGGCCCCACTCGCCCGCACCACGCTGGCGCGCCGACTCGAACCGCGACGGCGGGATCCGTCGGATCGCCGCCAACAGCACCGCCACCGCCACGCCGGTCAGGGCCCAGATGCCGGCCGTGCACAGCACCACGGTGTTGACCAGTGGCTGCTGGGTGAGCCACGCCACCGGCTCGACGCCCACGGCGTCGACGACGGCGTTGACCACACCGACCTGGTCACGTCCGGCCGGTCGGAACGCGAAGGCGAACCGCCACGCGACCGCGACCACCGCCAGGGTGAGCCCCGAGGGCACGAGCATGGCAATCGCGAGCACGCCGCTGCCACGCCAGCGTGCGACCACGTGGGCGACGAACAGGCTGACGACGACGGTGCCGAGCGGCAGCCCGACGAACCAGATGGCGCTGTTGACCAGCGTCGAGGCCTGGGCGCTCAGCACCCAGCGGAGCGAGACGGCGCCCCACCCGAGTGTGGTGGCCAGAGCGAGCAGCCAGACGACCGCCACGACCGCGAGCACGCCGAGCGGTGCGCGTCGGCGTCGGGCTCGCGTCGTGTCGTTCACTCCCGCTGTTGCCGCCACCGGTGGCGGGCCGCTCGGGGTCTTACTCGATCTCGATGAAGATGCACTCGCCGGGGCACTCCTCGGCGGACTCGATGGTGGCGTCCTCCTGGCCGGCGGGCACGTTGGCGAGGCCCTCGGGGCCGCCCGGCTCGGAGAAGACCTTGCTGCCTTCCTTGACGTACGCGAGACCGTCGTCGAGCAAGGTGAACACGTCGGGGGCGATCTCCTCGCAGAGCCCGTCGCCTGTGCAGAGATCCTGATCGATCCAGACCTTCATGCCCATGGGGGTGGCACCTCGCTTCTCGGGGTTGGATGCGGTGTTGGTGGGGGGTTCGAACGCTGACCACGGCCGAGGCCGGTGGCATGCGGGCCATCATAGCCCGGGGTGGCAATAAACACGGAACTTCGCGGAGAAATAGAGGGTTCATGGCCTCCACGGCGGCGATGCCGAAGGTGGTGTGGCACCGCGACACGTGCCGTGTAGGGTCCGAAACGTGGAAGACGACAACGTCGGTCGACCGTTCGAGATGCAGTCCGACGACGACGCCCCACACCGCGCGCACGACGACCACGACGAGCTCGCGTCGGCCGATCCCGCCGAGGCCCGGGCGCTCGCCGAGCGCTACCTCGACGAGATCCAGACGCTGCGCCGGCGGCTCCACGACGCGCCGAAGCGGGTCCGCACGCTGGAGGAGCGCCTGCTCGAGACCAAGGGCCAGCTCGCCCAGGCCGTCTCGCAGAACGAGCGCCTCACCTACACCCTGCGCGAGTCGCGCGAGCACATCGCGGCGCTGCGCGAAGAGGTCGAGAAGCTCACCCAGCCGCCGTCGGCGTACGGGACGCTGCTCGGTCGCAACGAGGACGGCACCGTCGACGTGTACTCGAGCGGGCGCAAGATGCGCGTCGCCATCCACCCCGAGCTCGACGACACCGACCTCACCCGTGGGCAGGAGGTCGTCCTCAACGAGTCGCTCAACGTCGTGCTGGCCCGGACCCCCGACCTCACCGGCGAGGTCGTCACGCTCAAGGAGGTGCTCGCCGACGGCAAGCGTGCGCTGGTGGTGGGGCGCGCCGACGAGGAGCGCGTCGTCGACCTGATCGACGACCTGGACGTCCGCCGCCTGCGGTCGGGCGACACGTTGCTGTTCGACGCCCGCTCGAACCTGCTGCTCGAGAAGCTGCCCCGTCCCGAGGTCGAGGAGCTCGTGCTGGAGGAGGTGCCCGACATCTCCTACACCGACGTCGGCGGCCTCGATTCCCAGATCGAAGCGATCGTCGACGCGGTCGAGCTGCCGTTCCTGCACCAGGCGCTGTTCTCGGAGTACCGGCTGCCGGCGCCGAAGGGCATCCTGCTGTACGGCCCGCCCGGCTGCGGCAAGACCCTCATCGCCAAGGCGGTCGCCAACTCGCTCGCCACCAAGGTGGCCGAGGTCAGCGGCGACCGCGAGGCCCGCAGCTACTTCCTCAACATCAAGGGCCCCGAGCTGCTCAACAAGTACGTGGGCGAGACCGAGCGCCAGATCCGCCTCGTGTTCCAGCGGGCCCGCGAGAAGTCCGAGGAGGGCTGGCCGGTCATCGTCTTCTTCGACGAGATGGAGTCGCTGTTCCGCACCCGCGGCACCGGCATCAGCTCCGACATGGAGTCGACGATCGTGCCCCAGCTCCTCGCCGAGATCGACGGCGTCGAGACGTTGAAGAACGTGATCGTGATCGGTGCCTCCAACCGTGAGGACCTGATCGACCCAGCGATCCTGCGGCCGGGCCGCCTCGACGTGAAGATCAAGATCGAGCGCCCCGACGAGCAGGCTGCGTCGTCGATCTTCGCCCGCTACCTCACCTCGGACCTGCCCCTCGATGCCGACGAGGTCGCGTCGCTCGGCGGCGGCGACCCCGAGAAGGCCGTACGGTCGATGATCGAGGACACGGTCGAGGAGATGTACCGCGCCGACGACGCCAACCAGTTCTTGGAGGTGACCTACCAGAACGGCGACAAGGAGGTCATGTACTTCAAGGACTTCTCGTCGGGCGCCATGATCGAGAACATCGTGCGGCGGGCCAAGAAGCTCGCCATCAAGCGGGTGATCGCCGGCGGCTCCACCGGCATCCGCACCGAGGACCTGCTGGCGTCGATCCGCCAGGAGTACAAGGAGCACGAGGACCTGCCGAACACGACGAACCCCGACGACTGGGCGAAGATCTCGGGCAAGAAGGGCGAGCGCATCGTCTACGTGCGCACCCTGATCTCCCACGACAAGGACGTCGAGGCAGAAGGCGGCCGCGCCATCGAGCGCGTCGCCACCGGCCAGTACCTGTAGC